>CAYJWN010000019.1:0-22573 GCA_964373835.1 uncultured Planctomycetales bacterium
TCCACCAGGTGGAGTTCCGATACTTCAAGAGCATGGAGGATTACGGGAAGGAACCGGAGCGCACAATCACGGTTGTCGGAAAACCGGCTGTAGAGCAGACCCCGTCGCTTGTCGCTACGTCCTTCCGTGGCCGATCGGCCTGGCTCAACTGGCTCGTGCGCCTCCCGCTGGCCGGCGCCATCCTCCCCCATGAGCTCGGCCACTACCTTGAGGGAAGGGTGAGCGGCCGGCAACCAACCGAGCCGGTCCGCTGGGTCCATTTCCTCTCCGCGATGCCCTGGGAAGTCCGCGGCCCGCCGGCGCTGGCGGGGCTTGCCGTGAATGTCCTCGTTGGGGTCACCACCCTTCTTGGAGTCCTCCTCCTGCCCGAGGACGCCCCCGCCCTCTGGCGAGGCCTGCTCACCTACCTCGCCGGTGTGAACCTTTTCCTCCTCCCCATCGAGGGGACCCTCTCGCTCCTCTGGCGCACCGGCGACCTCTGGCAGGCGCGGAGAGAAGCGGATTACCCAACGCGCCTGACAGAAAACGAGCGGGCTCTAAACGAATCGAAATTCACGCAAGCCCTGCAGCGCACGTATCAGGGAGTTTTGACGGATGTGGATGACACGATAACCGATGCCCAGCGTGACGTACCGGACCTGATGGTCCGCAAACTTGCAGATCTGCTGACGCATCATGTGCCGGTGGGGTTAGTCTCGGGCAGAGACTACCAGCTCGAGCCAGCGAAGAAGGTCGCCACCGGGGCTCGGGACTTAGTGGAGGTGGTTGAGCGGATCAAGCGCGCCTTAGGCGACGACACAGCGGCGTTGGCCTACCTCTACCTCTTTCCTCAAGGTGCCGCATATGCTCTGGGGGCGGACGGTGCGGATCGGGGAGATTTCGGCCACTCCGCCGTGGGCGAAGATCAGGCACTACTCGAGGGTCTGAGGCAACTGCGCCAGTTGAGATCGGCGACATTCGTCTCGAAGCGATTCCTGGTGTCCTTGCGCGTGCCGCACCTCAAGGATCAACCAGAAGCCATTCAGCGGCTCATGCGCACGGTGAAGCGCCGGATCGAGCGGCTCGGCAAAGGCACAGTGGCCGATGTCGTCAGAGGCGGCGACTCGATCGATATCATTCCCGCAGGTGGCAGCAAGGGGTTGGCGCTCAACAAGTTCATCGAGTTGGTCCACGCTGATCACCCGGACTTGAAGCTGGACGCCACCGGAGCCACCACCGCGTCGGTTGGCGACCGAGGCGAGCCCGATAGCAACGACCACCCGATGGTGGCCCGTGAGGGCGGCTTCACCGTGGATGAGGGACGACCGGCTCAGACGGTCAACCTCCCAGCGCTCGTTGACCGCAAGGGATTCGAAGCGACCCTGTGGCTCCTGAACAACCTCAAGTTTGTCCACACAGATGCTCAGGGTCGCACGGTTGACGGACCCATCCAGACCCCTGGCATCGTCAACCTGGTCCCCCCAAGTATCGTGGCAAATCTGCAGAAGAACGCCAGGCACGGCTACGGCCTGACGAACGTGACGGGCGCGCCATTCTTTGAAGCAGGCGTTCCGGGTTTCACCGACTTCGTCAGCGGCATCGACACGCTGCAGCGAGAGATTCAACAGATCGTTGGAACGGACCACGTCGAGTTCAACAGCTCGTCGCCGCATAAGAATCTCCACGCCACGCTGGTTGCCTTCACCAGGACGGACAACTTCGATCTAGGCGACGCGGCCTCGCAACGGCAGGCGCTCCAAACCAACCAGGAGAAGCTGGACACCGAATGGGGCGCGCGGCAGTTTAAATCCCGTGCGGCGTATGCAGAGGCGGTGAGCGAGGTCTTCAACGCCGCGGCGCCTTACACCTTCGTGGTCCGCGGAGTCGAGGTGGACGACCGTCCAGGGATGGGCGCTGACAGCCTGATCGCCAACGGGGAAATCGCACTGGTTGGTACAGTCAAGTCAGAAGACACAGCACGGTTTAGTGCGCTCGGAGGGAGCCTGACAGCGTTGATGACGGGCAAGCGTCCGGCTGAAACGATCCACATCACGCTGGGCCGGCTCACCGCGGTCCCCACCGCAGAGCAGCTCGAGAGGCTTCGGCGGTTGCAACCCACGCTGCCAGAGATTCCGGTGACGCGGGTCCGGACCGTGCTGTACACCCACCGTTCCCTGCGAGAACTCGTCCATGAGCAGGCGTTTAGCCTTGGTGGAACCAACCCACCCCTGGATCTTGATACCTTCTACGCAGCAGCCAAAGGAGCGATTGCAAATCAAAAGAAGTCCTCGCTTGAGCGCAAGCAGAACCAGGGCAGCCCAGCGTTCGTGCTCAACGTGCTGAAGCGACATAAGGGCCAATGGCTGACCGCCAAGCAGATCCGCCCAGTCGTCAAGGCTGAAGCCAGGATGCAACGGTACTGGGATCGTGCTGAGAGGCAGTATGAACTCAAGGAGCTCGAAAAAGCCTATGCCCTCTACCACAGAGGGTTAAGTGTGTATGAGCGGCTGATGGCCGAGGTTGCGAAGCCGAAGGCTGGAGAGAAGTGGAAACAGACCCAGGCTCGGATCCAGGCGGCAGACAAGCGGCTTGACCAACTCCATCGCCGGTTCCGGACGCGGATCAGCTGGTTGCAACGCATGACGGATCCGCAGAGCGAAAATGTGCGTGCAATTATCGACGAGGCTGGAGTGCCAAAGTTGGGCGGGGCCGTCCACTGGGTGACGGCCCATCAGAAAGGGATCCTGCACGCTACCGCCCAGATCATCATGGTCACGCAGGATGGGTATGTGGTGACCCAGCAGCGGCCTTTTGACAAACGGACCGATATCTCTGCGGCTGGCCATGTTCGCGAGGGAGAAACGTATGAGGAGGCTGCGTTGCGCTTGATCAAGGCAGAGAGCGGCTTACCGGCTCCGCGGACTTTAGCATTGCGACGGCTGACAGGTCTTCAGGGGGAGCGCAAGGTGGGGGGCTTGGCGTTCGACAAGACCTTGCCCTACTACGATGGGGACGGCGTCTTCCACTCGAGATCGGGCGAGTCTGATAACCAGGAGTACAGCCAGTTCTTCCTCTATGTCTTGGAGTCCGAAGAGGAGAAGCAGCTCAAAGGTCAGCGAGAGCACCGACTTGGGTTTGCGCCGCTCCATACGACCGGTCCAGAGGGGCGAGCTATCCTTGGTTTGGTCGAACAGATCCAAGACGATGCGCTCCTGCGGGCGCACTTTGACGAGTACGCGAGCACCATCCTGCAGTTCTTCCGCAGCCCGACTAATGTGCGGGTGCTCGAGGAGCAGCTCGCCCCGGCACTGCTGGACTCGCTGATGCAAACCAAGGAGCTGGAGCGCGTCCAGGCCGCCGGCCGCGGGATGGCCATGCTGGGCATCGATGCATTTCCATCGGTGCCGACTACGCCGACAGGCCAACGGGGCACGGCGCCTGGGGTGCTGATGTTCGACGTCGATAAGACGCTGGCCGGGGCGAACGTGCGGCTGGCGGAATCCACCCGGCGGGCGCTCGTGGAGCTTGCAACGGCAGGCTATCGGGTAGTGATCATTACGGGGCAGCCCATTACGGTGCAGTTTGCGCGAATCGTCTCGGATGTGTTGACGCCCGAGGCGGCCGGCGGCGCGACCGAAGTGGGCGGGCAGGTGCCCTTTACTCTCAAGGCGCTGGACAATCTGGTCATCTACGCCAACGAGGGCACGCAGAAGTACGTCTTCGAGAAAGGCCGGGTCGTTGAGGTCTTCGACTACCGCCAGCGCCTGCTCACTCCCGAGGAGATTAAGACCAGTGGTCTCAATCGGCCGGAGCAAATCCGCACGGCGGATCTCAAAAAGCGGCGGCGGGTGCAACAGGTGATCGACACATTGCTCTCCGAGATCAAGCAGAAAGGAGTTCGGGCCTTGAAGCCCGAGGAGCGAGGGTTGTCTGATGGCCTCCTGTCACCGGCAGAGGTGACCGCACTCGAAGCGATCATCAAAGAGCGCAAGCCGGACATATTCGATCGGGGCACGCAGGTAGGCTTCAAATACGACCCGGCGTTGCGCCACACGGACAAGCAAGTCAGTAAGCAGATGCGCAAGTTTCTTGGAAGAATCTTGTTAAAGCGATTTGAGGATGAGGGGCTTACGGGACTGGATGTGGCCCTCGGGGGCAGCACGACGGTCGGGATCATCCGGAAGGGCGTGGACAAGCGCACCGCGGTCGCCGACACCCTCGCCGGGGTGGGGGCCGATCGGGCGGTGTACTTCGGGGATGAGTTCAAGGAGGACGGCAATGACTATCCCATCCTGGAATACCGCAACAAGCAGGCGCCTGGACTCACCGTCGTCTCCGTAGGAATCGGCGAGCGGCACCGGCCGCTGGCCCCGCGGGGGACCGTGTGGGCCGGCGAAGGGCCGCCTGCCACGACCAGGGCGCTTGACCAGCTCGTGGCCGCGCTCAAGGGTCGTGGGGAGCAGTCTCCCGAAGAGGTCTTCGAGCAGTGGAAGCAGGCGCTCGCCTCGCCGTTCCTCGTGCGGCGCTCGGCCCGGCAGGATCCGGAGGCCGTGGCGCTGGCTGGCGGCAACAGCGGCAACTACATTGTCGGGGTCGTGCCGGAGATGGTCCAGACCACGCCGCCGAGCCGCGAGGTCCGTCTGAATACGATTATCGCCTTGAGCCCGTTTGACGACGGAGGTTCATCCCGGAAGATCATGGATGTGTTCGGAGGCTACCTCGGGCCGATTCCGCCTCCGGGCGATGAGATGAACGTCATGGCCGGCATCTCCACTCCACAGCGGCGACATGTGGTGCGCTACCGCACGCAGGCCGATCAAGCTGGCGGTCTAGCTGATTTCCTCGAGCAGGTGGTGTTGAAGGAGGTCGAGACCGGCAAATACCAGGCTGATGACCCCAAGGGAGAGTACCGCAGTGACGATATCATTGAGGTCGCGGTCGGCGGGCAGGCGCGCAAGCTCAATGAGCTCCCGCCCGATCCAGGCTGGGAGGCGTTCAAGGTCCGGGTGCTGGAGCTGGCGCGGCGGCTGGATCGGGACTATTTTGTGGGTCGATCCGAGGGGGAGCGTCGGCGCGCCGGCATCAGCATCGCTGGCAACAGCATAGGTAACTTCCTCAACCTGGCCATGAAGCTGGAGACCGGGGCGTACAGCGAGGAGCGGGCCCAGAAGCAGCCGGGCAAAGTGGTGATTGATCCGGCACGCTATGCGGATGCGAATGAGGCCCTCATGCGCCTGATGGGGATCACGGATATTCATGTCGTGCCGAGCAGCTTCACCAGGGGAACCCTCTACGCGCTCCTCCGGCACCTCGTGATCAAAGAAGGCGGCCAACTTCGGCGCCTGGATGACACGCACGAAGTGACGGTCGGGCCGACCACCGCGACCGTGACGGAGCAACACTTTGACGTGATCAGGCGGGATCCGGACGACCCCACTCAACGCAGCCGAACCGAGGTCAGGCTGCCGATCAATCCCAGCGCCGGCTGGACCGTCGGCTTTGGTTTGACCGACGTCACAGTGGTCCTCGATGATCAGGGCCAGCTCACCCTGAAGGGCTCGCGTGGCACGGGAGAGTCCGAAATTGACGGCGTGCACTTCCGCAAGGCAGAAGGACGGCTGACCATCGTCTTCGGACAGGGCGCGCGCAGCAGCGAACCGGAGGCGACGGTTGAGCTGGCGGGCGACGGCACCGCTCGTGCGACGGTCGTGTTGGATACCAAGGGTCAGGGGACCCGCGTGCAGGTCGGTCCGGCCGTGCTGACGATGAAGGGTCGGCTCCTCATTGAGCAGACCAATATCACCGAGAGCGTCCACGATGCGCCGGTGGACAGGCTCGGGCTGCTGGATGGCAAGTCGGCTGAGGCGAACCCTGAGCTTGTCGAGCTGCTCCGGCGCACGTCGGATCTCATCGTCATGGGTCCAGGCAGCCTTGTCACGAGCCTCCTGCCGCAGTTTCTGTCTCAAGACATTGTGAAGACGCTCATCTGGCGCAGAGATCGCGGGCTACCGACCGTTTTCGTCGCCAATCCAGTCAAAGACAACGAGACGGTGGACTTCAGCTTCCAGGATCTCGTGACGCTGATCGAGCGGACCGCCGGGCACCCATTCAACGCGCTCTTCAGCCATGTCGTGGTCAATGACCTGGTCGCCCATGCGCGGGATGTCATGACGTCTAGAGACCAGGCCCGGATCAACGACTTGAAGAAGCTGCTCAATCTGCTGGATGAGATGAAGGACAAGAAGCAGGAGCGTGCGGCGGCGCGAGATCCGAAGGCCTTTTCTGCCATGGCGAAGTACGCCCGGGGCGCATTCGGGGCCAGCGACTGGGAGGTGGCGCGGCTAGTCAACCATATTGAGCGCGGCAAGCTCATTCCGGATAATCTGGAATTCGAAGAGGTGGAGCGGTTTAGGACCGAGATGGCGGGCCATGGCGTGCGGGTCCTTGTGCGCCCCCTCGTCTACCTGGGTAAGCGGGAGAAGCGGGCCGCGGGACGCATCGAGTTCGATGACGCGGTGATGTACAACCGGGCCGCGCTGGCCGGGGTGCTCGAGGAGATTCTGGCCGAGTCGTATACCGAAACGGCGCCCTACCAGGAGCTGCTGGCGGTGTTTGGTGGCAACCGATCGGATCTGCGCGACCGGGTGAGGTACGCGCTGGACCTGGAGATCAGCCGGGCGATGCAGTGGTTCCCGGACGTGCCGCGCAGGCAGGTCATCGGCGAGCTGCACCGGTGGTGGGTGCAAGGACAGTGGCTGCCGGGCACCCCCCTTCTGAGCGCCGAAGAAGCCGCCACGCCGACGAGGCCCAAGGTCATCGTCGCAAATTTCAACTCGACACTCGCGTGGCTGGATTCGGAGAACAACCCCATCGGGCCCCCGGCGGTCCTGCTTCAGGCGATCACGGACTACCTGCGAACCGGTGGAGTCTTCGTCGTACACAGTGGCTTTTCAAAGGACAACATCACTAAGTGGCTGGTTAGCGCCCTGCCGCGTGAGCTTCGGGGTCGGGTCATCGTGACCTCCGGCGACGGGGCGAAGGCCTGGACCTACGACGCCTCCGGCGCGTTGGACCAGCAGCCTGCGCACCAGTCCGCAGCCGCCGAGCTCGCAGAGCGGCATTGGCCCGCGCTTGAGAGTCTCGTGGAGCAGGTCCGTAAGGATTTTGGACTGGATCATGAGTTGCGGGATGTGACCGATCATCTCGTCGACAAACCTGTCCTGGCGGAAATGCGCGAAGGATATATCTCGCTGTATCTGGCACGGCGAGCGAATCTCCAGCCGGAGCTGGTTGCCCAGATGAATGAGGCGCTGCGGAATCGGCTGAATAACGAGCGACGCTATCTCATTCTGGAGCGGCCGGACGGAAGCGGGCGGCCGCTGCGCGATCTGCGGGTGCCCATGGCTGAGCGGCTGCGCGATTTGATCCACGAGTCGAAGCTGCCGGACGAGCTCAAGTCTCAGATCCGGGTCCTCGAGCCGCGCGTTGGCGAGCGGGCGTTGAATCTCGCAGCCGTGTCGTCGGCCGACATGTTGACGGAGCTCTTGCGCAGCGAGTTGCTCTCCCGTGTCGCGGGGGGGAACGTCGCCGTCGAGGATGTCCTTTTCCTCATGGGTGGGCGCCGGGCGCAGGCTCTGGTGCAGGAAAAATATCTGCGTCACGGGCGGCATGTGACCGTGCATCTGGATGTTGCGCCCAACCAGCTTGAAGACGAGGGGGTGCTCAAGGTCTACGAAGGGCCGCCCGGTCCGCTCGGCACGGCGGAGCTCATCGAGGCGCTGGTCCACGGCAAGACGCCGCTTACCGCGCTATCAGAGCAAGCCGGCGGCACACCGACTGCGTCGCTTGTCGCTACGTCCTTCCGTGGCCGATCGGCCTGGCTCAACTGGCTCGTGCGCCTCCCGCTGGCCGGCGCCATCCTCCCCCATGAGCTCGGCCACTACCTTGAGGGAAGGGTGAGCGGCCGGCAACCAACCGAGCCGGTCCGCTGGGTCCATTTCCTCTCCGCGATGCCCTGGGAAGTCCGCGGCCCGCCGGCGCTGGCAGGACTTGTCTCAAACCTTCTGTTTGGAACCGTCAGTCTCATCGCCGCTCTAGTTCTTCCTTCCGATTCATCCGCGCTTCTGCGTGTGGGCCTCACCTATCTTTGGATAAGCAATTTGTTCCTCATTCCGCTTGAGGCAGGACTTTCCTTATATCGGCGCGCCGGAGATATATGGCAGGCGCTCAATGGCTTGCAGCAAAAGGTACCTGGTACCTTTACTGCGTCTTTTGAGACCTATCAGGCGCTCGTGGAGTTCAACAAAAGGGCAGTCGAGAGATTGGTGAGCGAGGGGAAGGGCTGGCAGAATCAGTCGAACAAGTACCTGAAGGTCGACGATGCGGTCAAGGCGGCGCCGTTCCACGGGATCACGACGGTCTACTGGATTCCTGCAAAATCCCAGGCCTATCAAAGACTCAAGCTTCTCCATGAGGAGCTAAACGACAAACTCAAGGAGGCGAAGCTGCGACACAAGTTCGCGCTCGTGCCGCCTGAGACGTTCCATATGACGTGGCTGGATCTCAAAGTGGAGAGGACGGCCGAGGAGGAGGCGGAAATCACTAAGGTCGTTGACAACATGAAGGATGACTTCACAAGCGCGGCTCCGGCACAGGTGGAGCTCAAGGGTCTCACCGTCTTCCCGCCAGCCGCAGTCCTCGTCACGTTAGCGCACCCTCAGGGCCCGGAGGACTTTGCGACCCTACGGCAGATCTATCTGGCGCACGAGGCGATGAATACGCACCTACCGGACAGCCTGACGATCGATCCGTTCCGGGGCTACACCTGGCATGTGACGCTTGGCTACCTTGTGGAGCCTCTGAGGCACGAAGAACTCGTGAAGTTCGATGAGATCATCCAATCGTACCGCGATGTCTCCTTCGGCATGCTGACAGCGGACACGCTTGAGGTTAGGCGCTTCGACACGATGGAGAACTACGGCGAGAAACCGCTTGCGACATACTCGCTCAAGGGTAAAACCACGGTCCAGGCCAAATCGCCGTCGCCGTTTGCGGTCGCTGGCGATGTGCCGCCGGCTAGCGGTGAGCGGCATTCACAGACGCCTGGCATGGTGACGGTGGCCGGCGGAGTCGTGGCCGGCATCGCGGCCGTCCGTGAGCAGGTGGCGGCCGGCGTGATCGCGGCACCGGAACAGATTCCGGTCCCTGCCGCGGCCGCGCCGAGCCCGTCGGATCAAGCGCAGCAGCGAACAGCCATCGTGGAGCGGGCCAGTCGGGCGCAGCGAGCGTTGACGTGGCGAGGTCAGCTTTGGCTTGCTCAGCGGGTGCCCGCATTGGGCTGGTGGCTGCGTCGCCGGTTCTATGATCGTTTGGAGGAGGACTTCCATGACCGCGGGCTGCGGATGGATGAGATGCGGGCGGCTGCGGGGCGGTATGAGCGGGTCGAAGGACGTCTGGTTCCGAAAGCGTACCCGCGTCCAGACGCGGTTCGCTTCGTGGCGTTGCCAATCGCCGACCCAGGATTGACCGCAGAGCTTCAACAGGCAGAGAAGGACATCACCGCCTCACTGCCTGGCAGCGTGTGGAGCCATGTACGGGATAACTTCCATGTGTCGGTGTTCCACACCGGGCGCCCTGAGGAGCCGCGGCCGGCGACCGAAGCGCAGTACCTGGAAGAGCTGAAGACCTTGCGCCATGTAGCCGCGCAGAGCAGCGGGATTGAATTGGTGTTTGATCGATTTATCGTCACTGACACCGGCACCATTATGGTGGCATGGCAGGTCACCTCGGGCAACGTCGAACAGCTCCGCGCCGATCTCCGCCGCGCGTTCCCAACGGCGCCCGCCGGTCAAACGGAACTGATCGTGCACACCTCCTTAGCTCGGATTGTCCGAACGGAACAGCTCTCACATGAGACGCGCGCCGCCGTTATCCGAGCCGCGCACCGCGCGGCTGAACGCCTCCGCGGCAGGCTGGTTCGTGTCGATCAGCTCGAGTTTGGTCAAGAGCGTGCCTGGTACGATTCCGTGCGCGGTCGAACGGATGTGGTTCTACTCGGGCGTCGGCCTGTGCCAGGCGGATTTACACCCTCGGCAGGTCTTTCACGACGGGATGTGCTCATTGTATTGGGCAGTGTGGGCGCGCTATCAGCAGTGGGCCGGTGGCTGCGTCGCCGGTTCGTGACGGTTGGGAAAGTGACGGCCATTGAGCTTTCCCACACTCCAGACGGCAGGTGGGTCTGGGAGGCTGATGGGAAGAGCATCCCCATGCGCCAGGGAGGCGCCTATCAGCCCACGGAGGGTCGGAAACACATTTATCACGATTACATTGCGCCCCACCGCCTAGATGCCCTGTATGCGCAACTGCTTCCCGATGAAGAAGCCAAGCAGATTCATGCTTCCTTTGTGGGTCGTGACCATGGTGCATCGCTGAAGGAGAATGGGTTCACGGTCATTCGAGTGTATGCAGCGCCGCTGGAAGACCCCGATGAGATTCGCCGGTTCACGCAGGTGATGCGACGAGCCCATACCTTGTTTGGGCTGCGTGTGTATTTGAGTGACTTCCTGGGCCTCTATGATCCCCTTCACGCCATGGATAAGACCTGGATGAAGGAACGGGTGGAGAAGATCGCCTCGCTGTATGGCTCCGAGCCGTGGTTGGCGGCAATCTCCTTGGGCAACGAGAACGAGCGCTTTATTCGAGGAGGAGATGCTGGGCAGCCTAAGATTGACCTGCCTGCCGGAGGGTACTACCAGATGATGGACGAGGTAGCCGAGCATCTCAAATACAAACTGGCTGCGATGGGCGTGAGCCGTCCGATCTTCCTTGGTCATGGGCACCCACACCCCTGGGCACCAGTGTATTTACAGACCCTGAAGCACTTCGATGGAGTCGGGCTCAACCTCTACACGAGCCCGGAAGGATTAGAAGCGGTCGTGGCCGCCATGGAACAGGTGAATGCGAACCGAGCTCGAGAGGGCCGCAAGCCGTTAGCAGTCATGGTCGCCGAATTTGGACAACTTCCAGATCGGGTGAGGCAAATGACCCTTGCACAACGAGCCGCCGATTTCGCTGAGCAGATGCACGTTTTGGACAGCCACCCCCTAGTTGTCGGGCGGCTGGCGTACGAGCTGATCGATGAGGGCTGGAAACCTTCAGAGGAAGGCCCAGGGGCTGACCAATTTGGGATACTAGGGAAACTTGAGCTGGAAAGAGCCTTTAAGGAGTATCGCGAGGTCATGAACCAGGGCACAGAGGCCGAGGTGGAGCGCCGAACCAAGGTCCCGTCTCCGATCCGACGCAAGGAAGGACGCGATGGCGGATTCGTAAGCCGCGCGACGGTTACGATGCAGGCTGATGGGAGTCTGAAGCAGGGCTGGACCGGTGAGCGATTCGCCTGGGACATGCTCTCCGCCATGACCGCCTCGTTGACGCAGCTTGTCTGCCCGCAGTGCCGCTGGGAAGGGACGCGCCTGGTCATCGTGGACGGCAACGACCGGCTCGCGCACTTTGAGCGCGGCACAAAGACGATCGTGCTGGATGCGGACATTGTCCGGGCGGCGGAGCAGGATCAATCCGGGGCTCGCGATCTGCTGACGCTGGAAATCGAACATGAACTCTATCACGCTAAAATCCACCAGTCACGAGAGAGCCGCGCACCCCCGACTGCGCCATCGATTGACCGCAGCGCAGGAGTCCCGAGCGAGGCCGAAGGCCGAGTCGAGGGACGGACTGCCGCCAATGCGTTTCTTGAAGAGCTGGTCGTCACCTACCGCGAAATCCAGCACTTCCTCGGCTACGATGGGCCCTCCCGCCGCGAGATGCTCAGCCTGCTCGCCGCCGACAACGACTACGATGACCAGCAGTTTGGCGAGAAAATCCTCAAGGTCGCCCACGAGCACGACCTCGAAGCAGCGCTTAAGCCGCTCATCGGCTATCTGACCGATCCCCGCATCTACCCGCAGCTGGCCGACTCCTTCGCCGCGCTGCGCAGTCTGCCGATGAATGAGATCCGCCGTCAAATTGAAGCGTTGGATCTTGGCCTCGATGCGACCGTTATTGACCAGTTACTGCCGCTGATCAACCCGATTCCTCGGTCCCCGATCCAGCGTGTCGTAGATTTCTTGGCACCACAGGACGCCGTGACGGAACCTGTAGATCTGCTATTCCTGTTTGGTAATGATGATTTCGAGACGCTGAAAAAGGCTGCGGAGATGTTGCATAGCGGGAAGGCAACGCAGCTGCTCGTCTCCGGCGGGCACGGGCGGCTGACTCTGCCACTGATCCAGAAGGCCGGACAGGCGGGTTACCGGATTGAGGGTGATCCGGCACAGCTCTCCGAGGCGGAGATCATCCGGCAGGTGCTGGTGCAGATGGGGGCGCCTGATGACGACCGGATCATCCTCGAGAAGCGCGCGCCGCACACGAGGGCCAATGCGGACTACGGGCTCGTCGAGCTGCTGAAGGTCCACAACCTCAGACCGAAGACCGTCGCCGTCATGCAAACGCCGCTGCAGCAGCGGCGCACGCTGGCCACCATGGCCAAGGCGCTGGAGGCGATCGTCCCGGGGCAGACCGTCACATCGGGTGTGGAAGGCGAGACGCGGACATGGACAGCGGATGACCAGCGCTGGGCGAGTACGCTTCAGGTGCTCAGCATTACGTCAGCGGCGCCGGGGATTGAGAAGCTCTCGCAGGCTGAACGGATGTCGGTCATCGCGCTGGCGCTGGGTGAATTGCAGAAGCTGCGCGACTACGGAGCGAAAGGCGATCTTGTGATGCCAGCGTTTCCAACTGACGTCGCGGCGGCGGAGACGGCGCTAAGGAACCAGCTCAACAACGTCAAACGGCTGGAAGAGCTCTACACGAAGCTAGCCCAGAACCTCCTCGGTGCACAAGCCGGCCAGCCGCTCTTTGATTCGGCTCAGCTTACCCGCATGCAGCCGATGTTCCCGGAGGGACGGCCTATCGAGACCGATATCTTTGGCATGTCCATCGAGGACTTCCCGGATGGGTTTACACAATTCCTGGGTGAGATCGTGGATGAGTGGTTGACGATTGTTCCGGAGCTGGCCGGTTCGTATCGCGTCAAGCCTTCGACATATCACGTCAGCGTGGGCTTGCCGCAGGATCTCGCCAAAGACCCGGCGCAAGGCCAAGGCGTCTTGGGCGATCCTGGCCAGCGGCTCTCCGCAGATGAGCTCGAGGCGGTCTTCCAGGCGTTGCGTGAGCTCGTGCAGACCACCGGTCCGATTCGTCTGGTGCCGCGAGGGATCAGGGGTGGGACCGACGGCGGCCTCGTCCTCGTGTTTGAGTATGAGCCGATCCTGACGGACTTCCGGCAGCAGCTTGGTGAGCGCATGGCGGCCGTCACGCCCAAGTACTCCCAGCGGCCTAAGCCGATGATCCACATCACGCTGTTCCGGGCACTGACCAACGTCGTGGCGGATGAGGCAAAGGCAAAGCGCATCCGCGAGTTTGCCGCGAAGTACCGGGACGTCACCCCGCAGCTTCAAGCGCGTGGATTGCCGGCAGCGATCGATGTGTCGCGCATTCACGTCTCCCACGAGACCCGCTGGATGCATGAGGAGAAGGACTTTGATGTGGCGCTTGAGCTTGGACAGGAGAACCCAGAGGCCGTTCAGAGGCTCCACGCCTTCCTGCGACAGGCTCGGGATACCACGAGTGGTCAGGCTAAACTCCAGCCGACTGTTTGGCTTGCCGTGGGAAGCCTCAGTGTCAGCGCCGGGCTGATCGCAGTGCTTTCCTCGTGGTGGCTGGTCGGTGTGACAGCAGCGGGGGGAGCCCTCCTCTATATCCTCTGGCGCCTGGGACGGAGAATCGCGGCCTGGTGGCCGGTGCCGCCGCGCAGCGCGTTTCGCTCGCCGGTGCACCTGCTGAAGTTCACGCGCCAGCGCATCCAGCGGCTCATCAGTGACCATGCCCGCGCGACTGGACGCAAGATTCGGAACATGGGGGACCTCACTGACGCCGACGTCAAGCTGATCTCCTCGTTTGCTCGCCGGTACGGACTGGACGTGGCGCGCGATCTTCGGCTGATTGAACAGGCGGACATCCATGTGCTCCCGAAGGCGGTTGAGCAGCGGGATCTGACCGCCGAGGAGCGCGCGACAGCCATCAGGAAGCTGCTCAGCGGCGCCGTGGTCCACCGGTTTTTCGCCGCTGGCGATGCGACGCGGATGCGCGATGATGTCAGGAAGACCGGCGCAGACGTGACGGACCAAGAAGCCGGGGCGATGTACTTCCTGGACATCGGCCACTTAGCGGGTGAGTTCTACACGATCCCCTGGGGCCCGCGGCACCTGTTGCAGCTTCGGTTGGAAATCGAGCGGCTCGCCGCCGCCCACCCGGAGTCTGGGATCTCGCCCGAGCAGGCCGTGGCCAACCAGCAGATCGTCCTCCACGTCAACGCACGGATGGAGGATCAGATCGTCAATGATCTGGCGAGACATCAGTTCTACGGCTTGTCCCCAGAGCGCTTCTACATCGTTCCGCAGCCGGTGTGGCATCCCTACCAGTTGAAGAGCGGTCGCATCGTTCAGGCCGAAGCGGCGCCGGTGACATTCGGGCATCTGCACCCCACGATGCAAACCTACGTGGAACGAGACGCCGCGTATCGGTGGATTCATGGCCGGCCGGTCTCTCTGAACGGAGTCCTGGCGGATGCCTTGCTGGCCAACGGCGGCGAGACGATTCAGCAGCGGCGCATCAACGACCTGACCAAGCTGACCGGCGCCACCGCAGATGTGGACTCGACCGCCTTTGGGCTGCGCTTGATGGCGCGGGGGCATCACTACCTCGTCGAGCTTGTCGAAAACAAGGGCCGCATCGATCCGAAGACCGGTGCGAAGACGTATCAGAAGGGCGGGCTGCCGTTTCGCGTCACCCGCGCGGGCTGGCCGTTGAGCCGCGCCTTCCTCAGCGAGACCATCTCGGCCTCGGATCCGGAGACCCGGGCCATGGTGGATCAGGGAATGGCAGCGAAAGGCGGGGTGCCCTACAACAAGTTCTCCGGGATGGAGGACATCCGGGCGACGAAGCGGGCGCTGCAACATCGCGGAGCCGACGTCAATATCGAGCTGAAGGAGATCGCACACGCGGACGGCCGGGTCGATCGCTACATCAGCCCGCAGTACGTGACGGGTGACATCACCCGGTATCCTGAGCTCCACACCGCCTTCTTCATGGTGGAGGGCGAGGAGATTCATGATTTCAAAGACCTGTCCAACCTCGATGAGGCCCTGAGGTATTGGCGCGACCAGAGTCGCGCGCTTGAGGCGCTGGGCTATCGACTGATCGAACCGGACGGGCGAGCGCGCTCCCTCGCGGAGCGCCAACTCAACGCCAGCGATTTTCCGGACCTCTACCAGGCGCTCCTATCGCTCTACGAGCGGCAGCGAACCGCCGGCCATCAGCGCGACGGCCGATGGGAAAGCTTCTTCCAGATCGTCGAGGACGGGCAGACGATCCAGTATGCGGCGTTCGCTCCGGACGATCAGGAGCCGTCCTTTTCTGAAGGCCAGATGTCAGACTACGCGCTCAATCAGGCGGAACTCATCTTCATCCAAAACGCCGCCCGGGCCCGCCGTCCCGCGCGGGCGGGGAGCCAGCAGCCCCGAGCGGACGAGAACTCGCCTGGGATGCTGAGACTCGTTCCCGACGTCGTCAGGAGCGAATCTCCTGATGAGTATTGGCTCGAATGGGAGGGACCGACCGGTCATCGCTGGTGGCTGACGTATACCCCCTTCCCAATCTGGTCACCGAGGCAGGGTGAGTCGGCCGAAGCCCAGCCGCACCACCTGACCGTTTCACGCGCGGATGGACGCGTCTATCAGCGCCAGATGCACGAGCCGGAGAACATACGCGATCTCTTCGCTCTCATGGCGCAGCTCAATGCGTCGGCGGGTCTCGAGGGTCAGGAGCGGTTTCGGCTCTCGATCAATGGATGGTACTACTCGGATCGTGCGGATGCGCCGAAGGCCGGGGCGAGCCAATCGCAAGCTCACGGACAGCTCGTGCGCTTTCCGTTTCCGATCGAGCGGGCCACGACGCGCCTGCAGCGCCAACTCGGCGCGGTGCGCCTCTCGACGCTCGATGACGGCTTGGGCACGGGGCTGGTGCTTGAGGCCCCCCCTGAGGCACTCGAGGAACTCGTGCGCGTGACCGCGCAAGCGCTGGCGTTGATCACGCGCAAGGGGCACTCCTTTAACCTCCTCGTCACTCCAGGACCTGGCACGCCACTTCGCGTCTTCGTCGCTGACCGGCCAGTCAGCACCCCGGAACCCCACTTCACGAACGAATGGGCCTACGCAGAGTTCGGGCGGGCCATCGTGGTGGATGACCCTGCCAGGTTTTACAAGATGAGCGCCGAACAGAAGGCGGCCGTTCATGCGGTCCCGCCCGCGCAACAGGCGGCGTGGGTCCAAACGCAGCGCGCCTCAGGCGCGCTGCGTGAGCTCGAGCCTCGCTTGCGTCAGCATGCGATATCGGCGCTGCGGATGATCACCGCGCCCCAGGCGGAGATTGACGCGATCGCCCAGCAACTCGCTCCGGCTCAGCCGCCGCAGGAGCTTGTCAACGCCGTTGATCATGTCCTGGCGACCATCACGCAATCGGATGACGACTCGCTCGTGAACGCCGCGATCACTGTGCATGTTCCGACGCTGGCCCAGATGCCGGAGTTGGCTGAGTACCTCCCATCGCGCGCGGCGCAGGCGCTGCTGGAGACCGCCGATGCGGCCATCCGGCTGCGCCTGATCCGCACCCACCAAGCCATGTTTGGGGAGGAAGAGGGCTGGCATCGGGTGCGGCTCATCGAGGGTCGCGAGACCTACCGGGCGATGGAGCGCAACATCAGAAACGGCTACGACGTCCGCGGACCGACCGCCGGCAGCGAGGCGAGAATGACGCCGGCGCTGGCCTATCTGGCGGGGGTGGGTCTGGGGCGTGAGCTGCAAGCGCGGATCACCAGCCGCAGGCCGCGCGCGTTGATCATGGGCGATCACCGCGCCAGCACGCCGGGGTTGCGTCAGGACGTGATGGAAGGGTTGCGCGCTCAGGGTGCGGATGTCGACTGGAGCCAGGAGTGGGTCTCGACGCCCGCGGCCAACATTGTGCCGCGGCTGATGAGCGAGCGCTACGACGCCTTCGTCCAGATTACGGCCAGCCACAATCGGTGGACCTGGGAAGAAAAAGAGGGTAAGCGCCATCCGCCGGAGAACGGCCTGAAGGTGAGCGTGAAGATCGACGGCCATCTGCGAGGCATCTACGGCCGGCAGATGGCCGGAATCCTCGAGCGGGCGCTGGCGCCGGAGGTGGATCGACTGAGGCCCGAGGAGGAGCGGGGCGAGGCGCAGGAAATCGACATCCTGCCATTGTACCTGGCCCATCTGCGCCAGCGCTTTGCCGCGCTGCTGGCCGAGCTTGGGCTGACGCCGGAGCAGGCGCGGGATCTTGCGCTGGTGGTGGACACAGGCAACGCGGTCGCCGGCCCGATCGCCAAGCTCGCCATCGAATCGCTCGGCATGACGTACGTCGGCGTGCATGCAGACGTCATCACGAGTCCTGATGGCGCGCCGGCCCATCCGGCCGATCCGTATGAGCGGGACGCGTACGTGCCGCACCTGCCAGACGAAGTCCAGCGGGTGGCGTCAGATCCCCAATTTCGAGACAGGCTCGTCATCGGGATTGCGCTTGATGGCGATGGCGACCGTGTGGGACTGACCGACGAAGGCGGAGCGCAGTATCTGACGCCGACGCAACAAGCCTATCTCTTTTATTGGCTCTCAAAGCAGCTGCAGCCCGATGCGCCTGTGGTGCTGGACATTCGCTCCGGCCAAGAGGTGGTTGAATTGACCGGCGGGATCAAACACGTCCACGCGCCCGGCTGGCCCATTGTGCGCGCCGCGATTCGTGCGGTGGGCGCTCCCATAGGGATCGAAGCCTCTCAACATACCTTCATGCGGCCGTTTGATGATCCCAACGCGGATCCGATTGACGATGGGTTGTGGGGCGGCCTGTATATCGCGGCCCAGGCGCTAGCCATGCGCAAGCAGCATGCGTCGATCCATCAATTGCTGGACCGCCCATGGTATCCGGAGCTACCGAAGGAGCTTCGGCCGGAAGTCCAGGGCGACACGCGCGGTGAGCGGTATGAGCTCATGCCGCAAATCGCGGAGGCGATCACCGCGCGCGTTCAGGAGGCGTTTGGCGGCGCGGTGATCGACCCGATTCCTTCGCCTGGCGAGCGCGGCGCAGTGCGCCTGCAGATTAGCAGTGCCACCGGCGAGTTTATCGGCTGGGTGTTGATCCGCGCCTCCAACACGCAGCCGAAGCTTTCGATCACCGCCCAGGGACGCGATGCCGCCACGCTGCGCCAACTGGCGGTGATCCTGTCAGATGTGCTGAAAATCTTCCCGGCAGTCGATCAGAAGGAGGTGGAGAAGATCCTCGGCCCGGTTGTGAACGTTCCAGCTGATGTCACCTTGGCGGATATCGGAGTAGAAGCCGGGCCGCACGCGCGGGTGAACCAGCGCATCAGGGATCTGCGCGTGCGCGGTGATCGCGTGGTCCGCGTCGACGGGTTGGGAGATATGGAAGTGCACCTGATCGGAACCGGCGAAGACCGCGTGCTGGATCCCGACACCCGACAGAAGGCGCACGGCGGCGGGCTCTCCGCGATCGGCTCCGCGCAGGAACGCCTGCGCATCTGGGTGCCGTACGGGCTGTACAAGTACGAGCCTGCGGATGCCTTGCAGCGCATGCAGCATGAGGCCGTGGAACTGCGCCTCTGGGCGCGGCTCGTGGGTGTGCTGCTTGCCGTGAGGAAGATTCGCGCACCCACGGATCGCACCAGTGATCTGCCCACCTTCCGGGAATGGCTATCCGCCGATCCCGAGGACGCCCACAGCTTTGCCGCCGCCTTCCATGAGCAAGCCAATCTCCTCTATCCGGTGGTGGCGGCATCCGTCGGGGCTGCCGCGCCCGCAGGCACAGAGGTTCCCACGGTCTTGCGTGACATCTTCACGGGTTGGCCGGCGCTGGAGCGATTGTTGACCGCCTCCTGGCCGGCGTATGTGCATGAGGTGAATTCCATCGTTGGCGGGCATTACAAGGCGCAGGTGGCGGATGGACTCCAGCGGGCCGCGCAGGAGCAGCGTGCGGATGGGGCGTTCGCTGAGGCGGCGGAGACGTTGGTTCGCCTGGCCGGGGTGGAGATTCGTCTCGGCCTGGAAAATCGGCTGGCCACAGCGGAAATTGTCGAGCGCGTCCATCCGATCCTGCGCGAAGCCGCCGCGCTGATGCTGACCGCAGATCCGGTCAATGAAGAGCAACACCTGGCCGCCGCCCAACTGGCCGAACAAACCAACACGCTGGTGGAGCACTTCCGCCGGGCGTACAGGACGACTGCCGGACCAAGCACTCAAGAGGGCCGCGGATCCTCTGAATCGACCGAGCCGTCAGCACCGGGAAGCAAACGGCGCGGAGCGGGAGCAGTAGAAGCCATGGCCGGGTTTGCTGCGGTGCTCGGCACGGCGACCGTCGCTGGATGGGCGGTGGCCGGCAGCGTGTTCGGAGCGTTCGTCGCGTGGATCGCGGCTCGGCGGCGGCTTCAACCGATGGCAGCGACGGCGCCCGCAAGGGGCCGCCGAGCGCGCGCCAAACAGGAGGCAACCCTGCGGGAGCAACGGCGCCAGGTCTTGCGCTGGATGGCTTGGGGAGCTATCGCTGGCGCGCTGAGTGCCACCGGTATGCGGCTGCGGTGGCGTCGGACGGTCCAAGAGACACCACCAATCATTCCGCAGAGAGTTCTGACGGACGCCGAGGTGACGCAGCAGGTGCGTGATGCAGCCACGCGTGCGTTGGCGCACATCGAGCAGGACGGATGGCTGCCGAAATCGGAGCAGCCGGATGAGCTGCTCGGCCGGCTGCAACGAATGGCGCGCCGGCCGCAGGTAGCCCTCGTCTCAGCGCCCGTCAACGTCTTCCTCTTTCAGGCGGACCGTGAACGTGGGCTGGTTCTCATCAACCGCGAGGCGGTGGCTCAAGCGCCCAGCGCAATGCTCGAGGAGGTGCTCATCCACGAGCTGAGCCACCTGCTGCCGCACCAGGGC
Organism: uncultured Planctomycetales bacterium; assembly: GCA_964373835.1. Lineage (GTDB taxonomy): Bacteria > Omnitrophota > Gorgyraeia > Aquiviventales > Aquiviventaceae > CAYJWN01. The sequence continues at coordinate 20,112 of CAYJWN010000019.1, forward strand.
CGGCGGTGGGATGCGTCCAAACGGTGGGATGCTTTCCGGCAATCCCTTCCCAACCCTCAAGCGGACAATGCAGAGGTCCGGAAGGCTGTAAAGCGGCAGTTCGCGCTGCTCGTGCGCAACGAATTCGAAGCCTATGATCGAGAACAGCTGTACGCGCAACACGCCGCGCAAACCGCCGGCGACCCCTCGCTCTCACAGTACTACCAACGCCTAGCCCGGCAGACCCCGGGGCTGTTCCGGCGGACGCTGGAGTCTCTCAGCCACGTGCGGCTAACCAACGGGCGTCTTGACATCACCCATTATGTGGATTTGCTCCTGCAGGCGCCCTTCGTCACGCCTGAGGGCCGGCAGCTGCTGCGTGCCATGGCGGCTGCGGAAGGAGTCGCCGACAATGAGGCCGCCTATCGCGCCTGGCTGCTCTCGTGGTTGAGCGATCCGGCGTACTACGAGGCGGTGGATGTGCCGCCGGCCGGGGTGATGACGGCGCCGGAACAGACGACTGATCAGAAGAAAGGGCAAACAATCCTTGGCCCGGTGGCCAAGCCTCCAACAGGCAACGGCCCTGGCTCCGGCGGTCTCTTCTCAACAGGCAGGCAGCGCGGGTTTCTGACGCCCACACCGCGGATGATGTTCTTCCTTGGGGCTGCATCGGTTGGCGCCGGCTGGCTGGTGCAGCTCGTGGCGCAGGTGCTCGCCCGCTGGGAACTGCTCGGCGCGCTGGCCTCCGTCAGTGTGACGGTCTTGGCAGGTGCTGCTGCGGCAGCGGCCTTGTGGTGGTGGCGGGGTACGCTCGGCAAGTCCCAACAGACGACAGCTCCACCTCCCGCACCGACGACACCCGCTCCCAAGGCGGCCGAGCAGTACGCAGCAGCCACGGGCGAGGCGTCTTCTTCTGGTTCAGTGAAGGAAGCGCTTTCTTCTCGCTCTGAGAAGGAAGCGCTACCGCAGCAGCCGCAGGCGGCCGGCTGGATCACTCGCGAAAGCCGTATCCTCACCGCGGCAGATGGCTCGATGCTGACCTTGCGCCACGAGACCCGGGTATGGCAAGGCATTACCCGGCACCGGCTCACGCTCGCCCACGGGCATGAAGTGGTGGGCTTCCTGCACTTTTCCGTACTCGGCGATCAGGCGCTGATGTCCTTTGGGTTCAACGACGACGGCAGCTTCCGGCAGATTGACGCCGTGGCAGTTGAGCCGTCCTGGCGGCGGGTGGGGGCTGGCGCAACGTTGATGGCCGAAGCGCTGCAACTGGCCCGACAGGCAGGTGCCCGCCGCTTTGTGGTGGAGCAGGTGCGGCCTGCGGCCCACCCGTACTATCGCGGCATGGGCTTTACGCTGAGTATGCCGGACCAGAGCGCGGTGTGGGACCTGACCGACGGCCGCCCGCTGCCAGTGGGTGCGCTGCACACGCGGCGGGCTGCGAAGACACTGGTCGCACCCGACCGCACGCAACAGAAAGGCACGGTCCACCTCTCGGAGTTCCGTCCGCTCATCGCAGGGTCAGACACCGTACTCAACGGCCCGCGGGAGCGCGAGCGGTGGCAGGGCGCGCCAGGGTCGGTGGCGCGGGACGTTTCAAACCGCATGCGCGGCTACATGGCCAACGAGTTTAGCCGGCCGGTGATGAGCCAGCCGAGCGAACCGGGCGTGCGGCACAGCCGGCCGACCGGTGGAAGCGGTGAGCCTCGTGGGCTGCCCAGGAGAGCCAGCGGCTACTCGACGATGCGAACCGAACCGAGTCTTTGGAGGATGATCAGGCCGTGGAACTTCTCTTCGGGCAAAGTGGCCAGCAAGCGTGTGAAAGCGTCGATGAGGTCCTTGGCGTATGGCGGGTGGATATGGATGTGGACAATCGAGAATTGGCTGGGCGGATACGTCACCGTATTGGTGAAGTCCTTGTCAAGTGTGACGAGTATTCGCCCCTCAGCCGTTGCACGGTCGGCATTGGCACGGTCTGAGGCTGCCCGTTCCACGGAGACAGCATCGTGGCCGGCAGCTCGAAGGACGTTCAGGAGCTTGCGAGGGACATCCTCGTCAAGCAGAAACCTCATCGACCCCGTCGCGGGGATCGCTCGAAGGACAGAAACTCTTGGTTCTTGGCGTACTCGGCAGCAAAGTGCAGGGCGGCGCGGACATGGTCACGGCGTAACTGCGGATAGTAGTCCTCTCCAACGATTTCCTCAGGCGTTACGCCGCCCTCAAGTAACTCCAAGACTGCGTACACCGGGATCCGGGTTCCTCGGAAGCAGGGCTTCCCATGGTGAATTTGCGGATCAACGCTTACATACTTCGAAAGCAGCGAATCCATCGTCGATATCCTCTCTAAATATAAAGGATAACATGGCCGCACCCCGTCGTCAAGCGATCAGCGCAGCCAAACCACTGGCCCTGCCTAGTTCGCTGGAGCGCGAGCGGTGGCGGGCGGCGCCGGGGACCGAGGCGGCGGCGGAGGTCGCGGCGCG
>CAYJWN010000020.1:0-22278 GCA_964373835.1 uncultured Planctomycetales bacterium
TTAGAACGCTGATCGCCAACAGAGCCCACGGCCGGAATTGAACCGGCGACCTCGATCTTACCAAGATCGCGCTCTGCCAACTGAGCTACATGGGCGTCGTGATCCAGCCACTCAGACAGGAGCAGGCGCAACGTTTGGTTATGCACCTCAACCGATATCCTGGGAGGATTCACTCTCCCGCGAATCGTCAAATATCGGAAGAGCGCGAGTGGTAATCAACGGTTCCAACGGAGGGGCCACTTAATCGGCGGCGTGTTGAACGAGCGTGCGTAATGATGACAAACGTGTCAATCGCGCAAACATGAGCCTCAGAGCGTCGACTCCCAAAACCCCGCGCAAACCCCTTCACACGAAAAGCGTTAGGCGAAAACACTATTTTGTCATACTCCACTATTTTGTCAAGCTTTTTTCACTGTGCCGGATGGTTTCCAATGCGGAGTCGTTGAGCCACTTATCCAGCGTTTCTTTCGGGAAACGCCAGACCTTTCCCATCTTGACCGCAGGAATCTCGCCGCGGCGGGCTTTGCGGTAGATGGTGTCCGGCACAACGCCCAGATACCGCGCCACTTGCCCCACGTTCATGATGCTCTTCACGACAATCACTCCTCTCTGTATCTTCTTGGATGCCTTGCACGTACGCGAATGCCCGGCTGGCGGCGACAACTGCAGAATGTAAACGTCAAGTATAGATATCCGGCCTTTGTTTGTCAAGCGTTATTTGGAGTTTGGAGGACTTTGGAATGGCGGCGGGTGGTTAGACGAAAGACTACGGAGCGGGTAGGGGGAATCGAACCCCCGTAACCAGCTTGGAAGGCTGGCGCTCTACCATTGAGCTATACCCGCATTCCGACGCGATGGAAAAGATTACCACTGGGTCTAAAGCTTGATTGCCGCGGACCTGGAAAGACTTACAGCGCCTCACACAATGACCTTCGCTCAGGGCTCGGGGTTCTGGGCTCAGGGCAACTACCGACCCACAGCCCAGAGCCCCCAGCCCGGAGCCAGAGCGCCCATGGTCTTTTTGATAGGCGCTTAATCGGCCATACAGGTCAATCTCAACCAGCTTGGCCCGAAATTCATCTCCGATCTTCACGATATCCTTAAGCTTGGTCCGTGGCCGTCTCTGGAGTTCCGAGTCATGGATGAAACCTCCCTTCCCTGTGCCAAGAACCTCGCAGAAAATACCATAACTATAGATCCGTTTCACCTTGCAACGGTAGATTCTGCCAATTCCTGGCTGCTCAGAGTCGTAAAGCGGATCGGGCATTTGTCGATGGAATGGCGACCACCGATAGACGCTCGCCACGTTGTGGTCCCTCGCTCGCTAAACAAATCTGAAAGCTTGCTCGGGATCGTTTTCCTTCAGCCAAGCGAGGGGAAAACGATGGGCAGGGGAGGGTTCGAACCTCCGTAGGGCGGTAAGCCCGGTTGCTTTACAGGCAACTCCATTTGGCCACTCTGGCACCTGCCCAAAGCCGTCGTTACTCTGTATACCAATTCTTTGCGATGGCCGGCGGCCGAAACACTCTCGTGTTTCGGCACTCCCTTCGCCCACCCGCCTGGGGCGGGTACCCGGGCTCGGTCGGAGGTATTTGAACCCCCGGCCCAACAATGGCATCAAAGAAGCCGGTGAGAGGAATTGAACCTCCAGCCCACGCTTTACAAAAGCGTTGCTCTACCATTGAGCTACACCGGCGAAGACTGATACTGTCTGATCGCTTGAGGTATTCTATCGACCAAGTCTGACGCAAGCAAGCCGATCTCGCCGCGCTCCTGCGCGGCGAGATCCCCGGCGAGCCCATGCAGATACACGCCAAGGCACGCGGCATCGAACAGCGCTAGCTTCTGGCCAAGCAGCCCGGCGATCACGCCCGTCAGGACATCCCCGCTGCCGCCGGAGGCCATTCCCGGATTGCCGGTCTCGTTGATGTACGTCGTGCCGTCGAAGCTCGCCACGACCGTGTGATGGCCTTTGAGCACGACGATGACGTTGTACTTCTTCGCGAATTCCAGGGCGATCCGCTCGCGGTCGCTCTGGACTTCGTCGGCTGACAGGAGGGCCAGCCGCCCCATCTCCCCGGGATGCGGCGTGAGAATCAGCGGCAGCATCCGCTTCTTCAAGACCGTGACCTCTTCGGCGAGCGCGTTGAGGCCGTCCGCATCGAGGACGAGCGGCTTGGTGATTTTCGGCAGCAGCTGCCGCACCAGCTCCTTCGTCTGCTGATGCTGCGAGAGCCCGGGCCCGATCCCCACCGCATCCATCTTGCCGGCTAGGGTCACGATTTCCGGCAGCGCCTGAAGGCTCACGCTGCCGTCTTTGGTTTCCGGCAGGACGCGCAGCATCGCTTCGGTGAGCTTCTCCACCATCGGATCGTGCAGGCTCTTGGGGATGCCCAGCGTCACGAGGCCCGCCCCGGCGCGCAAAGCACCCATCGTGCAGAGCGCGGCTGCCCCGCTCAAGCCCACGGAGCCGGCCAGGAGGAACACTCTGCCAGCGTCTCCCTTATGCGCGTCCACCTTGCGCGCCGGTAACAACCCCCGCGGAATCATTGAGTGGCAGCTAGCGGACGCTGCGCTGCCGGTGCTGCGGCGCCGCGGCCGGCCGCTCGCTCCGGTGCGGGCTCCGGGCGCCGTTGGAAGTAGTCAAGCGCTGGTAGGAGTGCCGCAGGCAAGCCCGGCGAGCGAATATGCGGTTCAGCCCGGCGTAGGCGGACTGCTTTAAGAGCCCCGGCCGTGCTGTTCGAGGCGCCGGTTGAGCGGCGCCGAGTTCACGGCCGGGTCCGCCGAGCCGGGCGTCTCGGAACCGCATCTGAGCGAGCCGGGCTGTGCCGGAGGCACAACGCGGCGGCCGCGACGACAAGGAAAGCCCATGGCCGGAACCGGCCCAGGAGACGACGCGCATGGTAAGAACGCTTGGCCTCATCGGGAGCGAATGGCGATGGCGCTGGCGACCGCGACGGTGTCGACGTGCGAGAGGCTCACGTGGATTGTGACGCGCCCTGCCCGCCGGTCCCTCGACTCGGCTTTCAGCCTCGCTCGGGATCGTGCCGAGCGAGCGAAGCGAGTCGAGGCACGGCCATGCAGGACGATGTGCGGCCGGCCGATGCGGTCATTGCGCACTTCGACTTGGTGCATGGCCGGCACGCAGCGAGGATCGATCTGCGACAGCGCCTTGATGACCGCTTCCTTCGCGGCGAAGCGGCCGGCCAAATGCAGCAGCGTGGTCCGCTTCCTCGCCCTGGCATACGCTTCTTCCCGGGCCGTAAACACGCGCCGCATGAAGGCGGCACCCCCGCGCATCATCGCGCGGCGAAAGCGCGGCAGCTCCACGACGTCAATGCCGCACCCAAAGGTTCGGAGGGAAACCCGTTTCTTCATCGCACTGGTCTTCCTCCGAACCTGATCCTGGGTGCCCCCAGGTTTAGCCCCGTTCTTGCTTTCTTGCGAAAGCAAGAAAGTTCGGGGCTCTGGGGGCAGCCGATGGGCAGGCCCACCGCAGCGGTTGACCGCCGGCGAGGCTTACGCCGCCTGGAGGGCATGGTGGGTCTTAGAGCGCCTCACAAAATGACCTTCGCTCAGGGCTCGGGGTTCTGGGCTCAGGGCAACTACCGACCCACAGCCCAGAGCCCCCAGCCCGGAGCCAGAGCGCCCATGGTCTTTTTGATAGGCGCTCTTAGGTTGCAGCCGCGTGAGCATCTCCCTGACCGCCGGTTCAAGCCCGACGCTCAGCGCGCGGCTGACGATGGAGAAGCCGATGTTGACCTCCTCGATCTCCTGGATCGCCGCAATCTGGCGGACGTTGTCGTAATCGAGCCCGTGCCCTGCCGCGATCTGCAGCGCAAGCTCCCTGCCCCGCCGGGCCGCCTTGGCGATGGCGTTGAGCGCTCGCGCCTGCATCGCAGGGGACGCGGCGTCTGCGTAACGGCCGGTATGCAGCTCGGCGATCGTGGCCCCCGTCTCCCTGGCGGCCTCCAGTTGCCGACGGACCGGATCAACGAAGAGGCTGACGGCAATGCCGCGATCCTGAAACACCCGCACGATCGGCCGCAACCGCCTGGCGAGCTTCACGACGTCCAGACCGCCCTCTGTGGTCAGCTCCTGGCGGCGTTCCGGCACGAGCGTCACCTCGGCGGGCTTCACGGCAAGCGCCACGCGGACGATGTCCTTGGCGATGGACATCTCCAGATTGAGCCGGGTCGTGATCGCTTGCCGCAATCGCCGCACGTCGCGATCCTGGATATGGCGCCGGTCTTCCCGCAGGTGGCAGACGATGCTGGAAGCACCGGCGCGCTCGCAGGCCAGCGCCGCCTCGATGGGATCCGGGAAGCGCCCGCGCCGGGCCTGCCGGAGGGTGGCGATATGGTCGATATTAACGCCGAGTCGCATGATGGTCCTCAATGGCGTCCAGCATGGTCAGGAGGTGGACGGCGGGTTGTACGTCATGCACGCGGACCATGTGCACGCCGCAGCGCTGCGCCTGGGCGACGCAGGCCAGCGTGCCGGCCAGGCGATCTTCCACGCCGCTATCGAGCGTCTTGCCGATGAACGACTTGCGGGACGGCCCGATCACGATGGGAAACCCCAGCGATACGAAGGACGGCAGATGGCGCATGAGCGCGAGATTATGGGTGAGCGTCTTGCCGAATCCCAAGCCGGGATCGAGCAGGATGCGCGAACGGTCGATGCCGGCGGCTTCGGCATCGTGAGCCCGGCTCAACAGCGCCTGCGTGACGTCCTTGACGACATCGTGGTAGCGCGGCTGCTGCTGCATGGTGCGGGGCGTGCCGCGCATGTGCATGAGGATGACCGCCGTCCTGCCGCGCGCGGCGACGGATGCCATCTGCGGGTCACCCTGCAGCGCGGTGACATCGTTGATGATCGACGCGCCGGCATCGACGGCCCGGGCGGCCACATCGGCCTTTGAGGTGTCGATGGCGATCGGCACCCGCACGCGCTTGGCCAGCCGCGTAATCACCGGCAGCACGCGACGGCGCTCTTCCTCGGCCGTCACACCCCTTGATCCCGGCCGGGTGGACTCCCCCCCGATATCCAGCAGATCCGCGCCCTCTTCGGCCATGCGAATCCCGTGCGCCACCGCCGCCTCGGGATCCAGATACGCTCCACCATCGCTGAAGGAGTCCGGCGTGACGTTGAGCACCCCCATGACCAGGGGGCGGCCCTGATAGCGCAGGCGCGCATGGGAGCAGCGAATGGTCAGCGACTGGGGCATGGGACGCCCCTCAAGTTGATGGCGAGGATGCGGGATGGTTGTCGTCCGGATGCGGAGCGGGAACCACGCCGTGGGGAGCGAGCAGCTTCTTCACCTCTTCCCCATCGAGGACCTCTTTTTCCAGCAGCGTGTTGGCTAATAGATCGAGCTGAGGCCGGTGCTCCAGCAGCGTCTTGCGGGCGCGTTCGTAGCAGGCATCGATCAAGCGCCTGATCTCTTCGTCGATTAAGACGGCGGTCTGTTCGCTGTAGTTCCGCTCCTCAAAGAGATCCCGGCCCAGAAACATCTGGCGCTCGCGCCGGCCGTAGGCGAGGGTGCCCAGCCGCTCGCTCATGCCGAACTCGCAGACCATGCGCCGCGCCATCGCGGTGGCGGTCTCGATGTCGTTCTGGGCGCCCGTCGTGATCTCGTTGAACACGAGCTCTTCCGCCGCCCGGCCGCCCATCATGACCGTCATGCGCGCGACGAGCTCCCGCTTGCTCATCGTGTAGCGGTCTTCGATCGGGAGCTGCATGGTGTAGCCCAGCGCATGGGCGCCCCGTGGGATGATCGACACCTTGTGGAGCGGATCGGTATCGGGCGTCAACAGCGCCACCAACGTGTGGCCGGACTCATGGAAGGCGGTGATCTTCTTCTCCCGCTCATTGAGGACCCGGGTCTTGCGCTCAGGGCCGGCGATGACGCGCTCAAGCGCCTGCTCCATCTCGGACATGCCCACCGTGTCCTTGTTGAGACGAGCCGCCAGCAGGGCGGCTTCGTTGGCGAGATTCGCCAGATCGGCGCCGGAAAATCCCGGCGTCTGGCGCGCCACGGACTTCAGATCGATGTCCTTGCTCAGCTTGATCTTCCGGGTGTGGACCTTCAGGATCGCTTCCCGCCCCACGATGTCCGGCAGGCTGATGACCACCTGGCGGTCAAAGCGCCCCGGTCGCAGCAGCGCGGGATCCAGCACGTCGGGCCGGTTGGTCGCGGCCATCAGGATGATGCCTTCCTGCGTGTCGAACCCGTCCATCTCAACGAGGAGCGCGTTCAACGTCTGCTCGCGCTCATCGTGCCCGCCGCCGATGCCGGCGAACCGCTGGCGGCCCACCGCATCGATCTCGTCAATGAAGACGATGGCGCCCTTCCCGCCCTGCCGGGCGTTGCGGCGCGCCTGCTCAAACAGATCCCGCACGCGGCTGTTGTGCAGGAGCACCGGCTTCTCGCCGCCGAAGAACGCCTCGTGGCCACACCCACAGAAATCGTAGACGAAGCCGTCATATGGCCGTTTTGTGACCTCAATGACGCGGAGCTTCTTCCACTCTCCGACGAGGCCCGGCTGAGTCGCAAAGGGATGGCTGGTCTTTCCGATGATCAGGTTCCAATACTCACCGTCCGGCAACGGCACCGACCTGATGACCCGGCCGCCTTGCTGTCTTCCATGCCGGATACCGGCGCCGATTCCATGCATCGCGCACAACCACGCTGACTCGAGGATCAGCCGCTTTGAGACGGATGTCACGCTCAGCTTTCCTTCCCGTGTCGTGTAGCCGTCCCCTGCCGCCAGCCCCTCAAGGTAGGCGAGGAAATAGTCCTTTGGCAGATCCCAGAGCATCTCCGGCACGTGCTTCTCGTGGCTGCCGGTTCCACACTGCCTCTCGAAGAACTGGCCGAGCGGCGTGGAATGATACGTGATCCGCACCGTGTGATCCCCGGTCTCCCTGATGGACGGCTCCAGATGGAAGACGCGGCGCATCAAGTCACGGCACTGCTGATGCAGCGGCGCCTCATGGCTCCCGAACACAAACTGAAGGAAGTGTCCGGCGCAGCGTCCTTCAGCGGTATAGAGTCCCAGCAGCCGCATCAGATCGGGCGTCACCTCGACGGATTCGGGCAGGCCGTATTGCCACGAGGCCTGCGCGAGGATTCGCGGGCGATGCTGGCCGCGCTGCCAGTTGCTCACCGTCATCTGCGAGACGCCGATCACTTCGGCAATCGCCGCTTGCGACTGCACCATGCCGGGCCCGCCCGCGTAGGCGTACGCGGCCCTGGCCGTCGCCAGTCGAGGCTCAACCGCCACCGCGCCGGCAGACCCTGCAAACCGATGCGTTCGCACCTCATGCTGAGTCCCGTGATCGCGCGAGAACTCACGCCGCGTCTTGTACGGCAAGCTCACCAGCACATCGCCCGGCTTCAGCTCTTGCACAGCCTTCGCGTCGATCCCGCCGTGCCGCCTGACGAACACCGAGTGATCGCCGGTTGCGCGGATCGTCCCGCCACGGTAGCGGATCTCATAGATTTCATTCACCCGGTGACGATACACACCCGCGACGGGTTGCCAGGCGCTGCGGCCGAATCGAAGCTGATTCGACCCAAAGCCGCGCTTCTGAGCAGGCTCGAAGCCGAGCGTCGAGACCCCGTGGCACTGCCGAACGACCCCCTCCTCCTCCGGGCGGTAATACGCGTCGACAAACTCGCCGATGGGAAGAAGCCGCGTTCCAGCCCGGTCACGAACCAGGATCGGCGTATCGCCCGTGACGGAGGCTCCCACGCCGACGAACATCTCCACGAAGTCCGAGCCGCTGATGCTGTAAAACGGCACGTTCGCTTCGCCGGCCACCGCTTTTGCCAGGAGCGTCTTCCCCGTTCCCGGCAGGCCGATGAGCAGCACCCCCTTGGGGATCTTGCCTCCGAGGCGCTGGAATCGCTTGGGATCCTTCAGGAACTCAATGATCTCGCGGAGCTCTTCCTTGGCCTCGTCGATGCCGGCGACGTCGTCAAAGGTGACGCGCGTCTGCGTCTCCGGCGAGATCAACCGGGCGCGGCTCTTCCCAAACGCGAGGAGGCGGCCCCCGCCCTGCGCCGAGCGCATGACGAACCACATGATGCCGAGGAAAATGATCCAGGGAGAGAGCGCCATGACGATGCCCAGGAACCCCGCTTGGGGCGGCTGGACGTCGAACTTCCTGACGTTCTGGCGCAGGAGCTGCAGGATCTCCTCATCGCGAGCGGGGACAAACACCGAGAAGGTCGTCCCATCCTTCAGGCGCCCATCCACCCGGTCATCGACCAGGCGGGCTTCCACAATCTCCTCACTGACGAGGTTCTGCTCGACCTTCTGATAAAACTCGCTGTAGGTGAGCGACTTGTGCTGGCTGGCGATGTTATAGAACATCTGCATCAGCATGATCGCGCCGATGCCCACCAACAGCAGGATCATCCAGCGTGAGCTCTGCGGGGGGCGTGGTCGAAGCGTGCTCATGGCGGTGTAGTATACCGCTCCGCTCCGTCGTCGGCAAGCCCAACCCGCGGGAGGTCGCCGACGAACCGGCAGAGAACCCGATCCTCCTCGCGGCGCAGTTCCACGCCGCCCGGCAGGTGCAGCTGCGTGCCGAGCGGGCGCTCGACAAAGAGCCGCTCAATTTCCCGCCAGTGTCTGAACTCAAACCGCATCAGGTCGCCCCGGACGGATTGGACCGCCTGCCGCACGAGGTGCCGCTGCAAGGCCTTGGGTTGTCGCAGAAAGGAGGACACCCGGATCCACACGGCAGACGGGGCTTGGATTTTGACCAGTCGTTTCCATTGGCGCCGCGCGGCATCCTGAAGATAGCGCTCATCCCATCGGCTCTGCTCCGCCAACTGGGTGAGCGCCCCTTTGACCCGCGGATTATAGTGTTGTTCCAAGAGCGGGAGCAGTTCGTGGCGGATGCGGTTGCGCAGAAACCGGCTGTCGCGATTCGTCGCATCTTCTCGGTAGCTCAGGCGGTGCGCCTCCAGGTACGCCAGAATGTCACGCCGCCAGACCTCTAGCAGGGGGCGGATGACCCAGATCCCTGCTCCCTCCCCCGCATCAGCTAACGGACGCGTGATAGGCATGGCGCCCAACCCGGTCAGTCCTGTGCCGCGGAGGAGCCGCATCAACACCGTTTCAGCCTGGTCATCCGCGGTATGGGCCAGCGCCACGTACTCGGCGCTGACGCGCCTGGCCACATCAAGGAAGAACTGATAGCGCATGCGCCGTGCGCCGTCTTCCAGCGACCAGCCCTCGCGATGGCAGATGTCCCGCACCGGACGCCGCTCAATCGTTGTCGGGACGTTCCACTGCACCCCCAGGCGCTGCACAAACTGGGCATCCTCGCGCGACGCTCCCCGGAGGCCGTGATCGAGATGCGCGACGTGAAGCGTCGACTGGAGGAGCGGCCGCAGCGCGACCAACACGTGCAACAGCGCCACCGAATCCGCTCCGCCGGACACCGCCACAATCATCCGCGGCTTGCCCGACACGAGTTGCTGCCGGACCATGGTGTGGTGGGTTCGTCCCACCAGCTCGTGGGCCGTCATGAGCCCATGCGCTTCCTCGCCTGCTTCAGCACCCGGCGGACGTCCCGTCGCCGCTCCCGTTTCTGGCGGAGGGCGATCGCTTCACGCGCTCGCGGGTCATTGATCCGGCTGACGACGTCGACCGCCGTCATCCGCACTTGGGTATTCCGATCACGCAGCGCCCGAATGAACGCCGGCAGGATGTCGGGACCGCTCTGCGCAAAGGGTTCGAGGCCCAGAATCGCCGCTCGCCGCACTCTGGGATGCTTCTCCGTCTTCAACTTCTCAAGCAGAAGCGGAACCGACGCCGCGCCTTCAATCGCGGCCAGCGCTCTCAGGCTCGAGGCCCGCAACTCGGGATTTTTGTGCGTGACATACGGGCGGAGCAGCGGGGCGGTTGCCGGCTCACGCAGCGCCTCGAGCCGCAGAAATCCCACCTGCTGCTGGTACGCGTCCTCGGATGCCACAAGCCGCAGCGCCTCCTGCGCCTTCGGACTGGGCGCCGAGCCTTGCGCGCCTTCAGCCACGGCCGCCTGCGGCGCGCTCACCGCAAAGAGCATGGCCACGCCCAGCGGCCAGCGGCCTGATATTCCGCGTCTCATCCCGCCATCCCCGGTTCTCCTGAGGCGTCAAGCGACCCGGCCTCATGCCGTGGCCTCACCACGGACGCACGGCCGCGCCGGCGTGACCGCCGACGTTCGTGCTCATGGCGGAGCACCGCCTTGCGCTTTTCCAGTTGACGCTCCAGTTCCGCGAACGCCTCTCGAATCGCCGCCCCGGCCTCGCGGCCCTCTTCGTGCGCGGCCACCGTGTAGCCGGGGACATGGCAGGTCAACGACGCCCGGTAGAGCTTATGCGTGCCGTTTTCTTCGAACACCACGTGCAGGGACACCGCGTCGCTCCGAAAGTGGTTGAGCTTTTCCTCCAACCGGCCGATCAGCTCCTCCAACAAGTGCTGGACATGCCCCCGCGGCCCCACGTGCTTCAATTCAATCGCGCTTTTCATGGCGTCCTCACGGTATCATACGGGCTTTTGACGGCCGGCACAATATTCGAAATGCGGTATCGGCTCACTGCGCGATTTCTCCGTCACCCAGAACTCCATGTAGCGGCCCAGCATGAGCCGCGTCTGCGCATCCAGCGCCGGCAGCGCGCTGAGCAGCGTCGCCACCAGCGGCACGCACAGCCATTCGCAGGCGTGGCCGATCCGATGGAGGAGCCGATACTTGCCCGGGTGCCTCGGCAACAGACACAGGCTCAAGACAATGGTGATCACAAGCGCCAGCGCGGACAGGTGAAAGATCACCGCGGTGATGCGGGGACCGCTGTAGTACAGCACGGAGCTGGAGAACTCCCGCCCGGCGAAGAACGCCGGCAGCCAGCTGATCACCGTCAGGAGAAACGCCCACGTCGCCCAGGCGACGTGGCCTTCAAACAGCTTGAAGGCGTGGCGGACCCTGATCCGGAGCGGAATCGTGCGGGCCCTGAGAAACGCGCGCATGACGATCGGGAAATTCTCGACGCCCCAGGCCCATCGCCGCTTTTGTTGGTAGACGTTGACCCCCGTCTTCCACCATGTGCCCGCATTGACCGCATCCATGGACAGCGTAATGGGCAGCGGGATGACGTGATAGCGGCCGTCAAAGTGCACGAACGCCTTCCAGAAAATCGCGGAATCATCCGAGATCATGTCGACCGGCCAGTAGCCCACCTCCACCAGCGCCTTGAAGCTCATGCTGTGGCTCGAAAAGGTCACGAGCTGCTCGGCGTGCGTCGCCTCCACCAGCTGGAAAAAGGAGGAGCCGATGTCCAGCACCCTGGTGAGTCCCGGCGCCTCCCAGATGTTGTTGTGAAACACGGGAATGGGCTGGAAGCTGGCGTGGGTCCGGTCGGGATAGATCATGAAGTGGTACGTCACGCAGCTCATGTAGTCGGCGCTCACCACGGTATCCGCATCGAAGCACGACACGATCACCCGCTCAAACGGGACGGCGCGCCGGCGGAAATAGTCGGCCGCGGCCCTCGCCGCGAACGTGGCATTCGCCCCCTTGACGCGCGCTTCCCCCGGCAGGTCGCTGGGATGCACCGTGACCAACACATCCAGGAACCGCCCGCCGTATCGGCGTTGCAGCGCCCAGACTCCCTGCTTCACGGCTTCAGTGGCCCGGTCCTCGACCGCGAAGACGACCAGGACGCGCTGCGGCGGGAACGTCTGCCGCGCCAAACCGTCGATGCCGGGTTCCAAAATCTCAACCGGCTCGTTAACGACAGGAATAATGACGAGATGGTAGATCTCGCTTGACGGGGGCACGACCGCGCTGCGACGCAGCAGTTGTGCGACCTGCCGCCGATGCATCCAGCGCCCGAGGCGTTGTCTCAGATCGCCCGTAGCGGCCTCAGCGCCAAGCCGGCTGAGGTAGCGGTCCGCCTCATCCAGGCCCCGCACCCTCGCCATCCACTCCGTGCGCTGCTCAATGGAGAGCCTCAGGTAGGACAAGACCAGGAAGAAGGTCATGTAGAACAGCCGGAGCAGCCAGTACAGCACAAACGCGATGATGATGACGGCCGCGGCAAGCGGCTGCCACAACGCCAGCGACCACATCCCCAGCAGGATTGTCCAACTGGTGGCGCCGGGCAGGATTTCAAACAACCGCTCAAGGAACTGTTCACGTCCGCGGAGCCCCTGCCGGGAAAACCGGAACGTCATGGCTGTGGCGGCCTGGCGGTCTTGCGCCGTGCGGTGGCTTCAAGCGGCGGCAGCGACAACCGCTCGCGCTTTGGCACAACCTGAAGCGAGGAGAGCTGCGCGCCGGCGGGATCAAGATAGTAGACCCTCCCTGAGTCCTCTGCATAGACCATGGCGCTGTCGCGCTTGACGTCCAGCAAGGGGCTCAGGCGCGGCGGCCCGTACGCCTCCAACTCCAACAGGAACAGGCGGTCGCCGTCTCGAAAGAGGATGTGCGACCCCTCATACACCCACCACGCCTCGACGATGCGCGTCCCCCCCTCGTACACCCACTGCAGCTGCGGCGCGGGCTCCGGCTCACCGGCTTCCCACTCTTCCACATCGAACTCGATGAGGCCGATCCGATTGCTCTGCCAGCACAGGACCCGCTGGTGATGCGCATCCCATTCGAGTCCCAATACGCCGGCATCCACCAGTCGATAGGGGACTCGCGCGGCCAACAGCTCGCCGCTCTCGCTCAACGTGAGGATCACCTCTGGGGTCAATGCCTTCACGTGATGAAACGGCCGCGGACCCAGCCATGGAGGGTCTGAAAGCGGCAGCTCGGCCAGCAGCTCGGCGTTGCGGCCATCCCCATCCGTTCTCAGCAGCCGCCCGTCACCCGTGACCAGGTAGATCGCTCGGCCGGCGACGCCGAATCCCGCAACCCCTTCAAGCCACTTGGGGGAGACCGCGTGATCGACGGCATCCACGCGGTTCACAGAGCCCTCCTGGACGCTGAACAGGTAGCGCCGGCTGCGCGGTTCCCACTCGACATGCGTGGGACGTTCGAGGAACAGGGTCGTCAGGTCGGTGAGGGTCGCTTCTCCACGGCCCAACTCAACCCACAGCCACCGCCGGCCGTCGCCATCCTCTGCGCGGACCAAAAGCCGTGGGCTGTCCTTCACGAGAAACCACGAGACGATCTTCGCCTCGTGGAGATCCGAGCGCGGCGGCACGAGCGGCTGTGTCAGATTGGACCTCGTGTCATAGACGACGACGTCCCCCAGGTGAACCCCTGTGGTCAGGAGCAATCGCTTGTCGCCTTGCAGCGGAATCAGCTGTTCAAACGGTCCCCAAAGGGCGACATGCGGTTTCAAGCGGGTGGGGAGCAGCAGGATCTTGTCCACCACCGTGGCCTTTTCGGCTTCTACCGGAAGGGTCTGTTCCCACACGGTGTGGCCCTTCAGGAGGAGCCGCACCGGATACTCCCCGGGCAACAGGCCCGGCAAACTGGTGGGCGTTTCCTTCGTGAACCGCCGTCTTCCAAGGTAGATGGACGCACCGGGCGGATTCGTCGAAAGGTAGAGGAGGCCCGTTTTCACGATCCCCCGCTCCGCCCCGGGATGATACGTGTAGCCGAAGGCGTACAGGATCGTCAACGGGCAGGCGGTCAGGTAGATGACGAGAAAGACGTAGAAGACGACTCGCCGCAACACCGCCATAGGTGGCACCGTTCGGGGTACAGAGAAGGAGATGGCGGTGGCTGGACTCGAACCAGCGACACGCGGATTATGATTCCGCTGCTCTAACCAACTGAGCTACACCGCCTAGCTGTTTCCAATAGCCCTGAGGGGCGCTTCACCGGTTGACGGCTGATCGGCACCTCCTGGGCGGTAGCCACACCGATCCACCGATACCGTCACAAATCCAAGCCGTACCAATGCGTCGACCGTCCGGTGGCACAGCGCTGGATCGTCAAACCGTGCCACCTCACCAGAATCGACTTCGATGCGGGCGTGCGTGCCGAGATGCCGCACGCGCACCTGACGAAACCCTTGCGACCGCAACACCTGTTCGGCCTGTTCCACCTGACGCAATTTCTCTTCGGTGACCGGCTCACCATGAGGAATCCGAGACGAGAGACACGCATTCTGCGGCCGATCCCAGTTCGGCAGGCCAAGGTGCCGCGCCAGTTCGCGGACCTCCCACTTTTCAAGCCCCGCCTCCTGAAGCGGCGCCCTCACCCCGTGCTGCACCGCCGCCTGATGGCCGGGGCGTTCAGCCGGCGGGTCATCGGCGATGGCGCCGTACAGGACAAAGGGACAGCCGCGCGCCGCGGCCAACGTGTGAAGCTCCTCAAAGAGCGTCTGCTTACAGAAGTAACACCGGCGATCCGTGTTCGTTCGATACTCCGGCCGTTCGACTTCCCTGGTCTGGATCACCAGGTGCTCACAATCGAGCGCGGCAGCCAAGCTTCGGGTCTTGGCAAGATCTTCGCGGGCCAGCGATGGGGAGTCCGCGGTCACCGCCAACACGTTCGCCTTCCCCAACACATCTCTCGCGAGTGTCGCCAAGAGGGTCGAGTCCACGCCGCCCGAGAACGCCACGATCACCCGGCTAAACGCTCTGAGCTGTTTCTCAACCGCCTTGCGTTTTTCTTCCACTGTCCACTGTTCACTATTCACTGTTCACTCCTCGCCGCCCCGGCCCACCAGTCGCCAGCGCCGGGGCAGGCAGGCGGGGCAATCCACCCGCCTCCCAGCGCCAGCTCCCCGTCGTAAAACACCGCGGCCTGACCGGGGGTGATGGCGGACTGGGGCTCGTCGAACTCCACGCGCACGCACCCGCCCTCCTCTGGGATCACACACGCGGCGGCTGCTTCATGGCGCGAACGGATTTTCACCCACGCACGAAGCGGCCGCTCCGGCGGGGCGATCGACACCCAATTCACGCGCTCGGCGGTCAAGGTCCTCCCAAGCAGATCGTCGCGGGAGCCCACGACCAGCCGGTTATTCGGCTGGTCGATGGCCACGACGTACACCGGCTTGCCCGCCGCAATGCCCAGCCCTTCGCGCTGTCCGATGGTGTAGCCAAGCAGCCCCCGGTGCGTCCCCAGCACATGGCCCTGCACGTCCACAATGGGCCCTGGTTCCTCTTCGATGTTGAGCGCCTGCCGAAGAAACCCGTCCTTATTGCGGTCACGCACAAAACAGATGTCCTGGCTGTCGGCTTTCTCCGCGGTCTCAAGGCCCAAGGACCTGGCGATCTCGCGGACCTGCGGCTTGCTCAAGCTCCCAAGCGGAAAGCGGGCTCGCGCCAGTTGCGCCTGCGTCAGATTAAACAGCACGTACGACTGGTCCTTGCCTGGCTCGGCCGAACGGCGCAGGGTGTAGCGGCCGCCGGCTGGGTCATCGTCAGACCGGGCATAGTGGCCGGTAGCCACGAGCGGAGCGTCCAGGGCGTCGGCCCGCTCAACGAGCGAACCGAATTTGATGTGCGTGTTGCAGGCGATACAGGGGTTGGGGGTGAGCCCTTCCCGGTAGCTGTCCACGAAGTAGTCGATCACATGCTCGCGAAACGCCTCGACCAGCTCCAGGGTTTCATGCCGGATGCCCAACCGCTTCGCCACCGCTTTGGCGTCCAGCGCGTCCCGCACCGAACAGCACAGGCGCGTGCCGGATGAGACGCAGACATCCTTGCCCCAGAGCTGCATGGTCACGCCGATAACCTCGTAGCCCTGCTCCTGCAGGAGGGCGGCGGCGACGGATGAGTCCACGCCGCCGCTCATCGCGACGACAATCCGCTTAGGCATGTTGATTGAAAGTTATTATAGCACAGGGTGAGATGAGCCAGACCCGGCTAGTGCGCCGTCTCGGCAGGGGGCTCTGGCGATGTGGCGGCGGTTGGCACGACGGCGGCTGGAAGTTGGTCAGCCAGCGAGAACAGATACGCCACCAGGGCGCCCAGCTCGCCGTCCGACATCCGGTCTTTCCATGCCGGCATGTAGAGTCCCGGATTGGGCCGGTGGACGTCGGCCCGCGGCACAGGCTGGCGTCCGTGGCGGATGAGATCCTTCAGACGGTCCACATCGTGCTCATAGTACGCTTTCACATACAGGAGGGGCGGTACCTCTTCTCCCAAGCCGGCGTTCCAGTTCTTCCGGCCGCCCTGTCCGTCCACCCCATGACACGCGGCACAGCCGAGCTTCTCGAACACCCCCTTGCCCCGCTCCACATCCGAGGCGTAGGTCGGCACGACCTCAAGGCCGGGGGGCGTCACGTAGGAGGCCGGGGGATCCGACGACGTCAGGCCCAGCAGGTACGTCGTCAGCGCCTGCACCTCATCCTCCGCCAAGCCGAAGTGCGGCATGGTCGTGGGGAACACCTCCTCTTCCCCCGGCGGCAACTCCTCCGGGCGGACGCCTGGATTCAACATCCGCGGAGCCTTGAG
This sequence comes from uncultured Planctomycetales bacterium, assembly GCA_964373835.1. Taxonomy (GTDB): domain Bacteria; phylum Omnitrophota; class Gorgyraeia; order Aquiviventales; family Aquiviventaceae; genus CAYJWN01. Next base: position 16,428 of record CAYJWN010000020.1, read on the forward strand.
CTTGCGCGCAAGCCACTGGATGCGGTTGTGCGGCTCCTCCATATTCTCAAAGTCCGCCTCCATCAGCAGGTGCGACTTCGAGCCGACCTCCGTGAGATCCACCGAGACGCTCTGGCCGAAATCCTTCACGGCATGGCAGCCGTAACAGCCTTTGGCTTGAAACAGCCGGCGTCCACGGAGTAATTGGGGCGCGTAGCCGGAGATCTCGTCGAGATTGCCGTGGCACTGGAGACACGACGCCTGGACGAGCGGCCCGCGCAGGAGCGGCTCTTCCCAATGCGGGACATCGCCGTGGGCGGCCTTCACCTCAGTGGCCAGTCCCTGCCCCCCGTGGCACACCGTGCAGCCGAACTTCTCCACCGGATGCCACTTGAGGTAGTCGCCAGGGTGCGCGGTGAAGGGTTCCTCCGCCAGCGCCAGCTGAGGCTTGTCGATCGCCACGTGGCAGGTCGTGCACCGGTCCACCCGTCTGAGGTCATTGACGATAACCTGCTGGATGCCGCGCGCAACACCGCGCCGCTCCTCCTTGGCCAGCGTCTTGAGAAACCGGCGTTGGTACGCCATCCACTCCCGGCCCAGCTCATCACGCGCGCACGTCCCCACAAACAGCAGGGTCAAGAGGCTTGTCAACGCGAGAAACAGGACGCGCTTCATCCCACGCCCTTAGATATTGAAGTTGAACGTTGGGAGGCTGAACAGATACTTGATCCCGAAGAGGAGGCGCAGCATGATCTTGCCCAGCACCCCGAACATCATCAGGAGCAGCCCGATCACGATGGCGTACTTGACCGGTCCCAGCTCGTGATACATCCGGTCCTTGAGCCTGCCGAACGCCATGCCGGCCCATCCCAGCAGCACGCCGGCCGCCAGGATCATGCCGGCAATGGCCGCATAGCCGACGGCGGGTCCTGCCGCGTGGACCAACTGATACATCGCCTGAACGACGGGGGCGTTGCGCGAGCGTCCCAGAGCCTCAAAGAGCGTCGTGTAGCGGCTGCGGAGCGGGTAGTCCGCATCCGGCGCGATGAGGAGCGGCATCAACAGCGCCACGGCCATCACAAGCCCCAGCCCCATGTGGAGGGCCGCAAAGATGCGCGCCGGTCCCTGCGGACCAGCCAGCTGGGCGATCCGCTCTTTGAGCCTCTGAGGCAGCGGCGTCCCCAGCGCGAAGTAGGCGGCCAGCACCAGCGCTCCCCATAGGTTCGGAAGGCTCTTCAGCGTCATCTTCGTCATGCGGCGGTGGCTCCACTCCTGCCACGGCCAGTACCAGTCCCAGTTCGGGCCGCGGCAAAAGGTGCCGATGAAGATCAGCACAAACCACATGACGATGCCCAGCATGAAGATGGAGACGGCGAAGGGCCGCTCCTCCGGATACCAGATCGGCAACGGTCCGAGCCGCTTCCATCTCATCCTGGCCCAGTAGCCGACCCCTTTGGGGTTCGTGTCCACATAGGGGATCACGATGAGCCCGATGATGATGACGGTGGGCAGGACGACGCCCGCAATCCACGGGTCGAAGTAGACGAGCAGCTCCTGCAGCCCGAGGAAGTACCAGGGGGCCTTGGACGGGTTGGGCGTCACGTTCAGGTTGGCTTCGGCCTCCAGGGGTGCGGCCATGACGATCGACCAGACGAAGAGAATGACCGTCACCAACAGCGCCGCCAGGAATTCGCGCGAGACCAGGTGCGGCCACACATCCACCTTCTCGCCGGTCTGTTTCGAGAAACTGTCCTTGCGCACGCGCCACAGGTGCACGCAGAGGAAGACGCTGAAGAGAAACGGCACCGCGATGCAGTGCAGCACATAGAATCGGATCAAGGTCGCATCGCCGATGACCGTGCCTCCGATCAGCCCGAACCGCGCGTCGCTGGCGGTCGTGATAAACGGCAGGCGAAACGGCCCTTCGTTGCCGAGAATCGGCGAATTGGCCGCCATCTGCGCTCCGACGGTGACCGCCCAGAGTGCTAGCTGATCCCACGGCAGCAGATACCCGGTATAGCTGAGGAAGAGCGTCATGACCAGGAGGAGGACCCCCACCACCCAGTTGTACTCCCGCGGCGGCTTGTAGGCGCCCGTCAGGAACACGCGGACCATGTGCAGGATGACCACGACGACCATGAGGTGCGCCGCCCAGCGGTGGATGTTGCGCAAAAATGCGCCCAGCGTCACGGCGAAGCTGAGGTCCTTCATGTCCTGGTACGCCAGGGCGCTCGTCGGCCGGTAGTAGAACATGAGGAGGATGCCGGAGACGGTCAGCACGAGAAAGAGGTAGAACGACAGGCCGCCGAGCCCCCAGGTGTAGCTGACCCGGATGGCATCCTTGGCCACGCGCACCGGTTGGAGGTGCAGGAAGACGTTGCCAAAGACGCGCAACAGCCGCGTCCTGGGCGTATCCGTGAAATCGTGGCGGAAGATGGACTTCCAGAGTTTCGTCTTTTTCAGCCGCTTCATGAAATCAAAGGGCTCATCAGCCATGACGGTATTAGGCCTGTTCTGTATAGGGCAGGAAAAAATCGCCCGCTTCGCGAGAGCCGGGCCGGTTTTCCAATCGCCCTTTGTCGATCACGATCTGGCCGTCATCCGCCAGCGCGATCGCGCACCGCCACAGCGGCTTGGGGGCCGGGCCGGCGATGACGTCGCCGTTGCTGTTGAAATTGGAGCCGTGGCAGGGACACTTAAACCGGCCTTCCGCGTCGAACCAGTTGGGGGTGCAGCCCAGGTGCGTGCAGCGGGCCCAAAACGCGTAGAAGCCCTCCGGGTTGCGGATGACCCAGACCCGCTGCGTTTTCTTCCACTTCTCGCTCAATCCCAGCGCGTAGTCCTCAGGTCTGCCGACTTTAAACAACAGTGTGGCTTCGTAGAGCACATTAGGAAACAGGTAGCGCAGGTTGGAGAGCAGCCACCCTCCCAGGAACACCCAGAAGAACCCCCACCCGGCTTTCAACAGAAACTGCCGGCGGCCCAACCGCTCTTCCAGCACGCTCCATCGATCCGGCCGGGCCGGTGTCGGCTGAGCTGCCGGTGTCGCTTCCAGTTCCATGGCGCTATCGCTTCTCCGGGGGTTGCTGGTCATCATCGGACTTTCCCCGCAGCGCGCGTTGAAACGCTCGAATGGCCTGCCCCAACGACCGGCCGACGTCAGGCAGCCGGCGGGCGCCAACCAGCACGACCACGATGGCGAGAATCAAAACGAGTTCGCCCCATCCGAGATTCATTGGAGAAACCTTTCTGTTTGATTACACAGATTCGCCAGTGAGCCGACTGTCGAAGAGCTGATTACACAGATAAAACCGGTTTTGATCTGTGTAATCCGCAGTTAATCCGCGTTTCTTCTCCGCGAATCGGTGTAATCATTTTGAACTCAGCTCCGACGCACCACAACGTAGTCGGCCAACTGCCGGCAGGTGTCCGCCAACCCCGCAACCGGGATCTCAGCCAGCGCCTGCTGGGCCAGCTCGACATACTCAAGCGCCCGCTGCTCGGCTTTGACAATCGCCCCGTGAGTCTTGGCGGCCCGCGCGACACGCGCAAGAAACGCAGGATTCCTCGCCTGCCGGCGCAGCGGGGCAAAGAGCCGTTGGCGCTCGCGGGATGAGAGTGTCTGCGTGAGATAGATGATTGGCAGCGACAGCGCTCCTTTGTCAAGATCCGCCAGGACGGATTTGCCCAGCTCTGCCTGGTCCCCCGTCAGGTCCAGACAATCGTCGATGATCTGAAAGGCCACGCCGAAGTTGAGGCCAAACACCCGCAGCCGTTCAATCCGGTCCGACGGGCAGCCGCCCAGATAGGCCCCGATTTCGCAGCAGCCGCCGATCAGCGAAGCGGTTTTGTCGCGGATGATCTCCACGTACTCCTCTTCGCGCAGGTCTAACCGGTAGCGCGCGTCGACTTCGCGCAGCTCTCCCCGGCACAGCTGCTGACACACCTCTGACATCACCTGCGTGACGTACGGCAGCTGCAGCCGGGCTAAGAGCGAAAAGGCGGTGGTGTACAGGTAGTCGCCCATGAGCACGGCCCGCTCTGTGCCCCAGCGATGGTGAAACGTCGGCTGGGCGCGCCGCAGGGGCGATTGGTCGATGATGTCATCATGGATGAGCGTGGACGTATGGATCAACTCCACCGCGGTCGCGGCATCGATCAGCGCCTCTCGATTGCGAGCCCCGCCTGCGGTGCCTGCCAACAGCACCAGCGCCGGACGCAGCCGCTTGCCGCCGGCGGTGATCAGGTACATCACCTTGCGCGCCACCGGATCCTTCAAGTGAGACAGCACCCGCTCGGTGACCGCTTCCAGTTCCTCCTTGATGGGCGCCAAGGCGCGCTCAAGCCGAGAGGCCGGCCGCGACGTCGCCTCAAGAGTGGTGGTCATGCCCGCTTGGTCGCCAGATAGAGACTCGCCAGTCCAAACGATAATGGGACGTATTCCACCTGAGTCCCGACACGCTGCAAGCGTTCACACAGTTGCGCAGGCGTCAGGAACTGGCGGACGGATCGCGCCAGGTAGGTGAACGGCCAGCAGTGCCCGGTGAGGAGCCACCCTATCAGCCGGGCGATGGTGAACAGAAACATCTGGTAGCCCATGCGGACCACCGGGTTCGATGGGCGTCCGGTTTCAAGGATCAACAGCTGCCCGCCGGGACGTAACACCCGCACCATCTCTTCAAGGCTCCGTGTCAGATGGCTGAGGTTTCTCGTTGAGAAGCCGATCATCACCCGGTCGACACTCCCGGTGGCGATGGGGAGCGCTTCGGCATCGCCCTGCAGCCACGCAATGGGCAGCCGCTTGGCCTGCTGCTTGCGCCGGGCCGTGCTGAGCATCGCGAGATTCATGTCGATGCCGATGACCGTGCCCTGCCTGCCCTGCCTCGTTGCGCAGAGAATCGCCAGGTCCCCCGTGCCGGTGCAGACATCGAGGACGCGATGATCCGGTTCTAAATGGGCTTGCGTGATGACCACACGGCGCCATCGCTGGTCCAGTCCGCAACTGGCCAGCCGGTTAAACCAATCATACCGCGGTGCGATACGTGTGAAGAGGCGTTGAACAAAGGGCCGCTTGTGATCTGCGGCGCCGGCGCGCCGCGGGTCATACACCGTTGTAGCCGCCTCTTCGAGGATCGTCATGGCTTCACCCGCGTCAGGTAGAAGGCAAGGCTCTCCAATTCGATGGCCAGGTCCACGACCCTCAAGCGCACGGATGGCGGCACTTCAAGGTGCATCGGAGCGAAGTTGACGATCGCCTGCACGCCGCTTTGGACAAACTGGTCGCACACGTCTTGCGCGGCCGCGACCGGCACCGCAATGAGCCCGATGTGGATGTTGTGTTTTTTGACCAGCTCGCCGAGCTGGTGTGAGGAAGCCACGGCCAATCCTTGGATGGTGCGCCCGACTTTGTGGTCGTCCGTATCCACCGCGACCTTAAACAGGAAACCACGCTCCTGAAACCCCCGATAGGCCAGCAGCGCTGAGCCGAGGTTGCCGACCCCGGCCAACGCGACGTTCCAGGTCCGTCCGGAGACCCCGAGGATCGACGTCAGCCGATCATGCAGGCGGTGGACTTCGTAGCCGCGGCCGCTGGTGCCGAACTGTCCGAAATAACTGAGGTCGCGGCGCACCTGGGCGTCGGTCAGGCCCAGCTGCTGGGCCAGCCGCCGCGAGGAGACGTAGGCCACCCGCTGCGACCAGAGACGCGTGAGCTCGCGCACGTACAGCGACAACCTGGCGACGCACGCCTCCGGCGCGGCCTGCGAGACCACTCCACGATTATTCGAACGATGATTGGATCGTCCCATATGAGAACTCAACCTGAATGATGCACCAGTTAGCCGTTAGTTACCGGCAATGACCTGTCCATCTC
>CAYJWN010000021.1:0-22275 GCA_964373835.1 uncultured Planctomycetales bacterium
CCCGGTTTCCTGAACTTCCGTGTGATCCATGCCAGCGATGGTAAATGGGTCGGCACCGTCTATGCGGTCGTTGTGAAAGCCCAAGATGAAACCGCCCTCCTTATCGACGCGATCCAGATTCCGTGGAAGGATATCAGGCCTGGACCACCTCCCCATGGCGATGGCCTGGAACTCTTTCCGGAGACCGCTGAGTTCGCAAGGGATAAGTTTCCCATCACGTTTGCCGAAGCCAAGCAGATAGCCGACGGCGTCATCGGAGCGCTGACAGCCTACGCCCAGGCCAAAGGCTTTCAGGCTGTGTGGCTGGGATTCGTTTCAAACTTCATCCCCTTCGTTTCGTACTACCACCAGAAATATAGGGGTCAGTTTGTCCTTGACCAAGGCCAAAGCCGCGGTCGCATCCTAGCAACCCTGAAACCTATCGACGATAACCTCGTTGGTTTCGTGAACTCTTTCGACGAGTTTCTTGATCCAGGCCAGACCATGCCCAATCGCGGGTTCATCCGTGTGTGGGCTACGCCGCTACCTCCAGTTATCGTACCTGATGAGCTGCGGGAATTAGTAGAACAACCCGCCATAAGACAACTCGTCGAAAAGAGCCTCCGGCACATCAATAAACTTCAGGGTCGCCAACGTCCTGAGGAACCTGACACAATTTACTGGCTCCGGGACACAATATGGCGAGGATCGAGATCATTACAAGCGTATCGTCTTGAATATATGGGAGAGGGGGAATGGGCATTACTCTCGTCAGAGCGTCCAAGTCCAGATTATGAGCGTCATGCAATTAGGACGTTCTTCGGCATCTCAAAGCAGGAGGGAATTGTCGCGCCAGGAACGAAACCATTAACCGAGGTGGCAGTTCGTGATCGGCCTAACAACGCTCCTGAAAAAGCGCTTAGGGAGATAGGCATCGGCTTGCCGTTCCCGCAGGCAGGACTGGTCCTCTATGAACCCTCTTCAGGCCAGTTTGTAGCGAAGGAATTTATCCATAAGGGCCAGATAGTAGAAGACATAGCAGATCCCGTAACACTTGAAAGGACGCAGACCAAGCGGCGCTTGTTTGCGTTACCGACAGTTCAACACGATAAAGACTACCCTCAGTTCTTCGATGTGAATCCGTATGATGAAGTCTTAACTCAGACTCCGGGGAAGGGGATTATTTTGCGTTGGCACTATGAGCCAACGCGACAAACGCCTGAGGAAGTAGTCAAACGTGATCTCACAAATGATCTTCTGGTAGTAAAGGGACTCCTTCCTGTCACGAACCGGGTGGGTGTATTGGCCCGCGAGCTCATTGAGTCCGGGGAGATACAAAACCGACGCAAAGCACCCTACCTGCTTATCGCAACCGATACCGATGTCAAACTGTTCGAGGTTCGGCTGGATTTTAGCAAGCATGGTCTTCCAACAATCGAGGAAGTCGTCGATCGTTCCAAGTGGCTTGGTGGGTGGCGGCAGCAACTTCTGGAGATCATTCGCGGGGAACCAGAAGAGGGTGGATCGGCTCCAGCGGGTCACACGCCTATAGAGCCAGTTAGCCCCACTCCTGTTACCAAGCCTGCTCCTCCTAGAAGGGAGCCCGTTCCATCCCCGGCCCTGGTAGCCCAACCACCTGTTACCAAAGAACTCCGCAACCGTATCAATCGCTTGATCGACGATCTGCGGAGCGAAGGAACCTACTTGGACGAGGTCGTTCAAGCCACCCAGAAACACGGAGGCATTTCAAGGAGCTTGAGCAAGGTTCCCTTTGACCGTAGCCATACGATGGATGAACTCATTTCCATTGGTCGACCAGCCGTTGAGCCTGTGAGGCAGGCACTCGCGGAGGCCGAGCGAAGCTTACAATCTGACAGCACTACGGTACGCAGCCTCCTGATCAGGCAATGGCGGTTGAAGTTTGCCTATCTCCTGACCGAGCTTGGTGACGACCAAGGCCTTGAAACGCTGCTCAAAGCTGCTCAGGATGAGTACACCCATTTGGCGGTCATCTTAGCCCTTGATCTTCTTGAACAGCCACAAGCCCTCAGCCCACTCCTGCATGTCTATGCGCGTCATGGCGAACAAAACCTTATCCGAATCCCGCAGCTTCTTAATGCCATGTACCGTGCGTTTGGGAAGCTCTTGCCCACGGTCGTTCCAGACCAGCGGTTTGTTGAGCAAGTAAGGCGAGCAGCGATCCGAGAGGAAAAACGTGCGATTAAAGAGCTAAGGGTCGTTGTTCGCTTAGAACAAGAACCCCAGCGAACCATCGCTCGTCAGATTCTTGCTGGTCTAGGAGTGGCGGAAACGAATCCGACATTTGGCCAGAAAATCAAAGGATGGCTTGGTCGCGGTGGTACCAGTCGAATGTTGATGATCGGAGTGCTGACCAGCGCCTTGTGGCTGAGCTCGGCGCAGGCTCTCTTAGCTCAGACTCAGGTGCCTGAGGAGCACCTCATCCGACAGAAACAGCAAGAGGAACTTCTGAAGAGACAGCAAATCCCCGAAGCCTGGCGCAAGCAATCAGAACCGCGCAAGCCAGAGGAGCGCAGGGTGGAGGAAGAAAAACGCCTGCCGCCACTCGAAGAAAAACGCCTAGAGGATGTTCGGGGACCCAAGCAAGCCGTCCAAGAACAGGCTCGTCAGGAAGCCGAGCAGCACAAGAAAGAAGAGGCAGCAGAAACGGCGCGCAAGGCAGAAGAGATCAGACGCCAACAACAGCAAGAACAGAGAGAAAAGGAGTCGGCGCGGAAGGCCGAGGAAAGACAGGGGGAGCTTGAGCGGCGCGAGGCCTGGGAAGGCTTCAAGGAGACGGCGTGGACCATCCTCAAGTGGGGATTTCTCGGTGGACTGGGGATTGGCCTGCTTGCGCTCTTTGGCGCTATCCTCCGAGGGCTCGTGCGCAATGCCAAGCCGATCGCCTCGGGGCTGTGGAAGACGACGAAGTTCCTCGTCAAGTCTCCCTGGTATCTCTTAAAGTACGTCCTCCTCGTCCCGGCGAAGTTCCTCCTAGTTGATACGCCACGATTCCTCGCCAAGGAAGTCAGAACCAGGGGAATCGTTGCAGAAACTCTGACCGTGCTCATCGGGACTGCCGCGGTGGTCGCCTTTGCCACCTACCACATTCTCACCTACCAGGAAATCAGCAGCCTCACGGCACCATCAACCAGCCATCTGATCCAGCGTCTTACGAATGTCTACGGGACAGTCCGGGGGGTCGTCCTCACCTGGCTTGGCTTCCTGACTGCTGGGGCCGCAGCCCGGTATGCCATCCTGCGGATGAAAGACAAAACCCCAAGCGGGGCGGCCCTGTTCCTCCTCGTGGTCCTGGCCGTGGCCTCTGGATTCGGTACGTACAAACTAACCAAAGCCCTAGAGGAGCAAGCTGCTTTGATGCGGCAAGGTACCGCCAGGCAGTTGGGAGACCTGGGCGATCCTGCTGCGGTTCCTGCCCTGATCAAAGCGTTGCATGACCCAGATGCCTGGGTGCGGGAGAACGCCGCAGAAGCTCTTGGGAACCTGAAGGATGCCCGCGCGGTCCCGGCGCTTATTGAAGCCCTGAACGACGATTCATCGTATGTCAGGAACCGGGCAGCGTTCGCATTGAGCGCGCTGGGGGTGATGGAGTCCAGCCGGGATCCGGATTTGTTGGCAAAGCTCCTCAGCGCCAACGGCAGTCTTCACGCTGAGGTCGTTGACGCGTTTGTGCGGATCGGAGAGCTTGCGGTTCCGACGTTGATCCAGATGCTTCGCGGCGATTCGCCGGGCACGGCGGCCGAGGCGCTGACGAGGCTCGGCGTGGCGGGAAGCCAGCGGGCCATGGACGCTGTCAGCATCCAGGCGATGCGCGACGAAGACTGGAGGGTGAAACAGGCCGCGCACGTCGCCCTGTCCTCTCGGGGCATCTCGACGCCGGAGGGACGCATCATCGAGCTGATCAACGCCAACGATGAGGCAGGCCTGGTGAATGAGGGGCGGCAGGCGGCAGTAGAGGTGCTGGTCAGCGCCTTGCGATCCAATGACGGCTCGATGCGCAACAAGGACCTTCTGGCGCGGGTCCTGGGTCTCATTGGGGACCGAAGAGCTGCCGGGCCGATTGCCCAGGCGTTACAAGAGAGCCAGATTTCCGTGGCGACCGCTGCCGAGGCCCTGGGTCGCCTCAGAGACCCGCAGTCAATCGAGCCGCTGTTGCAGGCGGCTTCTCGACTCAAGTGGCCGCTTTCTTACTGGGACAACCCGCCAGAGAAAGAGATCGAGGCCATCGTGCAGGCGCTGCTCGCGATCCGCCAGATCGACCATGCGCTCCTAGAAGAGGCTATCGAAGACGACAACAAGGCGGTGCGGGCCGTGGCCGCGAGAGTCCTGTCAGGTTTGGAGAGCAGAGAGATGGCTGATTTGCTCATTCAAGCCTTGGATGACCAGGACATCCGATTGACGGCCATCGAAGGCCTGAGCCGCCTGCGGGAGGCGAAAGCCGCCCAGCCGCTGGCCAAGCTGCTCACGCTGCCAGACTCAGAATACACCAGGGGAGCAAGGCAGAAGGATTGGCTTGAATCCAGCGGGAAGGACCAGGTCGTGAAAGCTCTGGTTGGGATCGGTCAACCAGCCGCGCAGGCTCTGGTGGAGGTCTTGGACGATGAGCGGGCCGGGAGCCGTGCCGGCGATGCCCTCATCCAAATCGGCCAGCCGGCGATCCCGGCTTTGATGGAGCGGCTGAACCACTGGCACCCGGCAAGCCGCAGGCAGGCGATCGAGCTGTTCGCTCGGATAGGCCAGCCAGCCATCCCAGCGCTCATCCAGGCCTTTGCATCAGATGCCTGGTTCATCCGGGAGGGCTCCCTGCAGGCGCTGCTGGGCATGACGGAGCCGCAGGCTGCCGTGGATCAGTTGATCCCCGCGTTGGAGCATTCGGACTGGAACGTCCGCTGGCGGGCTGCCATCGCCTTAGCGCAAATCTTCACTCAGGCCCCTGACCCGCGCGCGGTGCCGCCGCTGATTCAGCTCTTGGATGACCCGGAGCCCCAGGCCAGGAAAGCCGCCGCGACCGCGTTAGGCTTCACGGTAGGGGATTTGCGGGCCGTTGCACCGTTGATGCGGCGTTTCACCGACCCGGATCCCCTGGTGCGCAAGGCGTCGGTGTTAAGCGCCGGCAAGGTGCTGCGGAGCTTCCAGGTATTGCCGGAGGAGGTTTCACAGATCGTCTCTTTGCTTGAGGACACCGACTGGCGGGTGCGGGCGGCCGCGGTGCGGGTCCTCGGCGGCATTGACGATCCGGTCATAGCGCTTCCCGCGCTGCTCCGGGACGCGCGCGCCGACGTGCATCCGTTCGTGCGGCGGGAGGTGGCGTTCGCCTTGGGCAGGATCCAGGATCCGCGGGCAACTGATGAGCTCCTGCGGCTCCTCAGTGACCCGGATGTCTCCGTGCAGCTTGCCGCAGCCCAGTCCCTTGATCAGATCCGCGATACGCTGGCCGATGATTTCCTGCTCAGGCGCCTCCTCGATGAGAACCCCGACACGCGAAACGCCGCTGTGGAAGAGCTCAAGCGCACAAGGAACCCCCAGACAACCTATCGCTTGGTGCGGGCACTGACTGATAGCTTTCTACCAAACAGCGAGCGAGCTGCATCGGCTTTGAAGGAACTTGGGGAAACGGGCATCACGGCGCTGGTGGTCGGCCTCGAGAGCCAGGACCCATCGGTTCATGTGGCGGCACAAAGCTTGCTTAAAAAACTTGGTGAACCGGCAACTTCAGCATTGGTTGAGGCGCTTCAGAGCGACAACCCCTTTGTCCGTCAGACATCTGCCGATGCGCTCATCGCCATCGGGGTGCCTTCAGAACCAGCGCTCTACCAGGCCGCCTGGGATACCAGCAATCCTGAGCTCAGCGGCCTGGCCGTGGCCGTGCTGTGGGAGATCGACTACCTGAAGTCCCAGCAAGTCCACCAGAACCTCCGCTTCCGCTACGTCACCTGGCCGGCCATGGTGGATTTAGCCAAGCAGTACGGGCCGTACTATCTCCTCATCATCGGGCTGTTGGGCGGTACGTTGGGCGCGAGCCAATTCTTGAGGGAGTACCGGCGGCGCAGTCAGCGGCAGGGCTCCTCGATCTTCCGTAGGGTTGAGCAAGGACAGGCGCCGGTCCCTGTGGCGACGGTCACCCGTTCAGGCGACGGGCGCCTGCTGTTGGGCAATCCCACGGGGCGGCAGGGCCGGGTCGGCGAGGATCACGTCAAACTGTTGCAGTGGGCGCTGGGCGAGCTCAGCGGCCTGGGCTATGTGGACGCCATCCGCCAGGCCCGGCGCATGACGATCGTCACAGGCAACGACCGGTTGGCCCACACGGACAGCCTCGCCGCCGACATCACCATTGACCTGGATGCGTTCCAGTCATCCCATCTCCTGCTCATGGAGCTGGAGCACGAGCTCCAGCACCTGACGATGGCCCAGCTTCGCCAGCGCGCTCCTCCGGCGGTCGAGGAGCTCGCCATCCTCCGCCAGGAAATCCGCCGGTTCCTCTCTTTCACTCCCTCTCAGCAAGATGAAGTCCTCCGAGCCTTACAGGAGGTAGAGGTTACAGATTCCGAAGATCGCATGTTCGCCCGTGTCTTGACGCGGGCCAGGTCCACAGGCCTTGAAAACATCGGACCGTCGCTCATTGCCTATGTGGAAAAGGCCTACGCAGAAGAAGCTAAAGCCGGGCTGCCTGGGAAAGCGCCCGACCGGGCGATCCTGAGTTCGCTCGGACAGGCGTCCAAAGAAACGGTTGAGAACTTGTGGGATGAGCTGCGCGCCATCCGGCTCAGGGAACTCCTCCAGCGTCGGCACAGCATCGAGCCACGGGTGGCGCAGCTCATGGTCACGCTGCACCGGAAGCTCATGGAAGACAGCCGGACCAGGCGGCTCGGGGAGCGCCGGAGGGAGCCGTACCAGTTCACGCTTCGGGAGCTGCGCAAGTGGGCGGAGTTCTTCCAGCGCTACCGACGGGAATGGGGTGACGCCAGGGCGTTCATCAGTGGCGCCATCTACATCTACCGGGACCGGCTTGAATCGCCCCAAGATCGGGAGCGGTGTGACGAACGGGTCAAAGAACTTGACTTCGATCCCTTGCTGGCGGACGGCCGGCCCGGCGACATGGAAGTGCTGCTGAGCGATGCGCCGGCTCAACGGTCCGGGGTCTCCTCCTATGGGGCGCGCGTGAGGATCCGTAATACATCCCTGCCAATCAACCCCGAGGCGGCCGCCGCGGCCTACGTTCCCGATGAGCAGGCCGCCCGGTTGGTCCACATTCCACGGACCGAGCGCGATCTGGAGAAGCTCGCCCAGGCTGTCGAACTCAACGATCCCGTCCTCCTTGCTGGAGAAACAGGCGTCGGGAAGACCGCGTTGGTGCGCCACCTGGCCTATCTGACCAGGAACAGCTTCCGCCGATTCAACCTGAACGGCCAGACCGACAAGCTGGAGTTCATCGGGGGCTTCCGCCCCTCGCGGCGGCTGCTGACGCGGGAGCAGGCCATGGCCTTGGCTCGGCAGCTTGCGGCCAGCGGGAGCGAAGAGGACCAGCGGAAGCTGGCCAGCGGGGTGCAGCAGGTCACCGGCGATCCGGTCTCTCCGGACAGGGCGCGCCTCATGATGCAGGATGCGGTCAGCCGCCGGCGCTGGGAACTGATCATCAGGATCGCCGAAGCGGTCGCGCAGGCCGAGAAGGCGCAGGGGCAGCCCGAGCCGTTCCGATTTGAGTGGAAGGAAGGCATCCTGGTGGAAGCGATGCGGCATGGCTACTGGCTGCTCCTTGACGAGATCAACCTGGCCGAGCCGGAGGTCATTGAGCGGATCAGGTACCTGCTGGAGCCCCAGGGCCACCTGGTCATCAGCGAGCATGAGGGGGAGCATTGGATCCCGGCCTCAGAATACGACCGGAGGATCGCGGACATCATCGCCTCCCTTGGGCCGGGCGACCCGGCACAGCTTGCCCATCAGGCCATGCAGGAGCTGGAGCGCCGGCGCGTCTTCCGCATCCACCCCTCGTTCAGGCTCTTTGCCACGATGAATCCGCCGGAATACGAGGGGAGAAAACCTTTATCACCGGCCCTCATGAACAAGTTCCGGGTCAAGTGGATCGAGGAGCTCAGCCAAGAAGACATCGCACGCATCCTCCGTGCGAAGTACCACTTTGATCCGGAGATCGCCCTCGAAGTACTGAAGCTCCACCAAGGCGTAAGGGAACTCGGCGGCGAGGAAGGCGAGCTGGGCCGCGAGCTCGGCCAGCCGTACCGCTTCACGATCAGGCAACTATTCCGTCTGGCCGACCGCCTTCAGGATTGGCTGGCGCAACACCCCAAGTCTCCGCCCAGAGAAGCGACCATTGGCCGGCTTGTGCAGGAGGCCTCTGAGGTCTATGGAGACAGCCTGCAGACCGCGCGGGACAGGGCGATCTTCCAGGACTTCCTTGCCAAGACGTTCGGCGCGCAGCCGCCCGAGCAGGAGCCGGAGGTCCGGAGCGACTCCCAACAGGGCCTCGTCCATTTCGGGGACGTGTCGCTCCCCCTGAATCGCCAAGAGGGCCCCTCCGTTCCAGGGACATCCTCCCGGCTCATGCTCATCCCTTCAACGAAGCGGTCCCTCCGCTCGCTGGCGCGCGCCATCCAGATGCGGGAGCCCCTGCTCCTGGTCGGGCCGACTGGAAGCGCCAAAACCTCACTCCTGAAATACCTCGCCCATCTGACGGAAACCGGCTTCGACCGGGTGAACCTTGACGTCCAGACGGACACCGGGGAGCTCATCGGGCGGTATGTGCCTGTCGAGGGCAAAGCCGGCGACTTCGTCTGGAAGGATGGCACCCTGGTCGAGGCGCTCAGGAAGGGGCACTGGATCCTGCTCGATGAGTTCAACTTGGCTGACCCGGAGATCCTCGAGCGCATCAACTCCCTGCTGGACGAAGACGGCTACCTCGTGCTGACCGAACATGACAATGAGGTGGTGAGGCCGCATCCCAACTTCCGGCTGTTTGCGGCGATGAACCCGGAGCGGTATGCGGGACGCAACCGGCTGTCCATGGCAATGCGCAACAAATTCACCGAGAAATGGCTGACCGCCGAGCTGCCGAAGGAGGAACTCCGCGAGATCCTCGCGTTTTACCTGACCGACCAGGAAGTCATGAGCGAGCCGCCCGTCGGGGCCGGGCAGGCCGGCCTGATGGCCGAATTGATGGCGGACGTGCATGAGCAGGTTCTGGCGGCGATCCGCGAGCACAAGCTGGGGCAGGTGAGCCTAAGCGCCGGCGACGCCGGCAATTACCACTTCAGCCTGCGGGACCTGAAGGATTGGGCGGAGTTCATCAGGCGGCTCTCCGGGCAGCTCGGGGCCGCAGTCCTCGATCAGATGATCGGGGTCACGCAGAACGAGATCGACCGGATCGGCGAAGATCTCCGGAAAGACTCCACGAGCCCCCTGAAACGGCAGGCCTTGGAGGAGCAACTGAAGCGGCATCAGGAGGCGCTGGCTTTGGCGGCGCAGGAGCGGGCTGACCCAGACGCGCTCAAACGGTGGGGAACCGCCAGAGCGCTGATCGAGGGGGCGCTGTACGTCTACCGCGATAGACTCCAAGGAATGGAGGATCGATCGCTGTTTGAGGAAGGATTCCTCCCTCACGTGTTTACGCAAGAGAAACAGGAGGCGCTGGGAGGAGAGGTCGTTGATATCGGGAAGCTCCTCGCCTTGGAAAGACCCACGAAAGGCGTTACTGAAATGATCCAACAGAAGGAAGCGGTTGACTTGGAGATGTTGGAACTCACCGAGCGGTTCGACGCGCTGACCGTGGGATTTCGGCATGGACTTCGCCCGGGGCTGGCGGCGATCCGGCAGTTCCTCATGACTCCCGGACAGGAGGATCAGGGGGTGCGCGGGTTCGCCCTCTTGCCGTCACGCATTGCGGAAGGGCTTGTAGAGCTGGCGATCGAGAGCGCAAAACCCAAGGTCCGGCAAGCCGCCATTGAAGTGGTTGGCCATCTGCGCTTGAAAACATTCATAGGCGCGGTGGAACAGTTGCTCGTAGATGAGCATCAGCCCATCCGTTTGACTGCCGCCATCGTCTTGGAGCGGATGGAATGGACCGAGTGGAAGAAACACGCGATCCCGCGCCTCACTACCCGTCCGGACAAACTCCCGTTCCGCCAGACAATCGGCCAGCTCATCAGGCCGGCGAAAGGGGAGCTTCAAGGTGACTATCTGGGGTTGTTCCGCTTCCTGCGCCGTCCCCTGACGCTCCTCTCCATAGGCCTGATCAGCCTGACAATCGCGGTCTTCGGCACGCCGTTCCTCCTCGGCTCTTACGGCTACACCGTGTGGTTGTCACGGCTCACCTACATTGGAGTTTTCAGTGTGGGCGTCGGCGGGCTCTGGGTCGGCCTGCGGGAGCTCTTCCGCGCGGCCTATGGGGTCATCTACCTGCCGCAGTACCTGGTGCTGGCCGCCCGCTACCGCGCCTTGCCGCTTGACTTGGAGGACTTCTATGCGCTGCTCCAGCCAATGGAAGGCAAGCGGTTCATCCATTTCGGCCTGGCGGCTGAAGAGCAGCGGAATGTGCTCGCCCGGCCCGCGAGCCGCGCGTTCCTCCTGGTGTCATCAGCGATAGGAAGCGTCGCGGCGGTGGCGTTGCTCGCCGGCGCCGGCGCGGACAGCCTGCCGCTCATCCCGACTTGGCTGGGCTGGCCGCCCCTGCTTCGGTTCGCGGGCCTCTTGGCCGGGAGCGGCTTTGGCTACTTCACCGCTGGCTTCATGATCCTCTCGACGCTTGCAACCCGTGAGATGGTCTACAAGCCGATGCGCGAGATGTTCATCAATCGCATCACCGCTCCTGGCAAGCAGAGCTTTTTTAGAGTGACCCTGCCATACGATCCAGATACGATTAGGCAATTCGAGCGGTATCGTGAAGAGTCCGAGCAGCGCGCGGAAGCCATCCAGAAGGTCGAGCAGGTGGCCGGAGGAGAGGAGCCGCGATCCGCTTGGAGAGGGGAAAAGCTCCAGCCCTCAAGCGAGGGGGTTGCTGTGGATACGATCCTTGTGCCGTTCCCGTCCGATGGAACCGGAACGCGGTCTTTCGTCCCTGAGCCGTCGGACGCTCGGTTGATTCCCACGGTCTCCGCGGTCAACAACCTGAAGAAAATCGCGCTGTCCGCCACGCTGGACGACCCCGTGCTGCTGATCGGCGAGACGGGCATCGGCAAGACCTCCCTCGTCCGCTACCTCGCCTCCATGTCTCAGCACAACTTCCGCCGGTTCAACCTCAGCGGCCAGACGGACAAGACCGAGTTCATCGGCGGCTACAAGCCCGATCCCCAGGGCCGCTTCCGCTGGGTGGAGGGGATCCTGATCCGGGCCATGCGGGACGGCCATTGGCTCGTGCTGGACGAGATCAACCTGGCGGAGTCCCAGGTGCTGGAGCGGCTGAACTCCCTGCTCGATGACCGCTATCTGAGAGTCACCGAGCATGAGGGAGAGGTCTGGAGGGACTCACGTGAGTACGACGCGAAGTTTGGTGATTTGGTCAAAACGCTTGCCGCACAGTTTCAGGTCCAGGGCCTCCAGGAAGCCAGCGCGGTTGAAGAAGCCAGGGCGGCGATCGGCCGGGAGCACAGGACATTCCGGATTCATCCGGACTTCCGGATCTTCGCGACGATGAACCCCGCGGAGTACGCCGGGCGGAAGGTCCTCTCGCCCGCCCTCATGAACCGGTTCCGGGTGAAATGGATGGAGGACGAGGACCTCTCGATGATCGAGAAAAAGCTGGTCCTCCTGGCAAAGTTCCCGGACCGTCCCTATGCGTCAGACGCGGAGTTCTTGAATAGAGAATACACGGAGTTGACGCAGCCCGTTCGGTTCTTCATGGGCGACCGGATGCTCGACTACCTGGATGCGTTCCACTCCTTCATGGCTGCCATGGCCAAAGAGCGCGACATCGGCCGGAATGAGCGCGACGCCTACCACTACTCGATCCGCGACCTGCTGCGCCTGGCCAAGCGGATGACCTATCGCGTCGCGCAGCAGGAGGCTCTCGCCGGCGCGCCTATTCCTGGGTTCCAGAAAGAGGACATCCTGGGCCAGGAGGTGCTGGAGGTCTACGCGGACCGTCTCCGCGATGAGGCGGATCGCGAGGCCGTGAGGGTGCAGGTGGAGGGGATCTTCGGCGCATTCCAGCTACAAGAGGCTCTCGAGGTCAAGGAGACCGAAACCGCGGTGGCCTTCGGGGAGATCAGTCTGCCAAAGCAACGGCGAGGCGGACCTTATGTGCCGGGCGAATCGGCAAGACTGGCGCTGACGCCGACGACGGGGCGGTACCTGAAGAAGCTCGCCAAAGCGGCGGCCCTGGGCGAGCATGTCCTGCTCGTCGGCCCCACCGGCGCGGCCAAGACGTCCTACGTCAGGCACCTGGCCCACGTGACCGGAAACAATTTTGCGCGGATGAACTTGGACGCGCAGACCGACACCTCGGAGCTGATCGGCCAATACGTCCCCACAAGCGAGCCCGGGGTCTTTGAATGGAAAGACGGCTATCTCGTGGAGGCGCTCAAGAACGGCTACTGGGCGCTCCTTGATGAGATCAACCTCGCGGAGCCGGAAATCCTGGAGCGCATCAACTCGCTCTTGGACGATGACGCCAGCCTGGTCCTCACAGAGCATGAGAACACGAAACTCATCTCCGCCAGGGAGTACAACCAGAAGGTCGCCAGGTATGCGGAGTCGCATCGCCAACAGGGTCTTTCGAAGGAAGAAGCGGAAGCGGCGGCCCGCCGGCAGCTTGAGCGCGAGCGCATCTACCCCATCGACCCCAACTTTCGCCTCTTTGCCGCAATGAATCCTGAGCGGTACGCAGGACGCAACCGCCTGTCGCTGGCGATGCGCAACAAATTCACGGAGATCTGGGTGCCGGGGACGCTCAACCACGAGGAGCTGGTGCAGTTGGCGCAATGGTATCTGGGCAAGTCCCTCTCCGGCCACGGATCGCAAGAGGTCAGGCATACGGCTGAGCAGATGGCGACAGTTCATGAGGAAGTCCTCAAAGCCGTTTCATTCATCGAGGATGCGAAGCCCGAGCGGTACCCCTTTAGCGTGAGGGAGCTGCGGGCATGGGCGAGGTATGTCGGGGAATTTGCTCCCACACTAGGACTGACCACCGTGATCGCCAAGGGGGCCATCTATCTCTACTACGACCGGCTTGAGAAGCCTGAACACCGGAAGGCGCTGGTCGAAGTGTTGAAGAAACTTCCTCAAGCCGGTGCGCTGTTATCTTCGCAGGTAGGTTCACGAGATGTGGTGGCAAGCCGGGACTCCGTCAAGATCAAGAGTGTCGTCCTGCCGGTCAATCCCAACGGAAACCGCGACTACGTGCCAACCGCCGAGGTCGCAAGGCTCACGCTGACCCCGACGACGGTGCAGCACCTTGAGAAAGTCGCCCAGGCCGCCCGGTTGAACGAACCGCTGCTGTTGGTCGGCGAAACCGGCGTAGGAAAGACTTCGCTCATCCGCTACTTGGCCCATGTCACGAAGAACAACTTCCGCCGCTTCAACCTGAGCGGACAGACCGAGAAACTCGAGTTCATCGGAGGCCACCAGCCGGCCGAGGACGGGAGCTTCCGCTGGCGCAACGGCATCCTCATTGAGGCGATGCGGGATGGACACTGGCTGGTGCTGGACGAGATCAACCTGGCGCAGCCACAGGTGATCGAACGGCTCAACTCCCTTCTGGACGATGACGGGTTCCTTGTGGTCACTGAGCACGAGCATGAGCGGTGGGTTCAGCCCCAGGTCTACGATCACCGCAAGGCCGAAATCCTGGCGGGCGGAGAGGGCGCCATTGCCAAGGATGGGGACGGGGTTGAGTTCCTCCGGGTCAAAGAGACGCGCCTCTACCGCATCCACCCGGACTTCCGGCTCTTTGCCACCATGAATCCAGCCGAACCGGGCTACGCGGGGCGGAAGGCCTTCTCGCCGGCCCTCATGAACCGCTTCCGGGTCAAGTACATCGAGGAAATGCCGGTTGAGGAGCTTAAGGCGATTCTCTTGGAACGACGGCAGCAGCTCCCCCCGCAACTTCAACGGCTCATCACCCCTGGCCTCGTCAAGCAAATGCTCAGGGTCCACGAACAGCTTCGCGGCGAAGGCCTCGGGCTTGGCGAGAACAAGGTGTACTTCACGATCCGCCATCTGTTGCGCTGGATGGGCCGGATTGAGGCCGGGATTTCCAGGGGCGAAAGCGAGGCGAAGCGGCTCGCCGCCGTTGAAGCGAAGGAAGTCTACAGCGACGGCCTGACGCAGGTCTCTGTCCACGATCCGCAGCAGCGCCTGCGGCTCGTGCTGGACAGGGTGCTGGCCGAGGTCTTCGGCGGCGACTGGCGGGACGATCGCACAGAGATCACGATCAGCGACGGCGCGGTTTCCTTTGGCGGGGTCAGACTTGACGTCAATGGAGAACGCAGCAAGTCCGTGCCGGGCCCACCCCTGGCCCACACCGCCTCAACGCAGCAGCACCTCAAGAAGCTTGCCAAGGCGGTCCAGCGGAGGGAGCCCGTCCTCCTGACCGGCCTGACGGGAGGCGGGAAGACCTCGTTCGTGAGGCACCTCTCCGACCTGGCCAACGCCGATTTTGTGACGCTTGATCTTGACGGACAGACCGACGTCGCCCAATTGATCGGGCAGTTTGTCCCCAAGGAGGGAAGCGCCCAATACGAGTGGCGGCCCGGCCTGCTCCTTGAGGCGCTTGAGAATGGTTCTTGGCTGCTCATTGACGAGCTCAACATGGCCGAGCCGGAGATCCTGGAGCGCCTGAACAGCCTGTTGGATGACGATGGGATCCTGGTGGTGACCGAGCACAAGGGCGAGGTCTACCTCCCGGCCAGACTGTACGATGAGAGGCTCAACCGAGTCGCCGATCGGCTTCAGGCGCAGGACCAGCTTGACGCGGAGACAGCCCGGAACGTCGCGCGTCAACACCTGAAAGGCAAGTTCCATCGGATCGACCCCAACTTCCGCCTCTTTGCGGCGATGAATCCAGAGCTGTATCCAGGGAGGAGCCGCCTCTCGCTGGCGATGCTGAACAAGTTCCACCAGTTGTGGATCCCGGAAGATCAACCGGAGGAAGAGCAGGTTGTGGTGGCCGGGCATTACCTGGATACGGCCGTTGACACGACGCCTCAGATCACCGGATCATTCAGTGCCGCTGTGCGCAGGGTCGTTCACGAGGCCCAACCGTACCAGGGTATTGCTGAGTCTCGCGCGGAACGATTGCCAAATCCGCAGGAGGAGCTCAACCCGCCCCAAGGACCCCCGCCAGGGACGTCTGGCGAGAGGGAGCTCCAGCTGATCCATATGATCACCGGCATGCAGATGGCTAAGCCGGATGAGCCGTCTGATCAGGCCGGGGTTCAGCAGGAGGAGCCAAGACCGACGGGATGGCTTGGCGCGATCCAGCGGCAGCTCAGGTTGCGCAAGATCAACAGCGTCATGAGGAAAGTCGAGCTGACCGCGAAATTCTACGGCGGCGACTTCGCCGTGAAGTTGCAGCCCGGGCCGGAATGGGCCATCAGCTACAGCACCGATCCGCCCACCGTGGTGTTCCCGGAGCGGGACCTCGAGGAAAAGAGCTGGAGGTACAACGTCGCCGCCGCGATGCACGAAGGAGGGCACCGGGACATCACGTGGGTGGATCCGGAGTCGCTCCACTCGGAAAGCGACCGGTTTCTCTACAACGCCGTTGAGGACCCAAGAGTGAATGACTGGATCATGGCGAAGCTCAAAGGCACCAGGCCCTACCTTGAGACGCTCTATACGGAGATCTTCCCCATGGAGCCCAAAGAGCCGTTCGACGACAGGACGGTCCTGCCGCACATCCAGTACGGCCTGGGGTTGATCCACCACTGGTTCCACGGCAAGGAGCATCCCGCGATCAGGAACCAGAAGGTCCTGGAGGTGCTCCGGAGGACCAGGGACGATGCGGTGGAGGCCTACTCGACACTGCCAGGGTCGGTAACCGTCACTCGGACTCCTGACAGACTGCTGATCGCCTCGCCTCACTTTGGGAGGCGGACGGTTTCGCTTCCGAGGGTGGGACAGATGTTTGCCCTGGGGGAGCCTGACGTGAGCGGGATCAGGCGGCTTGACGAGGAGACCTTTGTCCTGACGACAGCCCGAGGGCATGAAGAGGTTGTTGCCTTGCGCGAAGGCGAGGGTCGGCGGGCGTTGATCAACATGAGGCCCAGCGCCGCGGAAAAGGTGTCGGCCGCGAAAACCGTGAGCCGGATCATCAAGCACAAGATCCTGCCGGCCTATAGGGAGCTTGTGGAGGAGTCGGTCAGGGCCGCCGGCCGTGGCCTGGGCTCCGGCACGACGCCCCAGGAGCGGGAGCAGAAGGCGCGGGAGGAGGTCGAGCGGCGGTCCAAGGAAGCCGCGGATGCTTTGGGGAGGAAAATCCCTGTTGATGAGGAGAAGGAGCGCGTCGTGACTTCCGACCGCGAGACGCCGCCGGAAGGGGCCGGAAAGCGGCCGAGGCCGACTCCAGCCGCCCCGCCCGACAAGACAGGCCGGCAGGCCTCAGAACCGGAACCAGCAGGCGCTGGAAAAGACACAACGATTGAACAACCAACCGAGGTACCTCAAGCGCCATCAGCGGGAACGGATCGGGAAATCGAAGAAACTGAGCCAAAACCACCGGCGAGGGAAATTCCGGTGCGCGAGAGACAGCGCCTCTCGATCGCGGAGCGAATCGCGCTGCAGGAAAAGGTTCACAAGCCCATCGAGCGCATCCGGACCACCTATGACCAGTATTACCTCCCGGTCGCGCGCCTGGTCGAGCAGCTTGCCGGCGTCCTTGACAACGAGCTGCACAAGGACATCAAACCCCGCTACAAAGGCGACTTCACCACCGGAATGAAGTTGAACCTCCGCAAGGCCATGACGATGCGGAAAACGGGCGACACCGACATCTGGCTGCGGCGCGTGAAACCCACTCGGCGGAGTTTTAAGTTCAGCCTCGTCTTGGATGAGAGTGGCTCAATGGGTAGCCAAGAGAAGACCCTGAATGCGGTCCACAGCCTCGTGCTGGCGCAAGAGGTGTTGTCCCGCCTGGATATTGACTTCTCGATCATTGGCTTCAGTGAATCCGCGTGGACCCACAAAGGTTTTGACCGGAAATTCCGATACGAGAATCGTGACGAGCTGATCAGCGAAATCCTCGCCTATCTGAACCGGGGGCAGAGCACCAATGACGCCGAAGGAGTCGCGCTGGCAGTTGAGCAACTCGATCAGCAAGAAGGTGATGCCAAGATTGCCATCGTGATAACAGATGGGAGGGGTAACGTTGGGGATATCCAGAAAGAGCTTGAGAAGGCAAGAAGAAAACAAATCTCCGTCATCGGGATCGGAGTCGACCCTGGCATGGAGCATGTGCAGCACGTCTATCGGCCCTTCATTGTCGTAGGGAATGTGGAGGAACTGCCAAAGGTGCTGGCTAATCTCTTGGTGGACATCATCGTCCACAAGAAATTCGTGCCTGAAAGCCCGGCTCTGAAGACTGAAAGGTCGGGGCCGGAAGACGGACTGATAACTGGGAACCCCGAAGACCTGGAAATGGGCCTGATCCGGGAAGAGACCGTGTCGCCAAAGCGGCAAGATTTTGAAGTCCGATATGCCTACGACCCAGTGACGCGCCACCGCTTCACCCAGGACGTTGTCGGCGGCATGGCCGGAAATGTCTATGCCTTTGATCTCTCGATCTTCGCCGAGAAGGTTGATGGGAAAGTTCAGGTGAACAGCACAACGTTCCACGCCAAGTTGGAAGAACTCGTGGGGCAACTACGGGATGTCTTCGGGGAGGACTGGCAGGCTTATGTGAAGATCGTCCTGGCGCACTTCGGATCGGAAGAAGACATGGCTGCACTTGAAGAGGCTGTCAAGCAGGTTGCACCAGACATCGCGTATGATCGACTAGTTGCTGTCGGATCGGTCGAACAACTTGTCGAGACCTTAGATGAGACCTATGGGCCTGCGACCTCGAAAACCATTGTCGTCAAAGACACCCACGTCGTTCCTCCAGGCAGAGCAGCCCTGCCTGAGCTCACCGAGCCTGACAGACCTATTCAGGTCATCGTGGTCAGTTCCCCGAATCAGGCCCAGCAGGAAATCCTCGCTGGAGGTCAGGCGGTGGTGCTCGCTGTGGAGCCTGAATTCTTTGAGCAGAACGAGGAATTGAAAGACCTCGTTCATTGGGAGCAATGGGATGAAAAGAAGAAAGTAGGGGTTCTCGATCTCGAAGCTCTTCGGGTCACTCCAGAATTCTCAGCATCAGAGGAAGTTGAAAAGAAGAGGCTTGAGGAAGAGCTTGCCCGTCAAGCCCAACTGTTGATAGTTACACTGACCGTGGCGTGACAGAATTAGCCCTATAGCCCAGAGCCCCTATAGGCCTCACACTGTCGTCAAGATCAAGACCATCTTGGGTCTTGCCGCTCCCTCCATCCGCACTCGCGTGGTCAACATCGCCCTTTCGTAAGCAGCCTCATTTTTGTTCCTCCGCCTTCAAACAAACGCAATCTGTCATTCCAGAAGTGGGGGATTAGGAAAAAGAGGCCGTCCGCCTCTTTGAAGACTATTTTCGGGTGCTGGGCTGCCGTGACGTGAAGAGTCAACGGAGGATTGTCCAAAGCCGCGGAGCGGACATCTTGCAGGATGCAATCAGGCAGGTCCATGAGGTAGTGGCTAAGGCGAAGGAGGAACTCGAAGAAACACAGGACACGGAAGCGTGCGTTTTTCGTCCGGTTATGCTCTCCGCGCTGGTCAAAGTGCTTGATCACGCCCAGGCCCAGTTTCCTCGAGACGTAGCCCACCTGATTTCCGGCTGGAAGCACTCGCTGTACCCCTGCTGCCGATTTGATACTGCCCAAGAGTTTCAGGTTGCGAAGATTCTGGACGGCACGGCAGACATCACCTGGATACGCAACCCGGCACAGCAGGTAGTGCCGCGGCGTCCTGCGGCAGAGCGGTGGAGGCCAGCTTCCCGTGAACTGCTTCGGGAAGCGCTGAGTGAGACCGAGAGCGATGAAATCATCCAGGAAGAGCGTGGCCAATCAGATTGTTGACTTCGTGCAGCGTCGCGCTGAGCGGTTCAACAGCGAGCCGTACTGCGTCTTCGAGTTCATCGTGCAGGCTGGTCGGCTGGATGGTGTGCGGATCAAGGAATACGTCAAAGCCGACAAAGAGGATCGCGTGGAGCATGAAGAAATCAGGTGAGAGGGGGGATCGGAGATGGCACAGGGAAGCGGTGCCACCCAAGAGGCAAATGCCAAACAGGAGAACGGACGGCTGGTCGAGGTCAAAGAGATGGCGACAATCCTGGGCTGCCATCCATCCTGGCTCTATGAACAGACGCGGCACCATCCATCCAAAATCCCATGCGTGCGGGTAGGACGGTTGGTGCGGTTTGAGCCGGAGATCGTGCTGGCGTTCCTACGGGAACATGCGACAGCCACGATCAAGCTGTAACAGTCTCCCATCATTGCAACGGACACGATCCGTATGTCGAGAGCCCAGAGAGGAGGGGGCCGAGAATGGAAGTGATCACTGCCGGACGGATTGATCTAAAAGACCTGATCTCAATCAGCGGCATCGTCGGCTACGGACAGCTGGACCATACACCCTTTCTGGTCTTTGTGACAAACGGAGATCGGGTGGAGGTTGAGATTGTCGACAAACCGAAGGATTTGCTGATGCATTCTGACGATACGCCTGTGATGGTGCAATGGGCGGGACAGTGGAGAAGCGATTTCTTCCAGTTCAAAGTCGGCGATGTACGGCCGGTGATCGAGGACGTGGTGAAGCGGCGGGAAACAGCACAGTACGCACGGTCTCGGGAACGAGGGATGTGAACACATAACCAGCTTGGAACCATTGACTTATCGCCGGAGATCAGGTATCCGGTTCCGGTCGGAGGCGAACACCCGATCCAGCAATAGGCGATGGGTGTACATCAAGAGGTGCAGAGGGAGCTGTGATGGCAGGTTGTATTGTGTGGCGGTGCCAGACGTGCAGCCGCAATGCAAGCGAGCGGTTTTGCGACCACCCGGCCGCCGCGTACAGCATTGTGTACTATGTCAGCGGCAAGCCGAAGTGGAAAAAGGTGAGCCGGGACAAGAAGGATGCCTTGGTTGTTTTGAGCAAGATCAACAGCGACTTGCTCATGGGCACGTATTTTGACATCAAGCCGATTCGCTTCAAGGAGTTGGCCGAACGGTTCTTGACCACCTACGGGCAGGTGGCGTACAAGCCGGCATCGCGGGAGTATTATAGATTTCGTGTCAAGGCGCTGTTGCCGACGTTTGGCGAATTGTACTTGACCGATATTACGCGGGAGAAGATGGGGCAATACGCGGCTGACCAACTGACCCAGGAAAAAGTCTCGCCAGCCACCATCAACAAGAATATCGGGACGTTAAAGCGGGTCTTGAATCTGGCTGTTGAATGGGGCTACTTGCCAAAAAATCCCGCGCAGAGGGTATAAAGAGTTTGCGTGAAGAACACAAGGAAAAGGACTTCTTGACCCCTGAAGAAATCCGCCTGCTGCTGAGACATTCCGACGAGCCGTATCGAACGCTGTTTATGACAGCCGTGGTGACAGGGATGCGGCGCGGGGAAGTAATGGGCCTGCTGTGGGGTGACATAGACTGGAACTCCAACGTGATCCACGTGCGACACAATTTATCGTATTTTCAGGGCAAGGACGGCAGACGGACATGGCGGTTGCTCAGCCCGAAGTCCACGAAGTCAATCAGGGCGGTCCCGATGCCGCAGGAACTGCGGGAGGCGCTTGAGATATATCGACTCTCGGCCCCTGTCAGCCCTCATGATCTGGTCTTTTGTTACAAAGACGGCGAGCCGCTGCACCCGGATTGGATCATCAAAAGCGAGTTCCACCCCGCGCTGACGCGGGCAGGGTTGCGGCGAATCCGGTTCCACGATCTGCGTCACACCTACGCAGCAATTCTTCTCACTCATGCAGTCAATATCAAGGTCATCCAGACGCTATTGGGCCATGTGTCTATCGAGACGACACTTGACACATATGGGCATTTACTGCCAGGTGCCGCTAATGAAGTTGGCGCTAAGATGAGCGAAGTGGTGTGTGGGCCCTCCCCGACGGAACACCAGCCGATTCCACGCTAAGGTCCAGCTAAGAAAAGAGGCCGAAATGGGCGTCAACAACCCGAAGCAACCCGAACGATGGCTTCTGAAGCACCATGCGGAAACTCCCATCAACCCGAACCACACCAAACAGTTCCGAGCGAATCCGAACGAAACCGAACGAGTGGCACGGCGGCTGGATTTTTGGTAGACTTAAAGAGGGCCCACACTCTCGATCCGAAGACGCGGGTGCAACTCCTGAAGCGGCCGCCATCAGGGCGGCCGCGGAATGCCGAACGCGAGGGCGTTCGGCCGCCGCCTCCACTTTTCTCCCCGCCATTGGCGGGGAGAAAAGTGTCCCGAGGAGCCCAAAAGGCGACGAGGGACTTCAATCGGCCGAAGGCCGAGGGAGTCGAAGGGCTTCCACTTCACACCCTTGCTCTCGTCCAAGAGGGCCAGGGTGTTTTTGTGCGCGGAAGCCACCCCGGTACGGTTTTACTTGACTACAGTAAAAAAGTAAAGTATAGTTACTGTTAAGAGTGCTGATTCCCAGGGGAGGCGGCTCATGCTCGTGAAGCGGTCGCGCAAGAACCAGGTAGCTCTTCCAAAATCGGTGTTGGAGCGCGCGGGCTTGGGGCCTGAAGATGTCTATTTCAGCATCGTGTATAAGGCCGGGGCCATTATCCTGCGGCCGGTGGACATTGAAGAGAAAATCCCTCCGGAGGCGCTCGCTCGGTTTGAGGCGAAGACCTTGAAACGGGAGCCGGGAGACCGGGCCTACGGCTCGATGGCTGAGCTGATCAAAGATCTGCACGGAACGCGCCGTCCCAAGAAGTCCTAAATGCCTCGGCCGGTCGTCGCCAAGGCGCGGTTTCTGCGCGCCTACCATCGGCTGAGCGACGCCGATCAAGGACTCGTTGATTCAGCCCTCAGGCACTTCCAGGACTATCTCCACACAGGCCACGCCCCGGTGGGGCTGGGGATCAAGCATGTCGGTGGACGGACGTACGAATTGCGGGTGAGCTTGGCACTCCGGATCGTCTACGTGATCGAGGGAAGTGAAGTGGGGCTGTCTCTCCTGGGCAATCACGACGAGGTCCGCCGCTTCCTCCGTCAGCAATAACCTCAGCCCCC
>CAYJWN010000022.1:0-19963 GCA_964373835.1 uncultured Planctomycetales bacterium
TCCATATGAGTCATAAATGTTCAGAAGTCAGAGGTCAGAGAAGTCTGACTTCTGAATTCTGACCTCTGACTTCTGACGTCTGACGTCTGACGTCTGACGTCTGACTTCTGAGCGCTTAGATCGAGACGAGAAGATCGTCGCCTTCAACCTTCACGTCAAACTTCTGCACGGTGATGGACGAATCCGTCGCACACTCGCCGGAGGTGACGTCATATTCCCAGCCGTGCCAGGGACAGGTGACTGTCGTGCCGGCGAGACTGCCTTCACCGAGCGGTCCGCCGCGATGCTTGCAGGTGTTGTCGACCGCGTAGAAGGTGCCCTCGCAGTTGAAGACCGCGATCGTCTTGCCACCAACCTCAATCGCCTTGCCAGTGCCGGGTGGAATCTCCGACTTCTTCGCAACTTTCGTAAGCACAGCCATCATCCCCTCCGGAACTCTGATTACACAGATTTTAAAAAGAGATTACGCAGATAAAACGTTCTATCTGTGTAATCAGCTTTTGGCTGTCGATCAACTTGCGAATCTGCGTAATCATTGTTAGATGAAGTCCTCCATGATGGCCGCCAGGTCGTTGCGCGCAAGGGGCTGCTTGACCAAGGCCTTCCCACTGCGCAGGGCCGGCTCCTCGTCTTCGTACGTGGGCCGCTCCACCTTGTAGAACAGCCCGATCGGGATTCTCGCCCCCCACTCAAACGCTTTTTCCATCGCCAAACGGAAATCCGACGTATCGTGGCGCTCGTCCTCCAGCTTGTAGACCCGCTCGCGAAACCAGGGATAGGTGTTGTGCGTGTTGTAGGTTACGCAGGGGGAAAAGACATCGACGAGGGCAAACCCCTTGTGCTCAATCGCGCCCTTCATGAGCTGCGCGAGATGCAGGTTGTCTCCGGAGAATCCGCGGGCCACATAGGTGGCGCCGCAGGCCAGCGCCAGCGCGATCGGGCTGAGCGCGACCTCGATCGTTCCCTCGGGCGTCGACTTGGTGCGGATGTCCTTCTCCGTCGTCGGGGAAGCCTGGCCGGTCGTGAGCCCGTAGACCTGGTTGTCCATGACGACATAGGTCATGTCGATGTTGCGCCGGCAGGTGTGGACGAAGTGGCCCACCCCGATGCCGTAGCCGTCCCCGTCGCCGCCGGTGGCGATGACCGTCAGATCATGGTTGCCCAGCTTAGCACCCGAGGCCACGGGCAGCGCCCGGCCGTGCAGGCCGTGGAAGCCATACGCGTTGATGAAGCCGGGCAGGTTCGAGGAGCAGCCGATCCCTGAGACGACCAACACGTTGTGCGGCGCGATGTCGAGCTCTGCGATGGCCCGCTGCAGCGCGTTGAGCACACCGAAGTCGCCGCAGCCCGGGCACCAATCCGGCTTCACCTTCCCGATGTATTCTTTCACTTGCCCCATCCTTCCCCCCTCTTGATTATTTTCTCGTCGTGTTCTCTGCAGACAAGATCCGATCTGTCACATCTACTAACCAATCCAAAACCGGCTTATGGAAAAAAGCAATAAGGGCTGCTGTAAATATGGTCGAAAAAACCTTTGGTGCCTGAATAATGCCTGCCAAAAAATTCAGCAAGAATAAGTACGACGCTACGACAACTGTGACTAGGCCTGTAAATAGCAAGCGTCTCTGATCCAACGCCCACGCCCCCTATCTCCCGCCACTCTCAGTACTGCCGCACCCCTTCGACTCTGATTGCTGTCGTCATGATGCGTGTGCCTGCACGTGCGCGTCAAGTCGCTGCCCAAGCGAGCGGATCTCTTTCATGACTTTCCCAAATCCCTGATCCATCCTGTTCATGAGCGTTGAGCTGTACAGATCAATTTTCCCATCCAGCGCCTGATCCCGTTCAAGTGACTCCTTCGTAACCCGGTCGATCTTTTGATCAAGCTGAAGGTAGTAGTCGATCAAGAGCTTAACGTCACCCCGCACCTCCTCCAGTAGAACCGTGAATCCTCGCTCTTCCTCAGGAACCTTGCCCATCTCTTGCCACTCCCAGCTAGGCCGCATCGACCACTGCCCAGCCGTTCGATAGCCACACTCAGTGTTGTCGCACCGCCTCGGACCCCACAGTCGGCGTGTCGATCGGGGAGAAGTCCGGCGGCAGGCCCTCATCGCTGATGACGCTGGCGATGACGGAGTCCTTCGGCTTCGTCTTCACGATGGTCCGCGCCTGGTCGATGACCTGCTTCGGCTCAAACGGCTCGCCGTCGAACTTGCGCAGGTGGTGCTGGATGGACAGGCCCGTCTCCATCCGGATGAGCTTGACGAGCTGGCCGGTATAGTTCGCCTCAACCGACATCGTGATCTTGCAGCGTGACAGGATCTGGCGGACCTCCTCCGCCTGGAACGGCCAGAGGTGCTTCAGACACAAGACGTTCACGTTGAAACCTTCCTTGTCGAGCGCGTCCATGGCCTCGAGCATCACCTGGTACGTCGAGCCCCACCCGACGAGCGTCAGGTCCGCATGAGCCGGGCCGTCGATGGTCGGCTTCGGAAACTCTTTGAGGATCAACTCGATCTTGCGCATGCGTTTCTGCATCATCTTCGCGCGCATGGGCGGGTTGGTGAAGACATCGCTGATGACGATGCCATCCTCGTCGTGCTCATCCGTCGCCGCAGTGAAAATGGCGCCGGGGGTGCCGGGCAGCGCGCGAGGTGAGATGCCACTTGGCGTGTCGAGGAAGCGACGATAGGGGCCGTTGGGTTGCGTCACGAGTTGACCGCGCTCGATGGGGATGTTGTCGATGTCCACTCCATCGAACGTCTCCAACCGTTCGGCCAAGTAGAGGTCGCTCGAGATGAGCACGGGGCACTGGTATGTCTCGGCGATGTTGAAGGCTTGGATGGCGGCGTCGTAGCATTCCTGAAGGGTGCGGGGGGCGATGATCGCGCGGGGAAATTCTCCCTGGGAGGCGCCAAGCAGCTGGAAGAGGTCCGCCTGCTCGGTCTTGGTCGGCAGCCCGGTTGACGGACCGCCGCGCTGGACCTCGACGACAAGGAGCGGCGTCTCGGTCATGCCCGCCTCGCCGACCGCCTCGGTCATGAGGGCAAAGCCGCCGCCCGACGTACCGGTCATCGCGCGCACCCCGACGTGGCCCGCGCCGATCGCCATGTTGATCGCCGAGATCTCATCCTCGCACTGCTTCACTAGGAGGCCGGTCTTGGCGGCATACTTAACCAGCCAGTGCAGCAGCGATGAGGCCGGCGTCATCGGGTAGGCCGAATAGAACCGGCAGCCCGCGGCCACCGCCCCGAAGCCGATCATCGGATTGCCGCCGGCGAGCGGCCGACGTTTGCCATCCCCCTGGCCGATACGGATGTCCCCCAACTTGAACTTCGTCTTGGCAAACTCCATGCCCTTGTCGAAGGCGTCGAGGTTGCCCTTGATGACCTCCTCGCCCTTCTTCGCAAAGCGCTCCTTGATGAGCTCGCGGATCGCCCCGGAATCCAGCCCCAGCACCTGGATCAGCGCGCCCATGAGCGCGGTGTTTTGCATGAGCTGATTGCCGATGAGCTCCATCGCCGGCAGCCCAATGAGCTGGACATCCTTGGCCAAGCCATCCGACTTGGCCTGGAACTTATCCGTGTTGTAGAAGATTGCGCCGCCCGGCATCACGCGCTTGGCGTAGCGCTGGAAGCTGTCTGCGTTCAGGGCGACGAGGTAGTCTAGATCGTCACCCTGCGTATAGACCTTATGCGTCCCAATGCGGATGTGCATGCACACGTGGCCGCCGCGGATCACCGACTGGTAGCTGTTGTAGGCGAAGACGTGGTAGCCGGAGCGCGAGCATGCCTTGGCAAACGACTCCCCCGCCGAGGCGATCCCATCCCCGGCCGCACCACCGATCCAGACCGTGAGTTCTGTCAGTGTCTGTGTCATCGCATTTAGACCAGCGCAGCTTTCGTCGGCGCCGGGCGGCTGACCTCCTGCGTCATCTTGGTAATCTTGGCCGCCACCTCCAGCGCCTCGCCGAAGCGCCGCTGCCACATGTTGCGGCCGAAGATGAAACCGGTCACGCCGGCTTCCAGCGCCACTTTGACATCATCAAACAGCTCGTCGTCGCTGCGCTTGGAGCCGCCGGACATGAGCGTCAGCGTCCGGCCCGCGGAGGCCACGACTTTCTCCAACATCTCACGTTTGGAGAGCTTCAGGTCTCGGTACTCCTTCGGATACTGCGCGCGCTTCTCCTCGTCGACCTTCGGGTAGTTCACCTTCACGACATCGGCGCCCAACTCTTGCGCGATGCGGGCGGCGTAGTCCACCGCATACAGACTGTCACGCCCGCCCTTTGCCTCCATGAATTTCCCGCGCGGATACGCCCACATGATCACGGGCATGCCGGCGCGCTCCGCCTCGCGGCGCACCCTGCCGAACTGGATGAAATCGTCATCCTGGCGGGGTGAGCCGATGTACGAGGTGTAGCCGACCGCATCGGCGCCGAGGCGCACCGCATCCTCCACCGACGCATGGCACGGCGAAAACGCGTCATCGTCGGGTGGCACTTCGGTCTTGCCGTTGACCTTCAGGATGAGCGGCACCTTGCCCGCAAACGTTCGAAGGTATTTCTCCGCGAGGCCGATCTGGAAGGCGATCGCGGAAAAGCCGCCTTCCAGCGCCAGCCGCAGCTGAAACTCAGGGTTCAGGCTTTCCGGATTGACGAAAAAGTCGCGGGGCCCGTGCTCCAGCCCCTGGTCGATCGGCAGGATCATGAGCCGCCCGTTGCCTGGTCCATACTTATAGAGCAAGCGGTACAACCGGGCCTTTTTCCCCGTCGGGAGATCGAGGTCTTCAATCGTCATCAACCGCTTCGTCATGCGTCGCTCCTTACTATTCTAAGCGGATGCCCGCTTCCCTTAAGAAACGCCGGTCGGAGTCGGTCAGCTCAAACCGCAGCTCTTCCCCGACAGGCTTGCCGCCGATAAGCGGCACGACGTAGACGGCCAGCTCCACCTGCTCCTCTCGGAGCATCTTGCGCAGCTCACCGAAATCCCCTGATCGCGCCACCAGCTTCTGGATCGCCACGTTCAACCGCTTCAGGTGCTTCGCCAACCGCTTCTCGATCTCCATGCCCCGAACCCCCTGTGGTCTGATCGTTACGATGGTGATGGCGCCGGATCTTCGTCCCTCGACTCGCTACGCTCGCTCGGGACGATCCCGAGCGACCCCGCCAAATGCGGGGGAGTCGAGGGATCGAGCAACTTGGCGGCGGTCTGCGTGATGCGCATCGAGCAGAACTTCGGTCCGCACATCGAGCAGAACTTCGCCTCCTTGTAGAAGCCATCCGGCAGCGTCTCATCGTGCATCCGCCGCGCCGTCTCAGGATCGAGCGACAGCGCAAACTGCTGTTCCCAGTCGAAGCTAAACCGGGCGCGCGACAGCGCATCGTCGCGCTGCCGGGCGCCCCGACGGCCCCGGGCCACGTCGGCGGCGTGGGCCGCGATCTTATAGGCGATCACGCCGCTGCGCACATCTTCTTCGTTGGGCAGCCCCAGGTGTTCCTTCGGGGTGACGTAGCAGAGCAGGCTCGAACCGTGCCACCCGACCATCGCCGCGCCGATCGCTGAAGTGATGTGGTCGTAGCCGGGCGCCACATCTGTCACGAGCGGCCCCAGCGTATAGAAGGGCGCCTCATGGCAGTAGCGCTGCTGGAGCTTGACGTTCGCTTCAAGCTGATCCATCGGCACATGCCCGGGTCCTTCCACCATGACCTGCACGTCCTTCGACCAGGCCCGCTCGGTCAATTCGCCCAAGGTCCTGAGCTCAGCGAACTGCGCTTCATCGGAGGCGTCGGCCAGGCAGCCGGGCCGCAGGCTGTCACCGAGGCTGTAGCTCACGTCGTGCGCGCGGAGGATGTCGCTGACGTCGTCGAAGTATTCGTAGAGCGGATTCTGCGCCCGGTGGGCGGCCATCCACTGCGCCAGGAGGCTGCCGCCGCGGCTGACGATGCCGGTGATGCGGTTCTTGACGAGGGGCAGATACTCCATGAGGATGCCAGCGTGGATGGTCATGTAGTCCACCCCCTGCTCCGCTTGTTCCTCAATGACTTGGAACAGGAGCTCCGGCGTGAGATCTTCGACGCGCTTGACGCGCGTGATTGCTTCGTAGATCGGCACCGTGCCAACCGGAACCGGGCTTGCCGCGATGATCGCCTTTCGGATATCTGGAATATCGCCGCCGGTTGACAGGTCCATGACGGTGTCCGCCCCGTAATGCACCGCCATGTGGAGCTTCTTCAGCTCCTCGTCCTCATTGGAGCTGACCGCGGAGTTGCCCATGTTGGCGTTGATCTTCACGGAAGCCACGAGACCCACCCCGATGGGATCGAGGCTGGTGGCAAGGTGATGGACGTTGGCCGGGATGATCAGCCGCCCCCGGGCCACTTCCGAGCGGATGAGCTCAGCATCCAGCCCTTCGCGCTCCGCCACCCGCTTCATGGCCTCGGTGATGAGGCCCTGGCGCGCGGCGGCAAGCTGCGTCACGGCGTGGCCGTTGTGTGCCATCGTGGAGACTCCATCACAACCTGCTGGAAACAGTACCGTATTGTATCACAGCCGCTCTCCTTGCACCACGCGACCGAGCCGCCAACGATGCTGGCTCATGCCAGGGGCGAGCGGATCAGCGTGAGGAATTCTGCCCGGGTTTTGTCGCTTGAGCGAAACACCCCCAGCATGGAGCTGGTCACCGCGCGGGCGTTTTGCTTCTGCACCCCGCGCATCATCATGCACAGGTGGTTGGCTTCGATCACGCACGCCACGCCGAGCGGCTTGACGTGCGCATTGATCGCCTCGGCAATCTGGGTCGTCAGCCGCTCCTGCACCTGGAGGCGGTGGGCGAAGGCGTCCACCAGGCGGGGGATTTTGCTCAGGCCGATGATCCGCTTATCCGGCATGTAGGCGATGTGGCACTTGCCAAAAAAGGGCAGCAGATGATGCTCACAATTTTTCACCAATACCTCGTTCGCCAAGAACGAATGATGGGGAGCGCACTCAAAGTTATACATGGTGTAGCTCTTGAGTGTCGCCGTTTCTCTTCTAATCGATTCAATGCGATAACTCCGAGTAGTCACATCGGCGATGGCCTGTTGAATGGCACTCAATTGCGGTATAGGCTCAAATCCATGTTTAAAGCCTTTGGCAGTATTGCGTGCCTGAAACCAACGTTTAGAGACGTAGAGACGCCCCATTCCGTTCTTACAATAGTCCACAGGACTATCGATAATCTCTGACAGGCGTTCTAAAAATCCGTAATTACCACTCGTGATGCCATCACCGGTGTAATAACCCTGGCTACGCATGGGATGCCCATCGCCTTCAATATAACCGTCCAGAAATCCCTGCATCGTCTCGCGATCATGAAGCACTACTTCCGGAAACGCGAATGCTTTTGAATGCGTGTCTCCTCCCAGGAAGTGAGCCAAGAGGTCGGAGAGGAAAGAACTGCATATCCTTACCCGATATTGCTGGATTTCCCGATGAAGAAATCCGCTGGGTTTTTTGATCGGTTCGATATGAGTTCCGATGCCGAATGCAAGTTGCATTTGTTCAGCAAATTTCTGCGCAAATGCCAACTCGTTCACCTCAAGTCGAATGCGCCGGCCACTATCCAAACTGCCATCGCTAGCAAAGACGCCTAACACGTAGCCTAATGCGTAGGTAAGTTGGCAGGCGTATGTTGGACGAAGAAGACTGCGACCATGAGCACCGAGAACTTGATTCCCTACTTCCAGCTCGCCCGCTGGAACAAACCCTTTGTTGAGGACATAGATAG
This sequence comes from uncultured Planctomycetales bacterium, assembly GCA_964373835.1. Taxonomy (GTDB): domain Bacteria; phylum Omnitrophota; class Gorgyraeia; order Aquiviventales; family Aquiviventaceae; genus CAYJWN01. The sequence goes on from CAYJWN010000022.1 coordinate 7,768, forward strand.
GGTGCTCACCTGTTACAATTAACGTCCGCCCATTTGAGAACCCAATCCGAAACCGTTCCCGATGTTTACTGACTGAAACAGCAAGCACCTCAGTTTCCTTTAAGGTTCTGTCGATGGGGTCTATTGTTAACAGATGCTCACCTGGGCGAACCGACGCAGCGAAGCGGGATCCTTCCGGTGTATACACGATACTCTTACCATGGACGCATAAACTGAAGAAATCGATGTCCTTCACCACCACCATCTCGTCATGCTTCACATCGGTGAACGAGCGGTTGAGAATCTTCGCCGGATCCAGGCGGTAGCCGGAGGTCAAAAACTGCAACGCTTTTTTGACGCGCAGCGGCGTGCGGCGCAAGCCCTCCCGCGCCGGGTTCTCGCCCATGAGCCGCAGCAGCAATCGTACCGCTGATTCCCATTCTTTGCCCGTGGGGATTTCCAGCACCTCTTTGAGCCGCCTGAATTCATCATCTGCATTTGACATCTTGTTCTCCCAGAATTCAGAAATCAGAAGTCGGAATTCAGAAAAGCCAATCCAAAATCTGACCTCTGATATCTGACATCTGACTTCTGAACGTAGGCGTCCCTCACTTCCACCGCTCCATCAACTCGATCAAGAGCCGCACCCCGATCCCCACGGCCCCCTTCGGCATGTAGGGTTTGTCCTTCTCGGTCCAGGCGGTGCCGGCGATGTCGAGGTGGGCCCACGGCAGCCCCTCGGCGAACGCCTCAAGAAACTTGGCCGCGGTGATCGTCCCGCCCTCCCCGGTGTCGCTGACGTTCTTCAGGTCCGCGATGTCGGATTTCATCAGCTCGCCGTACTCGTTCCAGAGCGGCAGCCGCCAGACCCGCTCGTGCGTTTCCTTGCCGGCGTGGTTCAGCCGCGCGGCGAGCCGCTCATCCTTCGTGAGCAGCCCGATGGCTTCCTTGCCCAGCGCCACGATGCACGCGCCGGTGAGCGTGGCCACATCCACGACGCAGTCCGGTTTGTAGCGCTTCGCGTAATGGAGGCAGTCTGAGAGGACGAGGCGGCCTTCGGCATCGGTGTTGATCACCTCGACCGTCTTGCCGGACAGTGTCTTCAGGACATCGCCGGGTTTCTGCGCGGTGCCGGAGGGCAGGTTCTCCGTCGCCGCGATGATCCCGATGACGCGATAGGGCAGCTTGAACCGCGCAGCCGCCTGGATGGTTCCCATCACCGCCGCCGCTCCGGCCATGTCGTACTTCATCTGTTCCATCTTGGCGGCGGGCTTGATGCTGATGCCCCCGGAGTCAAACGTGATGCCCTTGCCGCAGAACGCAAAGGTCGCCCGTTTGCGCGGCGGGTTGTAGTCCAGCACGATGAACTGCGCTGGATGGGCGCTGCCCTGCGCCACGCCCACAATACCCCCAAAGCCCCGCCGCTTGAGCTGCGCAAACGGGATGACGGCGCACTTCAGCCGATGCTGTGTGGCAATGGTCCTGGCTTGATGCGCCAGATACGTCGGGGTGACGATATTGGAAGGGCCGTTGATGAGATCGCGCGCAAGATAGACGGCTTCAGCGATCACCTCGGCTTTTTCTACCGCGCGCTTCGCCGCGGCCACATCGCCAGCCCGTTCGACGACGAGCGTGATCGCATCGATGCGGCGGCTCCGCTCGTGTTTCGGCACCTGTCTGAGCTTGTCATAGCGATAGAGACCGAGCAGGGCGCCTTCAGTCAGGGCTTGTGCCGCAGTCGCCGGTGGGCCGAATGCCCGATCGACGAGGACCGGCAGCGTCAGCCGCGTAAATCCGCGCGCGCGAAGTGCCCGCGCGGCGGTGGCTGCAAACTGGCGCGCGACGTCCAGCGACAGCTCCTTCGCCTTGCCAAGGCCCACGACCAACACCCACTGCTTGCCGTGCGGTAATAGCGCCGTCTCGTTGCGCGCGCCGCGAAAGCCGGAGTTCCTGACAAGCTGATTGAGCGCGCGATCGCGCACGGAGGACGCCGGCAGCAGCCGCTCCGGATGCTGCTCGCCCTCCAACGCTGCATAGACCTGCACGCCGTCACGAATGTGGCCGAGCTGACCTGACCGTACTCTAATACGCATGAAGCCTCCTCGCTGCGCTTACCGCTTCCCTTGACTCAGGAAGAATGACATCAATTGGAACCCTTCTTCGAATCGTGTGGTCGAGCCCTTCACGGCGGATTCATTATACGATGTCACGTGATCTTTGGGACCATTGGTTGCGTAGATCGCAAACGGGACCGGCTCGGCGATGTGGGTCTTCAGGACGGTGCTGGTCGGGTGATCCGGCACGACCATCACGGCGTACGGCTCTCCGCGGCGCTTCAATCCCTCAAGCAGCGTGCCAACCACGAGCCGGTCGGTGTCCTCGATCGCCTGGATCTTCTTCCGCGCATCGCCCATGTGGCCGGCTTCATCCGTGGACTCGATATGCACGAGCATGAAGTCGTGATCATCCAGCGCCTTGAGCGCGTATTCGGCCTTTCCTTTATAGTTCGTGTCGAAGTAGCCGGTGATGCCCGGAACCTGAATGATGTCAAAGCCGACCAGCGTCCCTAGGCCCCGCACGATGTCCACCGCGCTGATGCAGGCTCCCTTCAAGCCGTACTGCTGTTGAAACGACGGGAACTTCGCCGCCGTCCCCTGGCCCCAGAACCAGAGCATGTTGGCCGGTGCTTTGCCCGCTTTGATGCGTCGCTGGTTGACCGGATGCTCCTTCAGCAGCTGGACTGATTCCTGCATGACGGTTTTCAGCAGCTCAGCACCAGGTCCCGTGGGCCACACGAACGGCTTGCCGGTCAGATCGTGTGCCGGCATGCATGTGGTTTGCGCGTACTGCTTACCTGAAATCACTGCCAGGTGGCGGTACATCACGCCGGGATAAAACTTCAGGCCGTGCTTCGAGAGCCGCTCATTGGCGGCTTTGATCAACTCGCGGGAATCTTCGCTCTCGATGTGGCCCGCCGAATAGTCCTTGAGCACGCCGTCATCGGCATGGACTGTGTTGCAGCGGAACGCCACGTCAGCCGGACCCAGTGTGACTCCCTGCGCCGCGGCTTCCAGCGGCGCGCGGCCGGTGTAGTATGTGCGCGGATCGTAGCCGAAGACGCTTATGCACCCGACGTCCGAGCCGGGAGGGAAGCCGCTCGGGATCGTATGCGCCCAGCCGGTGATCCCTTCGCGTGCAATCCAGTCCATGTTCGGATGCTTGGCGACCTCAAGCGGCGTCTTGTTGCCGAGTTCCTTGATGGGCACGTCGGCGACGCCATCCGGAAGCACCACGACGTATTTCATGGGATGGAAGCACCAAATTCCAAATCCCAAATTCCAAACAAGCACCAACTTCCAAATTCCAAGCACCAAACTGTTTGGAATTTGGAGCTTGGAGCTTGGAGCTTGTTTGGTGCTTGGGATTTGGTGCTTGGAATTTTCATGTCAGGATCGGCTTGTCAGTGCGGTGACGTTCCGCAGGCGCTGTACGACTGCGGGGATGATCTCGAGCGCGCGGTCGATGTCGTCATCAGTCGTCGGCACCCCGACGCTCAGGACCAGCGCACCTTTTGCCTGCTCGTCAGTCAATCCCATCGCCTTCAGCACGTGCGAGGGCCGCATCGATTTCGAGTTGCACGCCGAGCCCAGCCCCGCGGCGATGCCGGCCTGATCCAGACCCAGCACGATCGACTCGCTGGAGACGCCGTCGATGCAGACGTGCAGATTGTGCGGAAGACGCTCGGTGGGTAACGCTGAAGGCGGGCCGTTCGCCTCACGGCTCACGGCGCTTCCCTCGCCCACCCAGCTTTGCTGGGTAGCCGGGCTCGGTCGCAGGACCCGTCGAACATCGATCGGACCGTTGATCCGCAACCCTTCAATTCGTTCCTTAAGTCCATCATGCAAACGGTCGCGCAGGCGGCTGGCGTCCATCATGCGCTGCGGCAACTGCTGGCGCGCGAGATCCGCGGCAACGCCCATGCCGACAATCGCCGGCACATTTTCGGTGCCGGAGCGGCCGCCGGTCTCCTGGCCGCCGCCCTCAAGCAACGGCAGAATGCGCACGCCCTCGCGGACAAACAGCGCGGCGGCGCCAGGCGGCCCATAGAACTGGTTCGCCGCGAGGCTTAGCGTATCGACGCCGAGCGCCTTCACGTCGATCGGCCAGTGGCCGGCCGCGGCCACCGCGTCGGTGTGGAAGAGTACCCCGTGCTCATGCGCGATCGCCGCCAGCTCCGCGATCGGCTCAACCGTCCCGACTTCGCCGTTGGCCAACATGATAGAGACCAACACCGTCTCAGGGGTGAGCGCAGCCTTTAGATCGCCGGGCGACACCAGCCCTTCGCGGTCCACCGGCAGGATCGTCACGCGTGCCCCGGCGTCCAGCTCAAGCCGCCGGGCCACCAGCGAGATCGAGGGATGTTCAATCGCGGAAATGATGAGGTGATTGCCTGCCTGCCGCGCCGAAGCGGAATCAGCGGAGCGCGGCGCAGGCAGGCCCTTGCGCTTGTTGCCGGCGTAGAGGCCGCGCAGCGCCCAATTATTCGATTCGGTTCCGCACGATGTGAAACACACCTCATCCGGCGAGGCATTGATGAGCGCCGCCACCTGCTTGCGCGAGCGCTCCAGCACCTGCTTCGCCCGCCGCCCCGCCCCATGGAGCGACGAGGGATTGCCGCCCTGTTCGAGCGCCTCCGCCACCGCCTGCTTCACCCCAGGCAGGACCGGCGTGCCGCCGGAATAATCTAGATAAATGTGCGACAGGGCGCTCAGCGTTCAGGTCCCGCTCTTTCCCCGAAGGTCGCGTCTGAAAACGTAAACATCTGAGATTCTCTTAACTCGTGAAGGCGTTGATCGCGGTAATAGTACTGCCGCGCCAGCCGCAGGGCGAGGCAGACCTCAACTGGGTTGATGTCTCCTCGGCGCCGGTTCGCCGCATGAATGGTGAAGCTCATAATCGTGTTCCCGACATATGCCGCACTTAAGTCACAAAAGATGTCTTGGACATTATGAAACTCTAACTGGACCAGTTGGCCATAGGGGCGAATTGGAGAAGCCGTCCCAGGATAGTTATTGTGGATGACATCCATAACAACGTGGAAGAGGCCCGTACAGACGTGGCCATCGTCGTTCAGCTCATCACACGAGGTGATGATCATTCGCTTGATCCAGCCGTCATGGAAGGCGTTAAAGTAATCGAGGGCTTGCTTGGCGTCTTCTGTCGATGTCACCTTGAACGATCGTAGCTCACTCATCGCGCGCTGCGGCAGCGTCTCAGCGGGCCGCCTCCACAACCTGCGACACGCTGGCACCCTTCAGCTCAATGGTCATTCGCGTCAACTCAGCAATGTGACCGCGGACGCGCATAATCTCGCCAGCATGCATGTGCTTCAGCCATGGACATTCGGTGAGCGGCACGCTGGCGGCGACGAACTCGACCACGCCGCGCTCCTGACGGAACGTGAGCCGGGCAAGATCTGCGGATTCCTGCCATCCGTTAGCGAACACGAGTGTCCAATCCACTTCCCGGCCAATGAACTTTGTTTTGGCGTCGTCGCGCATGAGCGGCGGGCAGGCCTCGATTTCCGCGAAGATGGTCCCTGGTGTTTCAGCTGGCATGACGGTGCTCCCGCAGTTGTTTGACGAGCCTTGAAATACCCGTCTGGATATCCTTGAAACCTATTTGCATCTCGCGCCTAACATCCTGAAACCCGCGATCAACCCTCTGATCCAGTCCCGTCACCCGCTCGGATAGAGCTTTATAGTCATGCCGAATCTCCTCCAGCAGGACCACGAATCCTCGTTCCTCCTCCGACCGTCCATCCATCTGATTTCTCCCTAGCCGGGCCGGTGGGTCACTGCCCAGCCGTTCGACAGTTACACCTTACAGCTTATACCTTGCAGCTGGAGCATGGACACGCGCGCCTCAGCATCTCAAAGCTATAAATGCCGGTGTTGTGGCCATCGCTCCACTGGATGCTGATGGCGTAGCGGCCGATGAGATCGATCTTCACCGGATGCACGGTTTGCGCGATGCTGCTCGCAATCACGCGCACGTGGCCGGTCACTTCATCCACGCAGCCGGCGCACGGGCAGGCCAGGCGCAGCTGCCGCGCCGGGTAAATGCTTTCATGTCCACCCTGCCACAAAATTTTGATATCAAATTCGTTCGCACGACCAATTTCGATTGGTACTGGTGCTTGTATTTGCGTCATTGCTCATGGCCCGTCCTGCGACCGAGCCCGGGTACCCAGCGCAGCTGGGTGGGCGACGGGAGTGCCGAGCACCGCAGGTGATCGGCCCAGCGGATCTTGACGTCATCCTGATTCGCTCGTCCGATCTCGGTCGGTATTGGTAACCGGGCTTCCGTCATGATCTCGACTTCTTACGAGGTGGCCCCAACTGAAGGTGTGATCTTCCCTCTCTGATAAACGCAGCCATTTGCGAAAGCCACTGGAGTTTCTGTGCTGGCGACAAGCGACTAAAGCGCCTGAGGACAAACAGCCTAGCCTCTTCATAGGTACCGATCGGGGATCGTTTCATGTTAGGAAATTCTTCCAAGAGCCCTCAGTGCTTTCAGATCTAGCAAATCCTCAGGACGGCCCGCTTCGCTCTTCATTTGTGCCAGCAGATCGACAGGGACTAACGGTACCGAAACCCCGTGGATTTTCACCGTGACTCGGCGTCCGTAAGCGTTGTCGAAGTTCCGTAAAGGTTGCACCATGACATCAACGACTCGAGCGGGAGGCCGTCGCTCCAGAAACGAGTAGACTTTCATCGCCTTCTGTTGAGTCCACAGCTTCCTGGTCGTGGGGTCAGCAAGGCCTCTGATGGAGACAGGTAGGCGGCGCATGAATCCGATGCGCTCAAGTACGCTTTCAAGACTCGCGAGATTCTCTGCTGTAAGCTCAACAGCCAGATCCACATCTGAAGTAAATCGATTGACGCCGTAGAGAACAGCAGCGATGCCACCCACAACCAAATATCTCACCTTTGCGCCATTGAGGGCAGCAAAAATATCTGTCGGATCAAAGTCTCCTCGACTCTTTCCGTGTCGCTTGTCGCCTGTCGCCTGTCGCCGTCGTTTCAAAACGTCACCTTGACCTGCGGCGCGAGCTCGCCCTGCATCGCGCGGATGCTCACCTGCGCGGCCAGGTTCTCCGCGGCCTTGGTAAGGGCTTTGGCCTCGGCCGAGTTCGGGTCGCTCACCACAATGGGCTTGCCGGCGTCAGAAGCCACCCGAATCGGGGTTGCGAGCGGAATCTCACCAAGAAACGGGATACCGAGCCGTTCAGCGATGTGACGTGCCCCGCCGCTTCCGAAGATGTCATCCCGCTTGCCGCAGTGCGGGCACACGTAGTAGCTCATGTTCTCAATCATGCCGAGCACCGGCGCATTGAGCTTCTTGAACATCGCAATCGCCTTCTGCGCGACGTTCAGCGCCACATCCTGCGGCGTCGAAACGATCACGGCGCCCGTAATCGGAATGGACTGACAAAGAGACAACTGGACGTCTCCAGTTCCGGGTGGAAGATCACAAAGTAAATAATCCAAATCACCCCAGAACACCCCGCCCAAAAACTGCTGCACCGTCTTGTGCAGCATCGGCCCGCGCCACACGACCGCCTCCTCCGGCTTCATGAAGAAGCCCATCGAGATCACCCTGAGCCCGTTGTGCTCAACCGGCGTGATGCGATTTTTCTCGTCCACTTCAGGCTGCGCGGTAATCCCCAGGATCGTCGGAATGCTGGGCCCGTACACATCAGCGTCCATCACTCCGACCCGCGCGCCGCTCCGTGCCAGAGCCAACGCCAGGTTCGCGCTCACGGTGGACTTGCCCACGCCGCCCTTGCCGCTGGCGATGAGGATGATGTTCTTGATGTTGGGTGACAGCACGCCCTGCGGGGTCGAGACAGATGAGCGCACCTGGGAGGTCATCGTGATGTCCACCTGCGACACGCCCGGCAGCGCGCGCACCGCCTCCGCGGCCTGCTCCTTCATGAGGTCGCGAACCGGACAGGCCGGCGTGGTCAGCTCGATCTTGAACGAGACGCGCCCGCCCTGGATCGCCACGTCCTTGATGAAGCCCAGCGAGACCAGATCACGCTTGAGGTCCGGATCTTGGACGACTCGGAGTGCATGGAGGACTTGCTCGCTTGTCACAGGCATAGAGACTCCGGGGGAGGATGGATTGATTACGCAGATTCGCCAGTGAGTCGACTGCCGAAGAGCTGATTACGCCGATACAACCGGTTTTATCTGTGTAATCCGCAGTTCATCAGCGTTTTTTCTCGGCGAATCTGTGTAATCTGTGACTCAGCCTTCCTTCGCACTCACCACTTGCTCGAGCTTGGCGCCGCTGCCGCGCGGGACGACCATCCAGAAGAGCTCCTGGTGGTCCTCCCAGTTGGTGAGAATTGTCAGCGCGCGGTTGCTCTTCGTGGCCACAAAATGGCGCTCAAGCAGCGTGCGCAGGTTGTCGACGTCCTCCTGACCTTCAAGGCGCTGCAGCTCGACCAGCTCAAGATTGACGCGCTTCTCAAAGACGCGCTCCTGATCCAACACGTACGCGCGGCCGCCGGTCATCCCGGCGCCGAAGTTGCGGCCGGTCTGCCCCAGCACGAGGATGATGCCGCCGGTCATATACTCGCAGCCGTGATCGCCCAGCCCCTCAATGACGGCGAACGCCCCGGAGTTGCGCACCCCGAACCGCTCCCCGGCGCGGCCCGCCGCGTAGAGCACGCCGCCGGTCGCGCCGTAGAGGCAGGTGTTGCCGATGATCGAATTCTGATGCCAGACAAACGGCGACTCATCCGGCGGGCGGATGATGAGCTCGCCGCCCGCCATCCCCTTGCCCACGTAGTCATTCGCCTCGCCGATCAGCGTCAGCCGCACGCCGTTGATGCAAAACGCCCCGAAGCTCTGGCCTGCCACGCCGCGCAGCGTGACATCGATCGTCGCGGTGGGCAGCCCCTTATCGCCGTAGCGCTTGGCGATCTCACCGGCGAGGCGGGCGCCGATCGTGCGGTTGGTGTTGCGCACCGCGTAGCTCAGCTTTACCCTCACACCAACCTCGTTGGTGTGAGGGTGAACCTTGCTCCGGCCTTCAAGCGCCGCCTTAGCGTCCGCGATCATCTGATTGTCCAGCGGCTGATCGTGCTCCCAGTCGTTGCGCGGCATCGTGTGGATCCGTGTCCCCTCTCCGACGGCGCCTATCATGTACTCGAGATTGACGGTCGTCGCTTTCGGAGAAAGATCGGCGCGCTGTCGCTGCGTCAGCAAGTCGGCGCGGCCGATCAGCTCATCCAGCGTACGCGCGCCAAGCGCCGCCATGGATTCGCGCAGCTCCTGCGCGATGAAACGCATGTAGTTGACCACCATCTCCGGGGTGCCGGTGAACTTGGCGCGCAGCTTGGGATCCTGCGTCGCCACGCCGACAGGACAGGTGTTCAAGTGGCACTGCCTGGTCATCACGCAGCCGGTGGCGACGACCGCCGCGGTGCCAAACCCGTACTCCTCCGCGCCGAACAGCGCCGCGAAGAGAATGTCGCGTCCCGTCTTCATGCCGCCGTCGGTCCGCAGGATGACCCGCTCGCGCAGCCCGTTCAGGCGCAGCGTCTGCTGCGTCTCGGCCAGGCCCAGCTCCCAGGGCAGGCCGGCGTTTTTGATGGAGCTCAAGGGGCTCGCCCCGGTGCCGCCGTCATGGCCGGAAATCAGGATGGTGTCCGCATGGCCCTTGGCCACCCCCGCCGCAATCGTGCCCACGCCCGCTTCAGCGACGAGCTTCACGTTGACCCGGGCCGCCGGATGGATCATCTTCAGGTCGTAGATGAGCTGGGCCAGGTCTTCGATCGAGTAGATGTCATGGTGCGGCGGTGGTGAAATCAGCGAGATGCCGGGAATGGTGTGCCGCACCCGTGCGATGTCCTCCGACACCTTGTGGCCGGGCAACTGGCCGCCCTCGCCGGGCTTTGAGCCCTGCGCCATCTTGATCTCAAGCTCCCGCGCCGACATCAGGTATTCCGGCGTCACGCCGAACCGGCCCGACGCCACCTGCTTGATGGCCGAGGCGCGGTTCATGTGCGGATCGGTCGGATGGTAGCGCGCCGGATCTTCCCCGCCTTCGCCGGAGCCGGATTTGCCCCCGATGCGGTTCATCGCGATCGCGAGCGTCTCATGCGCTTCAAGCGACAAGGCGCCGTAGGAAATGCTGGCGGTGGCAAACCGCTTGGTGATCGCCTCGACCGGCTCCACCTCCTCCAGCGGCACCGGAGGGCCGAGCGGCTTCACATCCAACAGATCGTGGAGCATCGTCGGCGGCCGGTTGTTCACCGTCGCCGCAAACTTCTTGTAGATCTCGTAGTCATTGGCTTTGATGGACTGCTGGAGGAACCGCACCATCTCCGGATTGAACGCGTGGTATTCGCCGTCCCGGCGGTACTTGTAGAAGCCGCCCAGGTCCAAATGGAGCGGGCCTTGGGTCTCATAGGCGTCGCGGTGCCACGCAAGCACCTCCTCGGCGATGTGCTCATACGTGATCCCGCCGATGCGCGAGGGCGTGCCGGGGAAGCACTCGTCGATCAGCTCCTTGGCGATGCCCAGCGCCTCGAAGATCTGCGCGCCGCGGTAGCTGCCGACGGTCGAGATGCCCATCTTCGACATGATCTTCAGCACGCCCTGGTCGATGCCCTTGCGGAAGTGCGCGAGCGCCTGGTCGAAGGTCTCCGGGGCGAACCGGCCGCCCAGCTCCAGCGACTTGATCGTCTGGTAGGCCAGGTAGGGATAGACCGAGGAGGCGCCGTAGCCGATCAGGCAGGCCACCTGGTGGACGTCGTGCACGTCGCCGGCCTCCACCGCGATCGACGCCTTCATCCGCCGGCTCTGGCGGATGAGGTGATGGTGCACCGCCGCCGTCGCCAGCAGCGAGGGGATGGGCGCCATCGCCGCACTCACGCCGTGATCGCTGAGAATCAGGATCGTGGTACCCGCATCCACCGCCTTCACCGCCTGCTCCCGCACGTGGGCGACCGCCGCCCGCAGTCCCTTCGGCCCCTTCGCCGCCTCAAAGAGGATGGGGATCGTCGTGGCCTTTAGATCCAGTGTGCGCAATGAGCGGATCGCGGCGAACTCCTGCGGCATGAGCAGGGGGCTTCTCGTCAGCAGCATCTTCTTCGGCGCCGGGCCCGCTTCCAGCGGATTGGGCCGCATCCCGAGCAGTGTGTTCAACGACATGACGAGCTCCTCGCGGATCGGGTCGATCGGCGGGTTGGTCACCTGCGCGAAGAGCTGCTTGAAGTAGGTGAACAGCGGCTTGGGTTTGCCGGAGAGCACTGAGAGGGGCGCATCGTCGCCCATGGACCAGACCGGTTCCTTGCCCGTCTTGGCCATCGGCTCGATGATCATCGCGACGTCTTCGTCGGTGACGCCGAACGCGACCTGGTGTTGCACGAGCGTCGTCGGCTCCACGATCACCTCATCGGCGATGTTGCCGTTGAGGATCTCCTCCACCGGCACGAGGCTCTTCTGCACCCACTCGACGTACGGTTTCATCGCCGCGTACTCGCGCTTGATCGCCTCGTTGCGCAGCAGCTGCTTGCGTTTCGTATCGACGGCGAAGACGTGGCCCGGCCCGAGCCGCCCTTTCTCCACGATGCGCGACGGCGGAACGTCCACCACGCCCACCTCGGAGGCCATGATGACGAGCCGGTCTTTCGTCACCCAGTAGCGCGCGGGGCGCAGCCCGTTGCGGTCCAGCGTCGCCCCGACGATCACCCCGTCGGTGAACGTGAGCGCCGCCGGGCCGTCCCACGGCTCCATGAGCATCGCGTGATATTGGTAGAACGCCCGCACCTCCGGGTCCATGTCGATGTCGCGCATCCCCTGCCACGCATCGGGCACCAGCATCATCATCGACTGCAGAATGTCCCGGCCGGACATCACGAACAGCTCCAGCACATTGTCCAGGCTCATCGAATCGGACCCGCCGGGCTGCACGATCGGGAACAGCTCGTGGAGCTCCTTGCCCCAACGCTTGCAGGAGAGCTCCGGCTCCCGGGCCGCCATCCAGTTGCGGTTGCCCTGCAGCGTGTTGATCTCGCCGTTGTGCCCCAGGAAACGGAAGGGCTGCGCCAGGAACCAGTTGGGGAACGTGTTCGTCGAATAACGCTGGTGGAACACGGCGATCGCCGAGGTGTAGTCCGGGTCGGACAGGTCGCGGT
>CAYJWN010000023.1:0-19695 GCA_964373835.1 uncultured Planctomycetales bacterium
CCAGCCCCAGCAGCAAGATCCGCGCCCCTTTGAGCGACTTGCGGCGGTCGTTCAAGACCCGGCCGACCTTCTCCACCACATACTCCGGCATCGCGCCATTGATCTGCGTCGCTAACTCAATGAATCGAGCCTCAAACCCATGCACCCGCACCTTCCACGCCAGGTACACCGGATCCGACGGGATGCAGTGCCCACCTATACCGGGGCCCGGGTAGAATGGCATGAAGCCGAACGGTTTGGTTTTCGCCGCGTCGATGACCTCCCAGACATCGATCCCCAACCGATCGCAGATGAGGGCGATTTCGTTGACGAGGCCGATGTTGACCGCCCGGAAGGTGTTCTCCAGGAGCTTCACCATCTCGGCGACTTTTGACGAGGACACCGGCACCGTGCGGTGGATGGCCGAGCCATAGAGCGTCGTCGCCAGCTTCGTGCACAGCGGCGTGATGCCGCCGATGACCTTTGGGATCGTCCGGGTCGTGTAGGTCGTGTTGCCCGGGTCGATGCGCTCCGGGGAGAACGCCAGGCAAAAATCGCGCCCCACCTTGAGGCCGCTCGCCTCAAGAGCCGGCAGAATGACCTCTTCGGTGGTGCCGGGATAGGTGGTGCTTTCCAGCACGATCAGTTGCCCCCTGCGCACGCGCCGGGCGATCTCTTCGGTGGCAGAGACGATGTGCGACATATCCGGCTCGCGGGTCTTTCGCAGCGGGGTGGGCACGCAGATGATGATGGCATCTTGGGCCCCGAGCACGTCAAACGACGACGTCGCTCGCAGCCGACGGGACCGCCGGAGCCTACGGAGGTCGTCGCTGGGCACGTCGAGGATGTAGGAGCGGGCCCGGTTGACCCCCCGCACCCGTCTGGGATCGAGATCGACGCCGGTGACGCGGAAGCCCTCTTTGCCAAACTCCACCGCCAGCGGCAACCCCACGTAGCCGAGGCCGATGATCCCCACGCGCGCCGTCCGCGCGCGGATGCGCCGGGCTAGTTGACCCAGCGGCGAAGACGCAGATACTCGTGCAGGGCTTCGTCCCATGGTCGCAATGTCCTCCCGATCACTTTTGGCAGCTCCGTGGTTGTCAGCGCAGAGTAAGGCGGCCGTGGCGCCGGCCGCTGCTGGTCGGCCATCAGAATAGGACGGATGCGCGTGCGCGGATAGCCCAACAGATCCACGATCCGTTGCGCGAACGCCAGGCGCGTCGAGGCACCCGTGTTGGTCAGGTGGTAGATCCGCGACGGCCCGGACGATCGTGAGGCCGCCAGCGCCTGGATCAGCTCACCGAGCGCGTCCGCCACATCGGCGGTGTAGGTCGGTGAGGTCGTCTGATCCATGAAGGCTTCAATGGTTCGCCCTTCCTGCACGCCCTGGACGATCGCATCACAAAAGTTCATGCGTCCGGAACCAAAGAGCGTGCTCGGACGCACAATGACCCCATACGGATACCGGAGGATCACCTGCTCGCCGGCCAGCTTCGACCGCCCGTACACGCTGATGGGATGCGGCTCACACGCCTCATCGTATGGGGAACCTTTCAGTCCGTCAAACACGTAGTCCGTGCTGATATAGACCACGAGCGCCTGCGTCTCTTCGAGGGCCCGGACGAGGTGTTCCGTCGCGCGGACATTCTGCGCCTGCGCCGTATCCGGTTCGCGCTCGCACCGATCCACATCGGACACCGCCTGGGTGTGGATCACGACGTCAGGACGCACGGCGCGGATGATCTGGCTGGTCTTGGCGGCATCGAGCAGGTCGCACGAGATGTGACGCCCCGCCACGGGGGCGGCGGGGACATGGCGCGACAGCCCCGTGACGTCAGCGGATCGTGCCAGATGGCTCGCGAGCGCTTGACCCAGGAGACCGGTTGAGCCAGTGATAAGGATCTTCACGGAGTTTCTGCGCCAGCGGGCGCCACCAGTTCTCGTGCTCGCGATACCACCTGATGGTCTCACTCAATGCCTGCTCGAAGGCCACCTGCGGGCGCCAGCCCAGCGCCCGCAGCTTCGCATCGTTCATGGCATAGCGGCGGTCATGGCCCGGCCGGTCGGCCACACATTCGATGAGCTCAGGCGAACAACCAAGGTGCGCGAGGATCGTGCGCGCGGTGTCAAGGTTCGCCTGCTCCGTGCCGCCCGCCACATTATAAATCTCCCCGACCCCGCCCCGTTCGAGGATCACATGAAGCGCTTCGCACAGATCCGTCACAAAGAGCCACGCCCGCCGCTGCTGCCCGTCCCCGTAGATGGGCAGCCGCAGCCCATCTAACCCGTTGGTGATGCAGAGCGGGATAAACTTTTCTGGAAATTGAGCCGGTCCGAAAATATTCGTCGAGCGGACCACGATCGTGGGCAGCCCGTACGTTTCCCGAAAGGCCTGAACCAGCAAGTCCCCTGCCGCCTTGCTCGCCGCGTACGGGCTGCGGGGCGACAGCAGGGCCCGCTCATCCACGGCTCCTGACAGGATGGGCCCGTACACCTCATCCGTGCTCACCTGGAGGAACCGCTTGACGCCGCAGGCCTGAGCCGCCTGGAGCAGCGTGTAGGTGCCCTCCACGTTCGTTCGAAGGAAGGGCGCCGCATTCGTGATGGAACGGTCCACGTGAGTTTCGGCGGCACAATGAACCACCAGCTCGCAGCCGTTGATCGCCTGTTTGACGGCACCCGCGTCGCAGATGTCCGCCTGGATGAAGCGGTAGTTTGGTCGTTGCTCGACGTCCGCCAGTCGCTGGGAGGAGCCGGCGTAGGTCAGCAGGTCGAGATTGACCATGTGATCTGCTGGACGGCGGGTGAGCCACGATCGGATCAGGTGGGAACCAATAAAACCGGCACCCCCCGTCACCAGCACCTTCATGGCTTCGCCAACGCAGCAGCAGGTTCTGGGGTCTTCACAGCGGCGGCCTGTAACGCGCGTTGCCTGACCAAGGTCGCAGCCCGATACAGCATCTCGGGCAGGCCGGCATCCGTCCACCAGCCGTCCAACATGTCATACGTCATCTGCTGGCGCCGGATGTAGGCGTTGTTGACGTCGGTGATCTCCAGTTCTCCTCGCGCGGAAGGCGTGAGGGTCTTGATGATGTCAAAGACCTGGGCGTCGTACATATAGATGCCGGTCACCACGTAGTTGGACTTTGGCCGTTTCGGCTTTTCTTCGATGCCGACGATACGATCATCGCGCAGTTCTGCAACGCCAAATCGCCAGGGATCGTCCACTTCCTTGAGGAGGATCTTCGCGCCGCTGCCCTGCGCGGCGAACCGCTGCACGTAGGGTGTGATGCTTTTCTCTACGATGTTGTCGCCCAGCATGACCACGACAGGCTCTCCAGCCGCAAAATGCTCGGCCAATCTCAACGCTTCAGCGATCCCTCTTTCGCCCCGTTGGTAGGTATAGGCTAAGTGTTTCAAGCCGAACTCCTCGCCGTTGCCCAAGAGCCGCAGGAAATCGCCGGCGTTGTTGCCGCCCGTCACAATCTGAATGTCCGTGATGCCGGCCTCCACCAGTGTCTGGATGGGATAGTACACCAACGGCCGATCATACACCGGCAGGAGGTGCTTATTCGTGATGCGGGTGAGGACGCCGAGCCGTTTCCCTAACCCTCCAGCCAGCACCACACCCTTCATCGATTACCCATCCGTGCGGTGCCAATCGTAGGGGATGTCGTTATGATAGGGATCAAGCCGGTACTCATCCGGCCGCTCGCGGTGATAGGGCTCGGTGGAGACGTTGATCACAATAGCCTCATGAGTCGAAATGCCCTTGAACCCATGGAGCACCCCGGGAGGAATCTGGACCAACAAAGGGTTGTGGATCCCAATGAAGAATTCGTTGATGAGGCTTTTGGTTGGAGACTGTGGCCGGTTGTCGTAGGCTACGAGCTTGATCATCCCACTCACACAGACAAAGTTGTCGTACTGCTTCTTGTGGTAGTGCCATCCCTTCACAACGCCGGGATTCACCGTCGTGCAATAGACCTGGCCGAACTTCCGAAAGAGCGGCTCGTCCCGCCGCAGCATCTCAAAGAGCCGCCCCCGGTCATCGGGGATGACGCGGAGCGGTTTTGTCTCAACGCCCTTAATGAGTTTCACGCTTGCCTCGTCCGACGCTGAGGTAGCGGAAGCCGAGCTTCGCGAGAGCCTCGGGGTCGCAGATGTTCCGCCCGTCAATGATGAGCGGCTGGTGCAGCAGCTTCTTCAGCCGTTTGAAGTCCAGTCGCTTGAACTCGTCCCATTCGGTGAGGATGGCGAGGCACTCGGCGCCCTTGGCCGCCTCATACGGATCCTTGCAGAACGTCACATGGGAGAGGACGTGCGCGGCCTCTGTCATCGCCTGCGGGTCGTAGGCTTTGATCGCAGCGCCCTCCCCCTGCAGGTACTCGATGATATCAATGGCCGGGGCGTAGCGCATATCGTCGGTGTTCGGTTTGAAGGCGAGCCCCAGCACGCCGATCGTCTTGCCCTTCACCACCCACAGCGCCTGCTGGATTTTCTTGGCGACGCTGCGCTTCTGGTGCTCGTTGATGTTCCGCACGGCCTTCAGCAGCTCGAAGTCGTAGCCGAGCTGCTCTGAGATCTTGATGAAGGCCTCGATGTCTTTGGGCAGACAAAACCCCCCATACCCGATCCCAGGGTTCAGGAACGACCGGCCGATGCGCGGGTCGAGCCCCATCCCGTGGGCGACCTGCTGCACATCCGCTCCGGCCCGCTCGCAGATCTGCGACACAGCATTCATAAACGAGACCTTCATGGCGAGGAAAGAATTCGAGGCGTGCTTGATCAACTCGGCGCTGCTGATGTCGGTCACCACGATGGGGGCCCCCAGCGGTTTATAGAGCTCCGTGAGCAGTTTCCTCGCCCGCTCGCTCTCCACGCCGATGACGACGCGGTCCGGTTTCATCACGTCTTGGATGGCCGTCCCCTCGCGCAGGAACTCGGGGTTGGAGGCGACATCGAAGGGCACCTGTTTCTTCAGGTAGGTCTTGATGGTGTGCTTGATCCACTGGCCGGTCTGAACCGGCACGGTCGATTTTTCAACCACCAGCCGGTAGGCGGATATGCGCTGGGCAATGGAGCGGGCCACGTTCTCGACGTAGGCGAGATCCGCCTCTCCCGTGGCCTTCTGCGGGGTGCCGACGGCGATGAAGATGACGGTCGTCTTCTCCGCCCCCTCCTTGATCGACGTGGTGAAGCGTAACCGTTTCTGGCGGATCACGCGCCGGATGAGCTCCTCAAGCCCCGGCTCGTAGTACGGCATGACCCCGCGCTTGAGTCCGCCGATGCGCTTCTCATCGTTGTCCACCATGATCACCCGATGGCCCATCTCTGCAAAACAGGCCCCGGTGACCAAGCCGACGTGCCCGGCCCCGACAACGCTGATCTCCATCCGTTTCTATCCTCTGGGAATCCCTGCTGTTACAAGAACCGTGATGAGGACGGGAAGGTTCGTGGAGTTACGCTACGGAATGCGCATTATAGTAAGGTTTCACACAGCCTGCAAGCAATTTAGGGCGCGACAGCAAGTTAGGGCGACAATTGACCACGCACGGGCGAAAACGGGCTGCTCTGTGAGCCGATCTTCGGCTGGTGGTAGGCGGTCTCCAATTCAATGGGCAACTGCGGATAGGCTTTGAGCGTCAGCGTCAAAAACAGCTCTTCCCCGAACTCCCGATCCACCCGGTAGATGACCTCAGCCATCCAATCGTGCAGATCGCGGCGGAGCGTATATTGGTACTCACGCAGGTGGTTAAACCGCTTGGCGCCACCCGCAACTTCTTTGAAAGTCAGGCGGTGAAACGTCCCAATCTCCCACTTCTGGCTGAGCCGCCAATCGAACTGGATGACTTCTTCAGTCTTGTCATTCTGGGAATACCGGTGCCCTAGCCCCAGGTACCACTGGCCTTCCGGCAAGAGCAGATCCACCAGCGCCCCCTTCGGTCCTGCCTCAAACCCTCGCGCCGCTGGCGCCTGGATCTTCGGTGCCTGTTGCGCACTCAGCTCTCCATGGCCCCCTACCATGACCAGATCAAGGTTCCACCGCTGGATGCGGTCATCGCGGGTGCCCTTCACGAAGTGGCTCGGAACAGACCAATCTGACTCCAGCCTCAGCCACGACCAGGGATACACCTCTAGATCGAATGACCAGTCACCGAGCCTGCCGCCCTGCTTGTTGCCGTTACCGCGAAACGTGTAGGGCAGCGACGTAAGGAACCTCGCCACATCGACTGCCTTAAGTTTGCCCGCGCCATCCGGCCGTTTTGTCTGGAGCTTGTTGTCGATCCCGAATGAGAGCTGATTGGTCGTCCCACCAGCTGTGGCGAAATTGAGCAGACTGCTTGGAATAGTAGGCTGATGGATATAGCTGTAGGCGACCGTCGGCGTGAGCACATGACGCAGGAGATTGAGGTTCAGCCCCATGATATTCGACGCGATGGGAAAGATACGAAACAGCTTCAGGCTGGCATCCACTCCTGTAGAGAACTGGCCGCTGATGACATCCCGTTCACCCTGGAGCCTCTCGCTGCCTCCTTGGCTGTCCTTCGTGTAGTACGTTTGGCGTACCCCGACTTTCGGGGTCACCTCAATGGGCCGAAAAAGGCCCAGCGCGTAACTGAGCTGTTGAAACCAGTCCACGCGCACCACATCCGTATCATTCTCCGAGTGGGCGTTCTTGGTCTGTAGATTCGCGATGTCGAAGGCGTTTTTAGAAAACAGTTGCGTGTCTGCAATGCGCTGATCTCGTACATCAAGGGTCAACTGGGGAAACGCCTCGGTCTCGGTCTGGAACCGATTCATGCGCTTGCGCACGACACCGGACAGCGTAAAGTCCTCGTCGTTCCTGACCATTGAGATGAAGCTTTCCGGTACATCGTCATCCACAAATTCGTCTTGGAAGAGGAAATCCTTGCGGAAATTGACATCGCTGAACTCTTGTATGTTCGTCAGGACCGACGTGTTCTCCATCGGTTCCCACTGGTGGCGCCACAAGAAGCGATAGCGGTTGATATCGGCCCCCTTGGGCAGCGCCGACCGTGGCTCGCGACGGTTCGGCTCCTCATTATAGTAGAGCCTGAGCAGCCCCTTGCCGAGACGCGGATCGTCAAACCGGTGGTCGAGCCCGGTGCCCCAGCCGAAGGCGCGGCGCCAGTCCAGCTTCACGACGCCCTTTTGATTCGCCGGTCCGGGCAGCTCGTAGCGGTAGCCCATCAGGGCGAACTGCTCCCACGGCTTCTTTTTTCCAGGAATGATGAAAAACGGCGACTGGCGGTCGGCGAGCGAGATGTACGGCAGATACAGAAACGGCATCTGTTCCACAAACAGGGCCACGTTGCGCACCCGCGCGAGCCTGTCATCGGAAAAGACCGTGGCGCGGCGTCCGGCCAGACGAAAGTGGGGCGGCTCCAGCTCGCAGGTGGTGAGGTAGCCTGGCGTCACCTCGTAGACCCCCTCGGCGATGTGCTCCACCGTCCGGCCGTGCTCATGCCAGGGGGGAGAGGACACCGTGCCCTGGAGAAAGCGGCCTTTCTTTGTCTCAAGATTGTAGTGGGCGAGCTCCCCTCGAAAGAGCTGGGTGCCCTCTTCGATCCGGACGCGCCCCTCGGCGTAGGCGTCTTTGGTATCCGTAAACAGCGTCAGGTGATCGCAGGTCAGCACCATGTTTTCAAAGATCGCCTCGACATCGCCGTCGGCGATCGCGATCTTGCGATCCGGTGAGACGCTCATCTGGCGCGCGTTGATCGCAACCGCCCCTTGGGCCGGCAGCGCGCGGCCGACAAGACTCGGGCTGAGCTCCTCTCCAGGCTCAGCGGGAGCCGCCGGCAAGGCGGGCTCGGCTGGCTGGGAAGGCTCAACCGTCACGGCAGCCGCCGGCTCTTTCGGCTCTTCCGCTTGTGGCGGTTGGGGCGCTGCCTCCTCACGGGCCACGGCCTGCCTGCCACGCTCGCCGCCCGCCACGGCTGTAACGAGCGTCGGGCCTGGGGGGCGGGCGCGCGCGGCCGCCTGCGCCTTGGCTTCCTGCCGCTTCAGCTCTTCTTCCCGCCTGGCTTGCCGCTCCCGCGCTTCAAGCTCTCGATCCCATCGGTCTTGCTCCTTGCGGGTGGTCCGCTCCATCGCTTTCTGGATCGCGGCGGCGCGACGCTGCGCCTGGTCTTCCTGGCGCAGCTGCTGCTCGAGTGCACGGAGCTGCCCGGGAGCCAGTTGCGTAAAGGGACGGCTCGACTGCAATCGGCGCTCGCACAGGGAGCGGTACGCTCGGGCCCATGGGTCATCTGGCCTGACGGCGAGGATCGCCTCAAGGGAGCGTCGAGCGTCTTCATACGCGCCCTGCCGCAGAAATCGTCGGGCGTCCTCCCAGTGGCGCCGGAGGTCTTCCTCGCTTTGGCGTTTGCTTTGGCTGGCTCGGGCGGGTTCCGAGGAGGCCTCGGCAGGGGGGGAGCCCTTGGTTTCCTTGGCGGTCTTGTCGGGGCGGGCATCGGCCCAGGCGGCCACGCCCACGATGAGCAGGCCCCACACCAATAGGGAAAATCGAGGACAGCGCCTGTTCACGAGGAACGCTTTGCCTTTTCCCAGTCTGTGAGGAACCGGTCAAGCCCGATGTCCGTCAGGGGATGCTTCACCAGCGCCTCCAGCACCGAAAACGGCATCGTGGCGATATCGGCCCCGATCCTGGCGGCCTCCAGCACGTGCAGGGGATGGCGCACGCTCGCCACCAGGACTTGGGTGGAAAATCCGTAGTGCCCGTAGATCGTCTTGATGTCGCGGACCAGCGCCATGCCCTCGGCGCTGATGTCATCCAGCCGTCCGATGAACGGCGAGACGAAATAGGCGCCGGCCTTGGCGGCCAGCAGCGCCTGCGTGGCGGAGAAGCACAGCGTCACATTCACCCGGATCTTTTCCTGCGTCAACTGCCGGGTGGCCTTCAAGCCCTCTTTGGTCAGCGGGCATTTGACGACGATGTGCTGATGCAATGTGGAAAACTCGCGTCCCTCCCGGACCATGCCGGCCGCATCGCGGGAGGTGGTTTCCATGCTCACCGGCCCGTTCACCGTTTCGCAGATCTCCTTTAAGAGCGGGAAGAACTCGCGCTGCTCCTTCGCCACGAGGCTGGGGTTCGTCGTCACCCCGTCAATGGCACCCCAACTGACCGCTTCGCGGATCTCGCTGAGGCTCGCGGTGTCCAGGAATATCTTCATGCCTTCCTCCCGTTCATACCGTCATGCTCGAGTTTTCCTTACTGTACACTGTACACTGTTAACTGTCCACCTCCCGCTGATCTTCTCTTGATATGGCAGCCGACCAGCGGACGACCTGGTTGCGCCCGGCGCGCTTCGCCGCATAGAGCGCCTGGTCGGCCCGTTCAATGAGGGCGTCCAGCGTCTTGGCATGGTCGGGAAATCCGGCCATCCCGATGCTGATCGTCTGGTTCAGGAGCTCATCGTAGGCCCGGATGGGATGCACCTCCACCAGCTGCTTCAGCCGCTCGGCGATCGGCAGCGCCTGGTCGACGTTCGTTTCAATCAGGAGCAGGATGAACTCTTCCCCGCCGAAGCGCGCGATGAGGTCCACCTCGCGCAGGTTGCGTTGCAACAGATGCGCCACGTCCTTGAGCACGACATCCCCGACGAGGTGGCCGTACGTGTCGTTTTTCTGCTTGAAGAGATCCAGGTCCGTCATCAAGAGGGTGCAGGAGAGGCCGTGACGGATTGAGCGCGCCAGCTCTTCCCGGGTCCGTTCCAGAAAATAACTGCGGACGAACAGGCCTGTCAGCGCATCCGTCACCGCCAGCGCCTCGACCTGCTGATAGAGGTGAATGCGGGACAGCTGCAGCGACAACTGGTTGGCCACAATGGCCAGCGTCTTCAGTTGCGGCGCCGGCAGGTGATCCGCGATGAGCACGCCGATGGGTTTTTGTTCCCGCCAGAGCGGCGCCCACGCCACGTGCGAGACGCCTTCAGGCAGCGCGCAGGACAGCTCCTGCGCGGTGGCGCTCGCCGCCTGAGCCGCCGCCAGCATCCGCCTGATGATCGCCTCTTCCATCTCCCGGCCGTCGCCCATGTGGTCGGACGCCTTGCTGCCATTCGACGCGAGGGGGTTCATGCGGCCGTCGGGCGTTCGCACGGCCCGAAAAATTTGTGGCGCGCCCTCTGACAGGTCGATCAAGCGCAGTCCTCGCGCGTCAAGCAGGCGGGGCACCAGCTCCAGCGAGGCGGCAAACAGCTCATGCAGGTGGAGCGCCCGCGACGTCTCCTTGGTGACATGGTAGACCTCGCCGATTTCCGCGAGGTGTCCCTCCATCGATTGCGTCTCTGTCTTGAGCGACATGAGCGCGCGTGCCGCCTCGGAGAGGCGCGCCATCTGCCGCGCCTTCTCGGTGCGCAGGACGGCGATCGCCTGCTCATTCCGCCCGCGCGCCGTCGCCAGCAGCCACGGCGTCACGCCGAGCACCGCCAGCTGCAGCCAGCCGGTCGGACGGGCAAGCGCCGCAGCCTGCGTGGCGATGAACGCGGCGGCGGTCACCAGCGAGAGGAGGCTCGTCCAACGCCGGGGCCCTAACAACCCCGACAGCATCGCCAGCACCCAACACGCCATCACAATCGTCATCGCAACTCCAGAAGTGCTAGTCCCGCGAGATCCGAAAGCACCAATATCCAAATCCCAATATCCAAACAAGCACCAAATCCCAAGCCCCAAGCACCAAACGGTTTGGAATTTGGAACTTGGTGCTTGGAATTTGTTTGGAATTTGGGATTTGGTGCTTGGAATTTGGTGCCTGGTGCTTTCGCGCTCGCGTCATGTTGCACAGACGAGGTTTCGGCCCATCCGCTTCGCCTCGTACAGCCGCTGGTCGGCGATGCGGATCAGCTCCAATTCCGCCAGCGCATCATCGGGAAAGGTGGCCACGCCGACGGACACGGTGACCGGCTGGCGCTCCTTGCGCCTGGCGCCGGTTCCCTGCACCTCCTGCTCGATGAGACGGCGGATGCGCTCCGCCACCTCAGCGGCTTGGTGGCGCGGCTGCCGCGCCAGGAGCACCGCAAACTCCTCGCCTCCGTAGCGCGCGATGACGCCCCCGGGCGGCGCCGCCTTGCGCAACAGCGCGGCAATCGCTTTCAAGATCACGTCGCCGGCCATATGGCCGTAGGCGTCGTTGTACTGCTTGAAATAGTCCACGTCGATCATGAGCACCGAGACCGGCTCGCGACCGAGGCGGGTACCCTCCTGCAGAGCGGGATGGTCGCCGATGGGAGTGCCGGATGCCGCAGGCACCGGCCGCCCGCGCCCGGCCCGCGTCAGTTCCCGCGTGAGCTCTTCAAGGAACGGCCGGCGCAGCGCAAGCCCCGTCAGACCGTCCGTAATGGCCAGCTGCTGGATCTGCGCAAACAGCCGGGCATTGGTGACGGCGGTGGCCACAAGATCGAGGAGGATGTCGAGAAACCGCAGGTCATCCTGCGTGTACACGCCCGGCTGCGCGCTGTCAAGGCGGAGGAGCCCCTCCGGGCTTGCGCCCAGGAGGAGCGGGCATGCGATCACCGCGCCGACCGGCCGCTCCAGCGCGACGTTGACGGTAAAGCGGAAATCACGCCGGACATCATTGACCAACAGCGGCCGGTGCGTCCGCAGCACATAGCGGTCGAACTGATCCCCGTGTTTGGCGCGGATAGTGACCGTGGCGTCCCGCTTTTTCGAGGCGACGAGTGACAGCTCCTGCTCCTCCTTGTCCACGAGGAACACGAGACAGGCATCCGACTTGCCGATCAGCGCAAACGCCTGCTCGACCGCCAACTGCGCGATGGCACTGACGTCCGTCATGTTGCTCAACGTCTCCGCGATCGACTGCAGGTGCTGGTAGCGGGCAAGTTTCCTGTGCAGCCCCTCGCGCGCCTGCTTCACCTGCGCGCCCGACTGGTCGCTGACGGTCTGCTCCTCGCGCAGCTCATCCAACGCCTGCCGGAGCCGCTGGACGTTCCGCCGCCGCCGGCGCTGCTCACACGCCGCCGCCACGGACAGCGCGCCGAACGCCGCGACATCGAAGCCCAACAGCGGCGCCTGCCTCACCCCCCACGCCCACACAAGACCCAGCAGGACGACGCCGCCGGCCCCCACGCTCAAGCCCGTCGCATCCAGCGCCCACGAATAGGCGGCCAGGGCGGTCAGCGCGAGGCAGAGGGTGTGAACGGCCTCAACAGGAACAGCGGGACGACCGAGGAGGAAGTGCGCCAGAAGGCCGCAGACCGCCAGCGTCGACAGCGCGACCAGCGAGCGGACCAGCACGGGAGGAGCGGCAACGGATTGGGTCTGCATCTCAGTGGCAAGGTGGCAACGTGACTCGGTGGCTAAGAGCGCCTTTCATAACCTCGCTCACGTTGCCACTTAGCCACTGTGTCACTCAGCCACTCTTATACGATCGAGGCTTCGGTCTCGACGTCAAAGAAATGGGCTTTCCCCATATCAAACACCAGGTCAATGTCCTGGTTGACTTCCGGGCGGTCATGCGGTCCGACCCGGGCGATAATGGCGTGCTGGCCCGCCCGCAGGTAGAGGTAGACCTCCGCGCCGAGCGGCTCGACCAGCTCGACCGTGGAGGTCACGATGCAGTCGCTCGGCGCATCGGTGATGAACAGCTTGTCATAGAGATCCTCCGGCCGGAGGCCGAAGATGACCTGTTTCTGCTCATAAGCCGACAGCCTCGCGGCCATCTCATCCACGACCCGCAGGCGGAAGGTGCCCTCGGTGAAGAAGAGCGCGTCGCCGGATTGGACGATCGTGCCGGTGAGAAAGTTCATGGGGGGCGAGCCGATGAAGCTGGCCACGAACCGGTTGGCCGGATGATCATAGATGGTCAGCGGGTCGGCCACTTGTTGGATGATCGCTTTATTCATCACGACGATCCGATCGCCCATCGTCATCGCCTCGGTCTGGTCATGGGTGACGTAGACCATGGTGGTTTGCAGCCGCAGGTGCAGCTTGCGGATTTCCGTGCGCATCGACACCCGCATCTTGGCGTCGAGATTCGAGAGCGGCTCATCAAACAGAAAGACGAGCGGCTTGCGCACAATAGCGCGCCCCACCGCCACGCGCTGGCGCTCCCCGCCGGACAGCTCCCGGGGCTTGCGTGAAAGGAGTTGCTCGATGCCTAAGATGCCCGCCGCGTCGCGCACCCGCTGGTCGATGTCCCCCCGGTTGTAGCCCCGCAGCCGCAGCCCGAAGGCCATGTTGTCGAAGACGGTCATGTGGGGATACAGCGCGTAGTTTTGGAACACCATCGCGATGTCGCGGTCTTTCGGCGGCACGTGATTCACCAGCTTATTGGCGATCCAGATCTCGCCGGTCGTCGCTTCTTCCAATCCCGCGACCATCCGCAGCAGAGTGGACTTGCCGCAGCCCGAGGGTCCCACGATCACCAGGAACTCGCGGCTCTCCACGTTCAGGTTGGCGTCTCTCACGGCCAGGACGCCGCCCGGATACACCTTTGAGACGCCGCGCAGGCTGACGTGGGCCATTTACGATCGAAAATGATCGAGCAGGGCCGCCAGCCGGCTCTTCATCTCGCGCCGGTGGATGATGAGGTCGATGAGGCCGTGTTCCAGCAGGAATTCCGAGCGTTGAAAGCCCTCCGGCAGTTTCTGACGGATGGTCGACTCGATCACGCGCGGGCCGGTAAAGCCGATGAGCGCCTTGGGCTCGGCGATGATGAGATCCCCCAACGTGGCAAAGCTGGCCAGCACCCCGGCCATGGTCGGATGCGTGAGGACGGAGAGGAACACCCCCCCCTGGGCGTCGAGCCGCATGAGGCTGCTTGCGGTCTTGGCCATCTGCATGAGGCTGAGCATGCCCTCCTGCATGCGGGCCCCGCCGCCGGATCCTGAGATGATGAGGAGCGGCAGGTGCTGCTCCGTCGCGCGCTCGATGGCCCGCGTGAGCTTCTCGCCGACCACCGACCCCATCGATCCCATCATGAAGCGCGAGTCGGTCACGCCGAGCACCACCTCCCGGCCCTCCAGCCGCCCCCGGCCGGTGAGGCAGGCGTCGGTCATCCCCAGCGTCCGCTGCTCCTCGACGACCTTCTCGGCATAGGGTTTCGGCACGTGAAACTGCAGCGGATCGAGCGGACTCACATCGGCGTCCCACTCCTCAAAGGTCCCCTCGTCGATCGTGAGCTGAATGCGCTGCTGGGCCGTGAGCGGAAAATGAAACTCGCACTTGGGGCAGACGCGGAAGTTTTCCTCGAGCGCCTTGTTGTAGATGAGCTGGGCGCAGGACTCGCATTTGGTCCAGAGTCCCGGAGGAATGTCGCGCCTGGACTTGCGTCCGAACGCCGGTTGGTGTCGGCTGAAGAGCTTCATGTAGGTGGGTGCGGTATGGTAACACAGGCTCGGATGAGCCGTCAATTCAGACGGCGGCATCGAAGGGGTTGATGGCCAATCCGGAGGGCACCTTGGGGTAAAAGTAGGTGGATTTTGGCGCGAGGGTCATGCCTTGGGCGGCCAGGGCGTACACCTGGGTGAGCGGAATCCCCCGCAACAGCCACGCGGAACGGCCCGGCGCTTCCTGCGCTGCCTTGAGCGCCTGGGCCGCGTCAGCGGTATAGCGCACGCCCGCCCCATCGACCCCAAGGCGGGGCAGGATCAATCCATGAAGGATGGAGACGTCCAGCGTCGCAATGGGCAGCGGCACGGTCGGCGCCATCAGCCACCTCGCCAGCGCCTCAGCGGTGACTTCCACACGAGCGAGCCGCTGACCGTCATAGTAGCCGAACCGTCCTTTTGCCGCCTCTTCCCGAAGCCAGCCCAAGACGGCAGCCAGATCCGAGGCGGGTTCAATCGAGCAGCAGCCCTGCTTGGCCAGCGCCTCCACCGTCTCCTGCTGCGGGACCACACGATGAATCGGCCGCACCACAAGCGCCGGATCGGCCATGGAGACGAAGCAGCTCATCAGCGACGGATACGTGGCGCGATGCGCGTAGGCGACCTCGAAGCGGTGGTGTCCGTCAGCGATCAGCACGGCGACCCCGCTCAGATGCCGGACCACCTGGGCAACGAGGTCCGCGTCAGTGACCGCCCACAGCCGAATCGTTTCGCCCTTCATCACCGCCTGGGCGATGGGCGCCGACCGCTCCGTGAGGCCCTGCAACAGGGTCTGCATCCTCGCCCCTTCGTCAGGGTACGCGCAGAAAATCGGCTCGAGGTTCGCGGGAACCGCCTGTAACAGTTTGGTACGATCCGCCTTCGGGGCGGCGAGCGTGGCCTCATGCCGGTAGACCTGACGTCCGGTCGACTCATCGAGCCCTAACAGGGCGACAAACCCCAGGCGGGATCGCGTGGCGCCCGCGTCGGAAAATGTCTGCCGGATGAGGGACAGAGCCGGCGCGGCATCCGGCTTGAGCACGCCGTTCTCGCGCCAGGCCCGAAAGTCGCGCGCGGCGCGCGTGTAGCGGTTGTCCGCGTCGGTATCCGTTGGGTATTGTTTGCCCAGGATGAGCCGGACGACGTTATAGGGGGAGGCGCGGTACAGTGCCTCCTGCTCATCCGGATCGATGACGTCATACGGGGGGGCGATGACGCGGCCAAGATCGCTGATGCGCGCGGGGTCGTAGCGCAGCGCGCGGAATGGATGGAGCGCCACCATCAGTGGGAAGGCGCGTGCGCGTGGCCTTTCGCCGAGGCAACCGGGATGACGATGTCGCTGATACAGCACGGCACCCACACGGCGACGACGATGATGGCGAGCGCTGGAAAGACGAGCCGCACGTCCTGCATCCACGCGGTGAACCCGAATGAGGTCAGATACAGCAACGAGGCGGCGCTGCTGACGAACACATGGGCGCCGTGTGAGAACAGGTGGCTGCCCGTCAGCCGTTCCTCGGCCCAGAATCCCGCGAGGATCCCGAGCAGGAGGAAGGGGAAGAACATCTGCGGGTGCTCGACGATGCAGACGTGGAGGTGCATGGGCTGCCCGAGCAGCATCCCGCCGATGTAGGGGAAGAAGTAGTCGCTGAGGCCGCAGGGGAGGATGGTCCCCCACGCACCCACCCAGGCCGCGTTCAGGGCATGGCGTTCATGCCGCCAAAAGAGGGAGGTCGTGGCGATGGCGCTGAGACAGATGTGCAACGGATGGAAGAGGTGGAACAAGGACCGCGATTGTTCAAAGAGGCTGTCGGCGCGCCCCTGATTGAGCAGCTGGGTGCCGAACCACCACACCCCGGCCATCGCGATGAGCGATCCGACCACCGTGTAGGGAAAGTGGTGGGTAAACTCCGTCGCGACCAACGTCCATCGTGCCTTCATCTATCGTCCAACTCAAAAGGAAAAACGCCTTTTACCTTTGATGGGGAATTCTCTGACCTACCAACACCCCCAGCCACGCCCCAAGGGCGTTGGCGAAGATGTCGGCCGCTTCCGCGGACCGCCACGGGAGCATCGCCTGCACGAGCTCAAGCGCGCCCCCATACCCCGCCGCCCAGGTCCACGCCAGGAGGGCATCGCGGCCCGCCGGCTGACGCTGGCTGCGGATGGCTTGCATCACAAGCCACGCGAAGAGCAGATATTCGCAAAGATGGACGAGCTTGTCAAGGTAATCACCGGCGATCGGAGGCCGCGCCACCGGCATGACGGACACGGCGAAGATCAGGGCGGCATACGCCCATACCGCCGACCACCACCGCTTACTCCTGAGTTGTGTCGCCGGTTGAGGAGGTATTGGAGGAACCTGAGGCGGGCCCCGGCCCGCCCTTCGTGGAAGCCGGGGCGGGCTGGTCCTTTTTCTTGGCGTCGTGATACCCTTTGCTCCGGTAGTCGGTGGCGTAGAACCCGCTGCCCTTAAACAAGAAGCCCGAGCCGCTGCCCAGGAGCCGCTGGAGCCGGCCGCCGCACTTCGGGCATTTCGTGAGCGGCTTGGCGGTGATGGATTGGGACGCTTCATGGCGCTGCTTGCATCGCTGACATCGGTATTCGTAAGTCGGCATTTGCACATCCGTGATTCGTGAATCGTGATTCGTGGTTCGTCCTGATCTGATGATTGACGATTCACGATCCACAATGCACGATCCACGAACCTATCGTTTCAAAAGCTCTTTCACTTTGGCGAGGAACGAGCGGCGAGTCGGGTGCACCTCATCCCCGAAGGTTCTGCCGATCTCCTCTAACAATCGTCGCTGGGTGGCGTTCAGGTTCGTCGGGATCTCGACCAGGACCCGCACGAGCAGATCGCCGGTTCGGCCGTCGTGCACATCCGCCAGCCCCTTGCCCCGCACGCGGAAGACGGTGCCGCTCTGCGTCCCTGCCGGCACCTTCATGGAAACCCGCCCGTTCATCGTTGGCACGTCCACCTCGGCGCCGAGCGCCGCCTGCACCATGCTGACCGGGTACTCGACGATGAGGTGCGGCCCTTCCCTCCGGAAGACCGGGTGGGGGCTGACCGCTAGATGGACGTACAGATCGCCGCGGCCGCGCGTGCCCGCTTCTCCCTCGCCGGCCAACCGCAGCCGCATGCCCGATTCCACGCCGGGCGGCACCTTCACCTGCAGCTTGCGCTCGACGCTCACGCGGCCCGCGCCCCGGCACGCCGGGCAGGCCTTTCTCACCGTGCTGCCCGCACCACCGCAGCGGTGACAGGTGCGCGCGATCACCATGAACCCCGCCGACTGGCGGATCTGTCCTGCGCCGTGGCAGGTTTGGCAGCTGACCCGCTCGCCCCCTTCACCCCGACAGTCGGCGCACAGCTCACGACGCGGCACGGTCACGGTCTTGGTCAGGCCTCTCGCCGCCTCTTCAAACGTCAACGGCAACTCCAGCTCAAGATCCGACCCGTGGCTGCCGCGCCGCGACGCCCCCCTGCCGCCGAACACATCCGCCCCGCCGAAGAGGCTCTCGAAAATCGATCCGCCGAAGCCGAGGTCCTCGAAGATGCTGGAGAAGTCGGCGCCGCGGAAGATGTCCTCGGTCGAGTAGCGCTGGTCGAAGCCGGTGTGGCCGTACTGGTCGTAGACCGAGCGCTTCGGCGCATCGGAGAGCACGGCGTACGCCTCGGAGAGCTCCTTGAACTTCTCCTCGGCTTCCTTCTTATGCTCGGCCCCCACGCGGTCCGGGTGGTGCTTCAGCGCGAGCTGGCGGTACGCCCGCTTGATCTCCTCAACCGAGGCGCTCTTCGCCACCCCGAGGATTTCATAATAATCTCTCTTCGTCGTCGGCATGAACTCTCACATTGCTATCACTTGGCCGGCTTATAGAGGTATCCGATCATGATGCCGGTCAGCGTGAGCTGGATGACACCGCCGATAAACCAGTTGAAGAGCAACATCATCGGATACGGATAGACGAAGTGCTGCATCAATGTTGAGGGTAAAAAGAGCAGCAGCCCCATCAGGAACCCAAACCGGAACCCTTGCCCCAGGGTTTGCTTCCGTAGCTCATATCCTTTGGAATAGATAAACGTCAAGAGCACAGCAAGAGCGATCTCGCTTGCGACCATCACTCCTCGGAGCGCTTGCATCTCCTGTGCGGGGCGCCACCACTGCGCGTGGAGCTGGTAAAACTGGCCAAGCCAGACGTGGTGAATGACGAAGTCGGTAATCGCAAGCACACCAAACGCGCCCAGTGTCGCCATCACCCACCGCTTAAAGCTCATCGTGCCTCCGTTGTGAGCATCCCGCCCACACGACTGCTCCCTTCCATCCGTCGTCTTATTTCTTTTCGTCCTCCACTTTGAATTCCGCGTCGACGACCTTGTCGTCTCCATTTTTCCAGGAGACAAGCACCTCGATGGGAAGCGTCTTGAGCGTACGATGCCTCCTATTCCCAGGAAGAAAGTTTAGTTTCTCAAACCCAATAACTTTTCCTCGTCGATCCTTGATGAGCACTACTTCATCGCCCGCCTCTTCACAGACATGCTCTTTCTTTGGGTCATCACACCAGACGTTGAGTGTATTGCCGCGCGAGTCGTGGCATATTTTGACCTGGCTCACTCGCTTCATTTGGATAGCTCAAGCGAAAGAGTGCCTCTTCGAAAGTCAACGAACAGCTGGCAGTGTTTGAGGAAGCTCAGGCCTAAGAGCCCGTCTACCAAACTCCGTTGAGGAAGATCATGGCAGATGACTGGCACCTTGTTGACTTGAACACCTAGGACTTCAAGCAGAGTGACCGTCAGCACAGGCGCGGCCTCCATGCCACTACCAGTCATGAATCGTACTCGACGACGACTTCGCGCTGGATCGAAGCCAAGCATTTCAGCAGCGCTCCAGGGGATCACCGTTACAGAAGCTCCTGTATCGAGGGCTAGTCGTAATGAAGTCCACTGGTTCTTCTTGCCCCCAATTTTCGCTTCTACCAGAATGATTCCCCGCGGATCGAATCGCTGTTGGCCCATGACGATATTCGATCGCTAGAAGAAGAACACTACGACCAAATCCTTTGGAATTTCTCCGGTATAGGTCACACACGTACTCTTCGCTCGGATGCGAGCAAGGCGGTCGTAGATATCATCGCGGTTCTTACTATGCGCGACCAGCTTTCCCTTCACGGGTCGTGTCAATTCATCCGCCGTGACATCCGTCAGCAGGAGCCACTCTTTAGGATATCGTCGTTTCAATGTCGAGAGGGTTTGCACTCGCTTCCCTTTCATTGAAGCCGCCTCCTTGTCACTTTTTGTCGTCTTCCACCTTGAATTCCGCGTCGACGACCTTGTCGTCCTTGCCACCAGTCTTTCGCGCTGGCT
>CAYJWN010000024.1:0-16672 GCA_964373835.1 uncultured Planctomycetales bacterium
CGGTAGAGGTCGTTGGCGACCAACCAAAAGAGCGTCACCACCAGCACGGAGAAAACGGCCACCCACACGTAGAAGGCGCCGGCAAGCCACGGCACCGGGTGGTCCAGCACCCGCCAGAACACGAGGAGAACGCCGATCGCCGTCCAGAACGCCAGGCTGACAAGCTGGGGTTTTTGCAGCCGGTCGACGAGCCGGGCAAAGAGCGTCACGACCGGCCCCATCACGATGGCGCAGATGAGGTCCACATACGGCACCATCCGAGAGCCCAGCTCCCCCAGCACGAGCGACCGGCTCACCGGCTTGATCACGTAATAGGCGGTGATGATGAGGAAGAAATAGAGGAAGGTGAGGAACACCTTGCGCCCCTCACCGGGCCTGATTTGTACGAATCTTTTCGATAGATATCCGATAGTTCTATGCATGTTTAGCAGTAAGCACTAAGCAATAAGCACTAAGTAAAAGCCACTTACTGCTTAGTGCTTGGTGCTTAGTGCTACTCTCAAGGTCGCAATTGAATATATCTTCGATCCTGGTATGGTAGACGTGGCGCAGCGCGCCGAGGACTCTGATCGGAAGTGAGGCGGCCAATCCGCGCCAGCCGGCATGCGCAATCCCACGATCTGCGGATCGATGGGCTCGCCGTGCTCCACGACGCCGTCGTGTGCGCGGGTGGCCACCGCTCATTCAGAAGACGCAGCCCGTGAGTCTTCCGGCTGCAACGCGCACACCTTGTTCTTGCCGGCCGTCTTGGCGCGATACAGCTGCTCGTCGGCCAGGCGCACCAGCTCCTGGTAATCCCAGTGCCGATCCTGCGGAAAACGACGGACCGCCACCCCCACGCTGACGGTCAGGTTCAGGGGCTTCTGCATGCCGTGGAACTCCTCATCGACCGCCTTGCGAATCCGCTCGGCGACGACCAGCGCGCCGGTGGAGCTCACCGCCTCTTCCCCGTAGCCGGTCTCCGGCAGCATCACGATGAATTCCTCGCCGCCGTAGCGGCCGGCCAGATCGATGGCGCGGATTTCCCGCTTCAGTAATTTCGAGATGATCTTCAGCACGGCGTCACCCTGGGGGTGGCCCAAGGTGTCATTGACGGCCTTAAAGTCGTCGATGTCGATCATCAACAGCGACAAGGGAAATTGGAAGCGGTTCGCGCGCTCGACCTCTTGGATGAGCCGTTTCATGAAGTACTCCCGGTTGTGCACCCCGGTCAAGCGGTCGAGGATGGCCACTTCCCCTTGAATCGCAATGGCCAACGCGAGGGTGAGTTCCGCCCACATCGCGTCATAGAACGGCTGCTGTTGGTCGTACCCTTTCAGGACGTCGGGATGGCAGTGCACCACCAGAAACCCGAGGGCGCTGTCTTCAATGACCATGGGCACCACGAGCATCCCGCTCGTGGCGCTCAGCTGCGGCATCTTCTCTGATTGCACCAAGGCCGCTTGCCCGTCCGGCTTGGGGAAGATCAGCGGTTTCTGCGTGGCAATCGCCTGGGCGAACGGCTGCTCCGTGGGCAAAAACTCCGACTTCGTAAACAACGTCTGATCGCAATAGCGGCCCATCTCAAACCGGATCGTATCGCTTTCAAGATGCAGCAGCCAGCAACTGACCACGCTGTTGGCCTGGCCGACGCTCGTCACCCGGCTGGCCGCTTCGATGATCGCCTGCACCAGGACCCGTTTGTCCAGCCGCTTGGCGAGTGTCTGCCCCAGCACGTGCAACTGGGCGTAGTGGTCCTGGCGCTCCTCGTTGACGAGGCTGATCTCCCGCTTCGCGGCGGTGGCCTGGGCCAGCTCCCGCTGGCGGGCGGCCGCCAGCCGAGCCGCCATGGCACCCACGGTCAGGAAGCCTCCGACGATCACCACGGCCGTCACCAGCAGGAGAAATACCGTGAGGACGAGGAGGAAGGAGTCGAAATTCACGGTCACCGGCAGGAAGGGCTGCACCTGCAGGAACAGCCCCCACAGGCGGTCGGTCATCTCGAAGTTGCCCGTGATGTACATGGCGACCGCGATGAGCACGACCGCACCCACGAACCAGAGAAGCCCCCTCAGGAAAGCCATTCTGGGTTCAATTCTACCTCGGCACGGAGGAAGGCGTCAAAATAAAACCGCCCGCAGGACCCGCCCGCCCCGTGAATGGAAGTTGTCAAGCGCGGAGGGTTGCGTTACCATACCTCTACACACAGCAAACAGAAGGGAGGAGCGGATGGCGATCTCAGGAAGGCTCAAGGAATTCCTTGACGCGGCGAAGGTGAAATATAGCGCGTTGAAACATCCCGTCGTCTACACGGCGCAGGAAATTGCGGCGGCCCAGCACGTCCCCGGGCGGCAGCTGGCGAAGAGCGTCCTCGTCAAGACCGACGGGGGTCCTGTGCTGGCAGTCCTCCCGGCGATCGCCCTCATCGACCTGAAGAAGCTCAAGGCCTTCCTCCGGGCGAAGACACTGACCATCGCCAAAGAGGCCGACATCAAGGAGCGTTTCCCGGACGTGGAGGTCGGCGCGATGTCGCCGTTCGGCAATCTGTACAACGTGCCGATTGCGGCGGATCGCTCCTTGGAAGAAGCGGAGGAGATCGTGTTCAACGCCGGGTCGCATACCGATACGATCACGATGCGCTTTCAGGATTTCGCCGCGCTGGCCCGCCCGACAGTTGGCGCATTCTCCCACCCCTTCGGCCGACCGAAAACTGCCAAAAAGAAGAGCGGCGCTGCGAAACGAACAACCCGCGCGCGTTCCAAGTCACCTGCCAACCGTCGCGCGAAACGTCCGCTGCGCCGACGTTAGAGGCCGTAGCTCGAGGCCACTTGATTCAACACGTCTTCTGCCACGTAGATCGGCGCCTCGGCCCGCAGGGCCACCGCGATGCTGTCAGAGGGCCGCGCATCGACCTCGCGCCGCTCCCCGTCCCGACTGTGGAGCACCAGCGTCGCAAAGAAGGTGTTGAATTCCAGCTTGGTGATGACGATCCGCTCCAGGCGCGCCCCCAGCTGCGTGATCGTGTTCCTGAGGAGATCGTGCGTCAGGGGCCGCGGCGGCTCGATCCCGCTGATCTTCATCTTAATCGCGGTCACTTCGGAAATGCCGATGATGATCGGCAGCAGCCGGTTGCCCCCGCGCTCCTTGAGGACAATGACCTGCTCGCCACGCCGCTCATCGATGCGGATCTTGCTCACTTCCATTTGGATGAGCCCGTTGTCGTGGGGTGCTGCGTCGCCCATGGATGACACTCCTCTCTCTCGACCTCGGCTCAATGCTATCACGCAGCCTTTGCGAGTGTCAATGGTTCGACTCGTTTCACTCGTCCTTTCGCGCGCGACAGTCCCTTGACACAACTTCTGACCGTCAGGTATACTTCAGGTGACAATTGAATCCTCGATAAAGCCACACCCGGAGTAATCCGGGGCCGGAAAGCCACGGGTCCTCTAACAGGGATCGCCAGGTTACCGAAGGATACCTGTGCAGGATCGCCGGGTTGCCGAAGGACGTTCCACAGGATTCGGTGACTCGGTGTTTTTTGTTCTCTTCCGGTCACCGGCGGCCGGGCGCACGGCGCATGGGAGGCCCCGAGACGATGACGGGTCAGACACGGTGCGGCAGGACGTCCAGCGGTGACGGCACGGCGTGCCAAGATCCCCGGCCCCCGGCCCCCGGTCTGCATGACGACGCCCGACCGCACGGCGGGTTCACCTTGGTCGAGATCGTCATCGCCATCCTGGTCGTCGCCATCGCGCTCAATTTCAGCTCCGCCATCATCTCCTACGGCATGGTCGGCCTGCGGATGAACGGCAACGACAACGTCGTCGAAGCCGCCGCGACCCGGGAGATGGAGCGGCTCAAGGCGCTCCCCTGGTCAGCGATTGCGGCCATTGCACTCTACCCCGGATTCTCCAAGGACTGCTGCACCGACGCTGCCGGCACGACCATCGCGGGATGCACCACCGGCCTTGAGGCGCTGCCCGACGCCAGAGGACGGGTCTATGTCCAGCAGGATGACTTCGACGGCGACGCGATCCCTGACGACGACATCCGCCGGATCACGGTGACGGTGTCCGTGTACGGCACCACCAATGTGCTCGCCGCGCTCATCCGACCGTTCATCGAGTGGGCCGACCCATCCGCCTCTGCGGCCGGCGCCGCAGGCGGGGAAAGCAGCCTCCGCTCTGTCTGGCGCCTCACCACCCTGATCGCGAAGAATGGCCTGGCCCTGTAAGGCGCGCCGCATCTTGACCTTGAGCCGCGGTGGCGCCGCCAGCGTCACGCGGCGTGGGTTCACCTTCGTCGAACTGCTGCTGTCCACGGTCCTGTTCTTGCTCACCGCCCTGATCATCGGGCAGTTTCTTGCGGCCGCCAGCAGCGGGATCTGCACCATCTACGCGCAGGCCACGCTCCAAGCGCAACTGGGCGCGGCGGCGCGCAGCCTGCTCAGAGATGTCCGTGTGGCGACGCTGCGACAGACGGCCCCCTGCAACACGTTCGCCGGCTCCTTCACCCCCGGAGACCTGGTCCTGTGCCTGTCCGTGCCTTCCATCGACGCCCAGGGCCAACCGCTGGCGGGCGGCGGCGCCGACACGGTCGTGTATGAGCTCGATGTCGCGGCGGGCGTGTTGCGCCGGACGGTGGACGCGGCGGCCGGGAGCAGCCGGACCGACCTTCAGGAGATCGTCGCGAGCTCGCTCAGTACCCCGCCCGACAACCAGCTGTTCCCGCCCTCCACAGACTCAACGGTCTCCTTCTCGTTGGCCGCCCAAGTGACCCGAGGGGGGCAGGCGTACCGGATGGACCTGTTTTCTCGAGGGCGACTGCGGAATTCCTGACACGGAGCCACGCATGCCGACGAATCGCGACATCGCAGGCGCACGTCCCTGGCGGAACCGGACCCAGCCGGAGGCCGGCGGTGTGCTGGTCCTGTGGGCCTTTGCCGTCGCCGCGAGCCTGCTCGTGTTGATCCAGAGCTATGCGGGGCTCGTTCAGAGCACGGTGACGAGCGGGGCACGCGGGTTCCTCTTGGAAGAGGCGCTCGCGCTCGCCGATGGCGGCACCGAGCTGGCCCTGTGGGACATCCAACGCGGCACGAACATCAACACCTCGGCCCTCTGGGCGGATCCCGGCACCACCGCCTGCGCGCAGCTCGACGGAGATGACGGCTCCGACGGGAGCCTGTACGGCCTGTCCGTCACCTCCTGCCGGAACCGCGAGATGACGTTGAGCGCCGGAGATAACTTCGGCGGCACGATCGGCACGTTCCGCGTCTGGGTGGCCAACTTCGGCGGGCCGGTCGTGCGGATTGTCTCGCAGGGCTTCGTGCCCACCGCCGTCTCGCCGGTGGCCTCCAAGACGGTCAATCTGCAACTCCAGCAGTCCGGGACGTTCCGGAGCGCGCTCTTCTCCCATAGGGAAATCCACATGCGGCGCGACGCCCACGTCGACAGCTATGACAGCTCCGCCGGTCCCTACGACCCGTTCCTGCCTGGAAGTAACGCCGAAGTCGGCGCAAACGGCGATAACGGCAGTGGATACGATTACAAAATCGAGGACGGGCTCTTCGAGCCCGCGCTGTCCCGTATTCGCATCAAGGGCAGAGGCCTCCTCCCTCCCAGCCCGAAGCTTCTCGTCGACCCGCCCGCGGAGCCGACAGGCGGATGGGTCGCCGAGCCCGTCCGCGCGCTGCCCAGCGTCTACATCCCCAGCGAGTTGCTCGCCATGACGAGTTTCACGACGCCGCCGGCCGGTGTCACCGGGACGAGCGGCAACTACACGGTTCCCTCCTCGGTGACGTGGACGTGCAGCAGCCCCACGCGGGTGAGGAGCCTGAAAATCGACGGATCCTTCGTGATGCAGGACGGCTGCAAGCTGTTTGTGGACAACGCCGGCCTGGCCACCGGGACCTTCCTCGAGACAAAAACCACCGGGCAGATTCGCAAGACGGGGACCGGAACCAGCCAGATCTACCTCCGAGACAACGGGTTCAAGTTCAAGGGGCCCGGGCTGACATTTGACGCCTCCATCCCAGACAGCCTCCGCCGGCCCACGCTGGTGCAGATCTACCAGACCTGCTCCACGCAGCCCTGTGCGAGCAACCAGAAGAACAGCCAATTGGCTCAGACGCAGCCGTTCTATGGCGCCGTGTACGTCGAGAACGGCACGCTGGACCTCTCGGCCGGACAGGGCGCTGGAGGCAGCTGGGCCAACGGCCAGTACTACGGGAGTTTTGCCTCCAAAGGACGGCTCACCTTCACCGGCGAGGACGTGGATACCAACGCGGATTTGATCCCCGACGCGTTTTACTCGGCCAACGTCCATTTCGACGAAAGCCTGACCAATCTCTCCCTCGGCGGTACCGGCGCCTCGGGCTCGGTGTACCAAGTCATGCCCGCTTCTTGGAACACACGCAACTAGTGCCTCGACTATTTTGACTTGATCGATTGGTCCGCTCGGCACTAGTGCTGAGCCCGATTCGTCAAATCAATCTGGTCGAAGCACTAGGCGTTTCCAAACAATTCCTCGAACGCATCCATCCGCTCGGTTGGCGTCCTCTCTCCACCCGGCTTCGCAGAAGAAAAGAAGCGACTTGCATTGCGCGGGTGATGGTGTTAGACTCGGCGCAACCACAGGAGGTGGGGATGGGAAAGCGAGTCGGGTTTGTGGTCTTGGGTCTGGCGGTCGTGGCGCTGTCGGTGGCTCTTCCAGCGGTTGGAGAAGCCGCTGACATGGAAGCCGGGGGAGCCAAGTACACCCTGTCCTTGAGAAAGGACTACACGCCGAGCCCTTGGACGAGCGAGGTGGGCTACTCCAACCGGGCGATCGGCAAGCTTGGCTTTGGCGTCAAGAATCTCCTGCTCGGCTGGACGGATCTCTTCATCGAGCCCAAGGAAGCGTCCGACGCAGGCGAGGGTCTCCTGAAGGGCATTGGGGTCGGGCTCAAGGATGCCGTGGCAAATACGCTGGGCGGCGTCGTGCACGTAGTGACCTTCCCCATCACCGGCATCGACGCACCCCTGCCTGAGGGCGGCACGCAACTCTTCAGTGCGTAAATCGCTTTTCCCCTCGTTTTCCCACAAGCCCTTGCATCCCCGCAAGGGCTTGTTGTGTCATAACAGGCGTTTTGCAACACTACTGTCAGAAGAAGGGGCGCAGGTGTCTCATGCGTAGACGACCACGACAGCTTGTGCATCTCGTCATGAGCGCGGGGCTGACTCTTTGCGCGGCCGCGCCGGTCACGGCGGAGGAGAAGATCGTCTGCCCCATCTGCCTCCACGCAGACAATGAGCAGGCCGACTACCCGTCCAAGGCCGGCATGACGTTCGTGCGCGGCGCATCCAACCTCCTGTTCGGGTGGACGGAGGTTATCCGCGAGCCGGCGGAAGAAGCTAAACAAGGCCGGAATGTGCGCAACGTCGTGGTGGGCATGGCCAACGGCGTCGGCCATGGGATCGCCCGGACCGCCGTGGGGGTGGGTGAGCTGCTCACCTTCTGGACTCCGAAAATCAATAACCGCTACGTGCGCATGGCCACGGACTGTCCGATCTGTATGGGAAAACAGAAAGTGTCACCCGCGGCGCCTGCTCCGTGATCTGGTAGTCGTGCCATGGTCTCTCTGTATGTGTTCCTGCTGGGGCTGGCCTCGGGGATCGCTCTCCTTGCCATCACGGCGTACCGCCATGTGTCCCCGGCATGGCTGAAGTGGCTGCTCATCGCCATGGGCCTGTTCGTCCTCAGCCGCTATGTGGCGATGGCCTGCTTTACGACGCCGGATGCGCCGCAGCGCGTCTGGCCGTTGCGGTACTGTTGGTTCGCCACCTCTGTCGGTCTCACCCTTCCCAGCGTGCTCGTCATCGACCAACTGCTCCGCCATCCGGCCATGTCTCCAAAGAAGCTCTTGATCTGGTTCTGTCCCTTTCTCCTGGTGCACAGCGCGGTCATCCTCTTTGGAGACGCAACGCCGGTGCCCGACAGGATCGTGGGCTGGATGCCGCGCCTCAGCCCCTTTTGGCAGGGGCTGCTCTCGCTGACGCAGGCGGTGTTTGTCATTGGATTCGTGGGGATCTGCCTGGCGCTTGTCCGGAAGTTCCGCTCGCGGCCGATCCAGACGGCGCTGTTGTGGCTTGCGATGGCCCATGTCTATCTTGGGGTTGACGGCGTCCTGCTGGCGATGGGCCGCTGGTATGTTCGGCCGTTCCTCTTCTCCGAGATGCTGACTCTGCTGGCGCTGTGGCACGCCTATGACACGAGCGCCCGGCTCCAGCGCGAGCCGATCAGCCTGTGACACGGTTTTCCTTGACAGCCACCGACGGGGGCAGTAGCATAAGCATCTCTCAGTGGCTCGCCGTCTATTCGTGAGGCCAATCTCACAAGGAGGTCCTGATGGCGGTTCAAACGGCCCCCGCTGCCCAGCAAACGGTGCTTGTCTCGACCGATTGGGTGATCCAGCACCTCAATGACCCGAAGGTACGGGTCGTTGAAGTGGACGTAGACACCAAGGCCTACAACGAAGGCCATGCGCCGGGCGCCATCGGCTGGGCCTGGGATACGCAGCTCTGTGACACGGTGCGGCGAGACATCATCCCCAAGGACCAGTGTGAGCAGTTACTGGGTCAGTCCGGCATCGGCAACGACACCACGGTCGTGCTCTACGGGGATAACAACAATTGGTTCGCGGCCTGGGCGTTCTGGCAGCTGAAGGTGTACGGGCACAGCGATGTCCGGTTGATGAACGGCGGCCGGAAGAAGTGGATCGCCGAAGGCCGTGAGCTGACGACGGACACCCCGAAGACCGCTCCCGCCACGTACAAGGCGAAGAGTCCGGACACCTCGATCCGCGCGTTTCTCTCTGAGGCCATGAAGGCCTCCGCGGACAGGACCGCTCAGCTCGTGGATGTCCGCAGCCCGCAGGAATTCACGGGTGAAATCCTCGCGCCCCCCGGGCTTCCGGAAACCTGCCAGCGCGGCGGGCACATTCCCGGCGCCAAGAACATCCCGTGGGGCAAGGCGTGCAACGAGGACGGCACGTTCAAGAGCCCGGAGGAGCTCCGCGCGCTCTATGGGGGAGCCGGCATTAGCGGGGAGAAGCCGGTGATCGCCTACTGCCGTATCGGCGAGCGATCAAGCCACACGTGGTTCGTGCTCAAGCACCTGCTCGGCTATCAACACGTGAAGAACTACGACGGGAGCTGGACGGAATGGGGCAACCTGGTGGCGGCCCCCGTGGAGAAACCGTAACCGCGCTTCAAACAAACCCGAGAGGACCCTGAACCCTCAACCCCGAACAACACGTGATGGCAATACCCAGGGAGTATTCAGAACGAAAGACGGAATTGGCCGGATGGCCCGTGACGATCGTGACCTACAAGCTCGAGGCCACCTACCACACGACGATCGACAATCAAGACCCTGGCGCCTGGGTGGTGAAAGCCCAGGGCCGCACGAAAGAAGAAGCTGAATCGAAAGCCCTCAAGGACGCTGAAGCGCTGTTGGAGAAGGTGAAGAAGAGCAAGCCGCCCACCGGCTGCACATCGGTTCCAGGGTTTTAAGCGCTTCGTTCCCGCCAGTGACTCTCCTGCCCGCTTCCCATAGGCTGGCATTTTTTTGCGCGCTGAAAGAGGATCGGGATTACAATACCAGCATGTGGTGGACCCGTCTGCGCGCCTCCCTGATCCGCCTGACCGCCAGGCGCTACCGTCGCGTGCTCATCGCCGCGATCATCACGCTGCTGACCAGCGCCACCCTTTTGGGATTGGTGGGGGCGATCCGCTGGCGCGGACGCCAGGCGCTTCGCAGCGATACCGATGCCGTAATCTCCCAGGTCAGCGCGCAACTCGTCCGGTCGCTTCATAGCCGCCGCGGCACGCTCACGCTCCTGCGGGACACGCTGAGGCGCCGCTCTGATCTCAGTCTGCCGCAACTGAACGCCCTGGGAACCAGCGCCGTCGAGCACACTCGCCATCTGCTCGGCACCGGCCTGGCGCGATCGGCGCAGCCTCCGACGTGGTGGTCCGGCCCTGCGGGCCTCTCGGCCTCAGAGGCGGCCGAGACGAACCAGGCCATCCTCAAGCGGGTGCAGCTGCGAGGCATCTGGCGCGTCCCCTCCACCTTCGTGATCCTGACTAAGCGGGAACGGCCGCTCCTCATCATGCTGGAACCGCTCACGGCCTCCGCCAATCGGCCGGGCGCGGTCATCGGCGTCTTTGACCTCAAGCCGCTCCTGGAAGATTTCTTCACGTCAGGCACCGTCCAGCGCCACCCCGCCCAACTCCTCGATGGCACGACGCTCCTGTACCGCTCACCTGACTGGAGGCCGGCCACGCCGGATCGCTTGCCGGTGATCGTCGAACACCCGGTGAGAGTGGACGCTGCGCGCTGGATCCTGCAGATGCAACCGGGCAACAGCGGCGTGGTCCAGACGCTGTCCTGGTTCAACGTGCTGCTCATGGCCTTAAGCGTCATCGCCGGTGTTGGCATCACGACGATCGTCTGGATCCTGGCGGCGCGCACCTGGATTTTGCAGCGGGCCGTGGCGCGTCGCACCGCCGCCCTTCGGCGCAGCCGCGAGCGGCTACGCCAGCTGGCGACGACGGATGAGCTCACCGGTTTGTACAACCGGCGGTTCTTCCTGAACCGATGGGAATGGGAGTGCGAACGCGCGAAGCGATACCGACGGCCGCTGGCCTGCCTCATGATCGACGTCAACGGCTTCAAGCAGGTCAACGACCGCCTGGGCCACCTCGCCGGGGATCTGGTGCTGAAGCAGGTCGCGCAGGAGCTCACCACCCTGCTGCGGCAGTCGGACATCCTCGCGCGGTTCGGGGGCGATGAGTTCATTGCGGCCCTGCCGGAAACGAGCGTCGCGCAGGCGGCCTCCGTCGCTGAGAAACTGCGGCAGGTCACGATCCGCGTGACGGAGGGAACGACCAGAGGGGTGCCCGCCGTCACCTTAAGCGTGGGCTTAAGCCGGGTGGCGGAGGCGGATGAGAGCCCCCAGGAGATTCTTGAAGCGGCTGATCAGTCGCTCTACGCCTCCAAACGCCTCGCCAAGCGCCACTAATCTTCACTCCTCCCCTCATCTTCCCGTTTCACCCTCCTATTCATCACAGGTTGTGGGATGAATCCTACCGAATTTTCATAACCCTTCACAGCAGACCATAATAGATATCAGCTATACTCAAGGTATGGTCCCTCACTCATCGCTCACGGCCGCCGTCGGGTGGAGCACGAAAGCTGACGCGATGCGCGCCGGAAAAGAGGCCGCCGAAAGCGCCCTGGTACGGCTGCCATCGACGAAGCCACGGCTTGCAATGGTCTTCGGATCCTCGTGGTTCGACCAGCCGATGCTGCTGAAGGGCGTGCGGTCGGCGGTGGGCGAGGTGCCGCTGGCCGGCGGCAGCACCGCGGGGGAAATCGCCCCGCCGGGCCCCATCAGCCACAGCTGCGTGGTGCTGCTGGTAGCCTCTAACGCCCTCCTGTGCAGCGTCGGAGTGGGGGACGACGCAGATCAACGGCCGCGGGAAGCGGGTCACAAGGCCGCGTACGCCGCCGTGCAAGGATTCCGGGGCAGCCAGCGCGTGGGGCTCTTGTTGTTCGGAGACGGCCTCGTCACCGGCTACGCGGACGTGGTGCGCGGCCTGCAGGAGGTCCTGGGAACCAATGCGCTGATTGTGGGCGGCATGGCCGGCGATGACCTGCGCTTTTCAGAAACGTTCCAGTACGCCAATGATCGGGTGATCAGCCGCGGTCTCGTCGGCGTCCTGCTCGGCGGAGCGTTGGCCATCGGCGTCGGGATCGAGCATGGCTTTGCCCCGATCAGCAAGCCCCGGCGGATCACGCGGGCGCGGGCGAATGTGCTGTTCGAGTTGGACCGTCTTCCGGCGGCCTCGGTGTATGAAGAATATTTCGGCGCGGAGCCCATCGAGCGCATGCGCAAGGACCGGTTGTCGCGACAGGCCGTGGCTTTCCCGCTGGGCATCCAGCACGGGTCGGCGCAGCAATGGCTGCTCAGGAACGTCGTGTCGTTCCAGCCTGATGGCAGCCTGGTCTGCACTGGGGAAATGCTGGAGGGGTCGTGGTTACAGCTCATGATTGGGAGCCGACAGCTCGCGCTCGAAGCGGCCTACACCGC
Organism: uncultured Planctomycetales bacterium; assembly: GCA_964373835.1. Lineage (GTDB taxonomy): Bacteria > Omnitrophota > Gorgyraeia > Aquiviventales > Aquiviventaceae > CAYJWN01. The sequence goes on from CAYJWN010000024.1 coordinate 12,113, forward strand.
GGCGCAACAGGCCATTCGATCGCTCAACCGGGTGAGCTGCGTGCTCGTCTTTGATTCGGTGGTCCGGCGGACCCTCCTCGGGCCCCGCTATGCCGCGATGGAACTGGAGCGGATCCGGAGCGCCATCGGCCCCTCCGTGCCGCTGATCGGGTGTTACACATATGGCGAGCAGGCCGCGTTCGGTACCAGGCCGGTCTACGAGCGCAGCACGATTCAGACGGGGTCGGTCCTTGTGGTGGCGCTGGGGGCCAACTGATGCCCGCTGTCTATCTTGCTCTCTGCGTCGGCCTCCTGACGGTGTTCCTGCTGGCGGCCAGCTCCGATCTGTGGGTCCAGTCGCTCGGCATCTTCGGGGCGCTCGGCGCCCTGCTCTACCTGACACTCAAAGCGACGGCCGCACGCCGGCAGGTCGATGAGTTGCATCGGCTGCGGGCGGCGTATGAGCAGCTGGATCAACAGGCCAAGCTCATCATTCGAACGGATCTTGAGCTCCATCACGCCCAGGAAGAGCTCGATCGGCGTCTGGCCTCGCTGATGTCGCTGCACCAGCTCGGACGGCAGCTCCAGGTGAGCCTGCGGCCCGATGAGGTCTTTGAAAAACTTGACGCCGCCGTCGTCAGCAACTTTGGCTTTGCCACGGGGCTCCTCGGGTTGTGCACGTCATTTGAAGCGGTGGAGTGGCGTTCGCTGATCGGTGTCAGTCCGGATGCGGCAGAGCGGATCAAGACCCACTTGATGACCAGCGGACTCCTTAAGCAGATGCTGACCGACCCAGTACCCCACACGCTTCAGGCGACCGCCAACCCCACTCCCTCTCAGGATGCGCTGCTGCGACTGCTCGGCGTGTCCAGCGTGGTCATCGCCGGGATCATCCCCCACTCAGGGCCGGCGGGCTGCCTCGTGCTGGGGCGTCCCGGCGGAGGCCTCAGCGCGTCGAAAGCCGACGAAGAGCTGGTGGCGGTACTGGCCAATCAGCTGGTGATCGCCGTAGAGAACTCCGCCCTGTATGAACAGTCGTGGAATTCCCAGCAGGACCTGGAACGGAAAATCCAGGAGCGGACACGCGAACTGGCATCGCTCAACGCCGAGCTGCTCCGGCTGAACAAAGCCAAAAGCGACTTCGTGTCAGCGGTCTCGCATGAGCTGCGGACCCCCTTGGCAGCCATCAAGGGATACGCCGCGCTGCTTGGCGGCGGCCAATTCGGCACGCTCGCACCAGCCCAGGCGGAGCGCATCGCCAAGATCGAAAAACACGCGGATCTCTTGACGCAACTGATCAACAACCTCCTGGACATCGCGCGCATCGAATCCGGGCGCGTCACGATGGAGCAGCGCGCGATTCCCGTCGAGGAGTTCCTCGCCACCATCCAGGATACCGTGCACCCTCAGCTGCAAGCCAAGCGCATCCGCTTTGCGATCGACCGGAACGGCATCACGGAGCTTGTGGGGGATCCGCAGCACCTTGCGCGCGTCTTCGTGAACCTGCTGTCAAACGCCGTCAAGTACACCCCTGAGGGCGGCTCGATCCGCCTGGCGCTGCAGCAGGACGGCGGTGTGATCTTCGCGACGGTCAGCGACACCGGGTGCGGCATTCCGCAGGAGGATCTCCCGAAACTGTTCCAGGAGTTTTACCGGGTCAACGACCCGATCAATCAGGAAGTGCGCGGGACGGGTCTGGGCCTGGTCCTTGTGAAGCGCATCGTTGAAGCGCACCGGGGGCGGATTGCCGTCACCTCAGAGAAAGGGAAAGGCACCACCGTCACCGTCCAGTTGCCTGCGCAACCGGCAGCCGCCTCGTGAGCATGGCTGCGCCACACCCACCCACGCACCAAGCGATCTTGATTGCCGACGACGACCCCGATCTGCGGGATATCCTCCGTTCGATCCTGGAGCCGGCCGGCTTCGCGGTCGCGGAGGCGGCGGACGGCGCCGCGGCGCTGGCGTCAATCCGCGCCCACCCGCCAGACCTTGTGATTCTCGACTACATGATGCCTCACCTGACCGGTCCGCACATCTGCGAGCAGTTGAAACAGGACCTGGTCCTCCGGCACCTGCCGATCATCATGCTGACCGGAAAGGGCGAGTTGCAGGATCGGGTCTACGGCATCAACGCCGGGGCGGATGACTACCTGGTGAAACCCTTTGAGCCGCAGGAGCTGTTGGCGCGGGTGTACATGGTGCTCCGCCGGGCGACGCGGGACCTCGAGGCGAACCCCTTGACCAGGCTGCCGGGGAACCTCTCGATTCAGCGGGAGCTCGAACGCCGCATCGCCTCAGGCGAACCGCTGGCGGTGTGCTACCTCGACCTGGATCGGTTCAAGGCGTTTAACGACCACTACGGCTTCAAGCGGGGCGACGACGTCATCCGTCGGACCGCCACCACCCTCCTGGAGTCCTCAAAGGCGCACGGCAGCGGCCGGGATTTTGTCGGGCACATCGGCGGGGATGACTTCCTCATCATGACCGGCACGGATCGCGCGGACGCGCTGTGCGAGGCCATCATCCGCAACTTCGATGCGATGGTCCCTGAGCTCTACGACGCGGAGGACCGGGCGCGCGGGTACCTCCTCCACAAGGACCGCAAGGGACAAGAAGGCAAGATCCCGATGCTGTCGGTGTCCATCGCCCTCGTGACGAACGAAACCCACCCGCTGACACACCCGGGCCAGGTGGCCAAGATCGGCGCGGAACTGAAGGCGTACGCGAAGCAGTTTGACCGCAGTCTCTACGTGCGGGAGAGACGTCAAACTACATAGGAGGGATTACAGTGATTTAAAGGTACGATTGCAGTGATTTGAAATCACCGAAATCACATTTGAAAATCACTGGAATCATTATTATGGCGAGGTTTCGGGATCGTGGACGCGGATCGAGAGGGTGGAGCCGCGAACGGCCGTCGGGCGGCCATCTCGAATGAGATAGCCCTGGTTATCCCCCTCCCGGATGGCGGTATCGACGCTGCGCAAGCGCTGGATGCGAACCTGCTTGGCGTCCGCGCGAGCCTTCGTGCGGGACTCCATCGTCTCGCGAATCGCCAGCTGCAGCTCGGGCAGCGACGAGAGGCGTCGGCTCAACTGCAGTTTCTCCTGCTCTAACCGGATCACCTCCTGGATCAACCGCGATCGCTCTTCTTGCACCTGCGCATACGACTGCTGGAAGAGCTCGACCTCCCGGCTCAACCGCTGCGCCTCGCCGGTAAGCTCCTGCGCTTGATCATCCAAACGCGCGACTTCCTCGGAAGCGGTGGCCAGATAGGTTTTGGTCGTGCTCAGCTCGCGTTGCAGCGACTCCTCCCGCTTGGCGAGCCGCTGTTCCCGCTCTGTGAGCTCGGCAATCAGCAGATTGCGCTGGGCGACTTCGGCCTCCAGCTGCCTGGCCTCTTCCTGCAGCCTCGTCACCCAAGAATAGACGACCGCGCTGGCCACGCCGATCAATGCCAGCCAAGCAACCAGCACGATCCATCGGTACGGCGATCGTTCGCGTGGGATCGCACGTGTGCCGACTGCGACGCGCGCCGGGGCAGCCTGCGGGGGCGTCCGTAAAAAGGCCTGGAGACGATCGCGGGTCGTCTCTTCGAGGGGCAGCCACTCAAGACCAAGGGGGTACCATCGTCCCTCGCGTGACGAGGCGGACCAACGGACGCTGCCGGTTGCCGTCACGCTGTCTCCCGCGCCGGGGAGGGAGAAACTGACGGTCACCTGCTCCCCTTCCTTGTGGCGCTCCCGCACCCACACGTTCGCGCCCCGCTCGCTCACATTGGCGAGCCGGCCATCCCGCGGCAGGAGATCCTCCGCGGCACAGTACTGGGCTCGGCAGGTGCGGTTGATGCGGATCGTGGTGCGTCGTTCTTGCATGAACGGGTTCTCGGTGACGGGTGCCGGCGCGGCTGAGAGCCGGATCAGCTCGACGACGGCGAGGGGGGGTGATGCCGGTCGATGAGCGCCCCGATCGCCGCTTCCGCAGCGTCGGATAACTGCATGAACCGGCATCCACTCTGGTAGCGAGACGGCTGGCCTTCCTGCCGCTGCCACACGAGCTGGGCCTGCGAGTCGATGGGATCGCATCCAGAAACGCGCACTTGCAGGTGCATGGATGGCTGGAGGGGGAGCTCCCGGTCGCTCTCAAGACCAAGGCCCGTGCGGCTGAGGTCGCGCAGCGACCCGGAAAAGACGGGCTCCGCGGCCCCATTACGAAGCTCCACTGCCGCCTCAGCCATGGTCACCCGACGCTGTGCACGCCGTTCACCGTACCGCTGAACGGCGCTCAGCTCCTGCCTCAGCCGACCCAATGTCTCCTGCAGCGAACGCTCTCGAGCGAATGATGCCTCGAGCCGCTGCTCAAGCGCTGCCAGTGGCGCCTCTAACGCCTCCCGCTTCGCCCGCTCTTCTCCCAGATACCAGTTCGCCTCATCCCGCGCCTGTTCCGCGCTGTCAGCGCGCTGGGCACCCGCCTGAAGATCCGCCACCTGGCCTTCGAGATGGCGGAGACGCGCCTGGGCTTCTCCTAGATACCAGTTCGCCTCATCCCGCGCCTGTTCCGCGCTGTCAGCGCGCTGGGCAC
>CAYJWN010000024.1:16772-19277 GCA_964373835.1 uncultured Planctomycetales bacterium
CCGCCACCTGGCCTTCGAGATGGCGGAGACGCGCCTGGGCTTCTCCTAGATACCACTGGTTTTCCTCCCATTGCCTGCGGAGCATTTCCGCTTCCTGCGCCCACCGTTGCAGTTCGGCTTCGTGATGCCGAAGCTGCTGGGTGGCCTCCGTCAGCTGCGCGTCAAGTGTGGCCGAGCGCTCGCGCTCTTCGCCGAGGTGCCAGCTGGCTTCGTTGCGCTGACGACGGAGGGTGTCCAACTCACCGGCGTACTGACGCAGCGTCTCTTTGGCTTCCTCCACACGCGCCTGTTGCTGTTCGAGCTGCTTGGTGACATAGTCGCCGGCCGCCCCGGCGCTGAGCAGCTCGGTCAACTGCTCACGCCCGATCAAGGCGACCCGATGGGCCTTGGCGGTCCGCTGCGCAGGCACGGTGAACGATCCTGAAGCCACCAGGAACCCCTGTTCCAGGTTCGCCTTCGCCATGAGGCGGACGAACTGCTCCACGGTCCGTTTTTCGAAAAACGGCGCCTGGCCCACAAACAGGAGCGCGAATTTCGCCTGCTCTTTTTGAATGATGCGAAAGGTCCCGCTGAGGGGGTGCGCACACTCCGTCTCCGTCACCACCTGGTACCCTTGCCGCTCAAACGCCCGCCACACGAGTTGATCGATCAACACCACGCCGGAAGGAAGCCGTGTGCCGATCCCGCCGGTCCCTGAGGGACGGAAGACCCTCCTGGCAATGCCGCTGCGGACGGCCAGCCGCCAGGCGGTTGTCCCGACCGCGAGGCCAAGGAGGAGCGCCAGTCCGATGAACAGCGTCGACTTCCCGCCCGTCGAGCGAGTGGAACCAAGAGGGCTGACCTGCTGTGGAGGGAATGGCGCTGGTCGAAGGCTGGAACCGGCGGTCGTGGCAGCCACAGAGGAGGCTGGGGCGTTCGCGGCCTGGGACTCGCGGGTGTCCGGACTCAGCTGGAATGTCCACGGGGTCGGCGTCACACGAGCGAGCGCTTGTTGCATCGCCTGAAACCGCTCGCTCATGCTGGGCTGGCCGAGCCCTTCGATGATGGTGCCCCCCTTCAACCCCACCTCAACCGAGGCGTCCGCCCCCGTCGATGCTGGATGCGTGATCTCGACGATGACACGGCCGGGCTCCGACCGGACGTTGGAAGCATACGCGGCGCTGAGCCCGATGCGCAATGAGCGGAGGAACCGCTTACGTCCGCCGCCTGCGGTGTCATAGTGTGCGGTGATCGTCTGAATGACGCCTTTCGACACCAAAGAGCGTTCCGGCAGCGAGCCGACGACGCGTGAGGCGGGAAACTCAATGATAATGGCGGGCGGAATGTCCTGAAACTTCGTGCGGATCGGGACCGGTTCGTTCGCGTCCAACTTCAGCACGACGTACGTCTTGCTCAGCGGACCGGCACCGGATGTTTCAGCGGCGAGGGCAGGGCGAACGCCCAACAAGCTCCCGATGACCAGGCACGCACAGACGACCCAACGCATTGTCGTTAGAGGATCCTGGCTTGGTCGTTCACGCGAACGTCCACGATTTTCCACTCGGGCAGAACGGTCGCGGCGCACACCCCTTCCTGGATGCGCTCAACCCGCGCCTTCGCCAAGAGCTGGTTCTCCCGGAAGATCGAGACCGTTTCCCCGATCTTGACCGCATCCCATCCTAACTCAATGACGACAAAATTCCACTCGGGATGCACGGAGAGCACGCGCCCTTGCAGGGGAGCGCCTCCGGAGCTGCTGACCACAATCCGGTCAAGCTGCACCTGTGCGGATTCTCTGTCGGCCGCATGCCGGTTTTCCAACGTGAAAGCCAGCTCCCCCTGAAGCTGATCCATCTGTTGCTGCATCGCAGCCAGCCGCAGCTGCAATGCCCTGGCGGTGCGCGTCTCTTCCGTCAGACGGGCCACCGCTTCCTCCACCTGTGCCTGCGCCGCGGCCAGCGCGTCCTCGAGACCCTGTGAACGCTGCCGCTCTTGGGCGAGATCCGCCTTGACCTGTTCGTGGCTCGCCAGCATGTCGCCGAACCGCCGTTCCAGCTGCCGGCGGCTCTCAACGGCTTCATGGTACTTGCGCTGGATGATCCGACGATAGACGTGCTCGCCAATCGCCGCACCCAACACGACCAGTCCCAACCCTGCCATGAGGATGCCGCGCCTTTTGCTCACGTGATGGCCTCCTGTTTCACGAGGCGCGCGGCCAAACAAAAACCCCAAAGACGCGCGGCCTTTGGGGCTGACCCACTTGACTGCATGCGACGCCACACCGTCATGCGATGGCAGGTGAAAGAAGCGTCCTCGTAACCACACGTGCTTGCGGTAGCGTGCTAGTGCCTCGACTAGATTGATTTGATGGACGAGCTCGGCACTAGTGCTGAGCGGAACTATCGATCAACTCAATATAGTCGAAGCACTAGTTAAATACACTAGCAAGCGTGTCACATCTTGTCAACAGGATACTTCTTTCATAAGAAGGTGAGCTGGTTCGAATTGGGGAATCTCATCCTGAGC
>CAYJWN010000025.1:0-19178 GCA_964373835.1 uncultured Planctomycetales bacterium
AGCGCGTTCATGTTCGCCCCGTCCATGTAGATGAGCGCATCCCGCTCATGCAGCAGCGCAGCGATCGTTGCGATATCCCGCTCAAACAGCCCCAGCGTGTTGGGATTGGTGAGCATCAGCGCCGCCACGTCCTTCGTGAGTTTCGACTTGAGCTCCGCCAGATCGATCAGGCCGTCCGACCCTGATCGAAGCTGGACGACGGAAAAGCCCGAGAGCGCCGCCGACGCAGGGTTCGTGCCGTGCGCGGAATCCGGAATCAGGATCACCGAGCGGGCGCGCCGCTTGCGCCGGTGGTGGGCTGCGATGATTTTCAGTCCTGTCAGTTCGCCTTGCGCGCCGGCGGCAGGCTGCAGCGTGAACGCCGCCATGCCGGTGATGGCGCACAACAGCTGCTCCAGCTCATAGAGCAGTTGAAGGATGCCCTGCACCGTCGAGGCCGGTTGGAGCGGGTGCAGCCACGCGAACCCCGGCAGCGCCGCGACCCGCTCATTGAGCCTGGGATTGTACTTCATCGTGCAGGACCCCAGTGGATAGAAGTGCGTATCCACGGAGAAGTTTTGCTGAGACAGCCTCGTGTAATGGCGGATCACGTCAAACTCCGCCACCTCCGGAAGCGGAGGCGTGCCGGCGCGCACCTGCTCAGCCGGCAAGAGCTCCGAGGGCGAACGCGAGGGCACGTCGCCGGGCGGCAAACGATACCCGCGGCGTCCCGGGACGGACCTTTCAAAAATGAGCGATTCAACCATCGAGTGTTTGTAACGTCTCAATCAGCCGATCAATCGCCTCTTGGCCGACCTGTTCAGTCACGCACCACACGCTCCCTTGGGGCATCGCGGGGTACCACGAAGCGAGCGGCAGGCCCCCGATGAATCCCTTCTTAGCCAGCTTGCGATTGATCGCGTCGACCTTCACCGATGGATCGTACTGGAGTGTGAACTCGTTGAAGAACGGCTGGTCGAATGCCGGATGGATCCAAGGGATGTCCCGCAACCGTTCGCACGCATAGTGCGCCTTCTCAAGATTCAGCTGGGCCAGCTCCTGCATGCCCTGCGGCCCCATCAAGCTGAGGAAGATCGTCGCCCGCAGCGCCAACCACCCTTCATTCGTGCAGATGTTCGAGGTCGCCCGTTCCCGCCGGATGTGCTGCTCGCGCGTCTGGAGCGTGAGGGTAAACCCGCGCCGCCCGGCCTGATCCACGGTGCAGCCGGCCAACCGCCCAGGCACGCGGCGCAACAGCGCCCCTGTCGTTGTAAACAACCCCAGCCCCGGCCCGCCGTAGGCCACAGGGCTCCCCAGGCACCGGCCTTCAGCGACCGCAATATCCGCCCCGTAGGCGCCGGGGGGCTGGAGCAGACCAAGGCTCACCGGATACACGGACGCCATGAACAGCCCGCCGACCCGATGCACCAGTTGGGCGGCCTGCGCCATGGGTTCCAGCACACCGAACACGTTGGGCTGCTGCATGATCAGGCCCGCCACGTCGTCGCGCAACGCCTTCCCTAACGCTTCAAGATCCGTCACCCCATTCACCGTTGGGATCTCTTGGAGGACTGCGTGGGTCCCGCTGACATACGTCGCGATGACCTCTCTCGCATGCGGGTGCACCGCTTCTGAGACGAGGAGCCTTGGGCGCTCCGTCGAGCGCAGCGCCAGCACCGCCGCCTCCGCGACGCTTGAGGCGCCGTCATAGAGCGACGCGTTGGCCACCTCCATCTGGAACAGCTCGCAGATCATGGTTTGAAACTCGTAGATCGCCTGCAGGGTGCCCTGGCTCGCTTCGGCCTGGTAGGGGGTGTAGGGGGTGAGCCATTCGCCTCGAGCCGCCAGCGCATCCACAACCGTCGGGATGAGATGACTGTACGCCCCGGCCCCGAGCAACGAGGTGACGGACGTGAGCGAGCGGTTGCGCGCGGCCAACCCTTCGCACAGCTCGATCACCTGCGCCTCCACCAATCCCGGCGGCACATCGAGGCTCCGCTGGTGCAGCTCACGCGGCACCGCGCTGATCAGCTCATCGAAGGAGCCCACACCGATGGTGCGGAGCATCTCCTGCAACTGCGCGTCGGTATTGGGAGCGTAATCCATCATTCCCTCAGCTGCTTGGTGTAATCGTCCGCCAAGAGCAGCGTTGACAACTCCTTCGGCGCACTCGGGGTGATCGCAAAGAGCCAGCCGGTCCCGTAACAGTCCTGGTTGACGAGCTGGGGGGATTTCGTGACCGCTTCATTCACGCGCGAGATCGTGCCGGAGACCGGCGCATAGATATCGAAGGCGGCCTTGACCGACTCGATCACCGCCACCGCGTCGCCCTGCTTCACGACCTTGCCGACCTTCGGCAGCTCGACAAAGACCACATCGCGTAATTCTTCCTGCGCGTGGGAGGTAATCCCCGCAATTACCTCGTTGGCATCCTGCCTGGCCCATTCATGCGTTTTCGTGTATCGCAGGTCCCCTGGGAACTCCATTGGCAACAACCTCCTCAAGCAGCTCAGTGGCTGGGTGGCTCAGTGGCTGAGTGGCCAAGGGCGGCTTGAGTCACTTTGCCACCTAGCCACTTTGCCACTTCCCCTTCTGGTTTCCAGAATGGTAGTTTTACGACGGTGCCGGTGTAGCGCTGGCTGCGGACCGTCATCGTCAGCGCCGTGCCGGGCTTCGTGAATGCCGGCTCCACATACCCCATGCCGAGCGGCTTATTCAGCATGGGGCTGAAGGTGCCGCTCGTCACCGTGCCGACCCGCCGAGTGCCCTGCTCACCGGCGGCGGTCAACTCAAGACCGTGTCGCGGCACCGGGCCCTGGGAGAGCTCAAACCCGACAAATTTCCTCACGACCCCGTCGCGCTTTTGCCGCACTAACGCCTCTTTGCCGATGAAGGCCGGTTTGTTGATGGCGACCGTCCAGTCCAATCCGACTTCGATGGGCGTGGTCGCCGAATCCATATCCGTGCCGTAGAGGCGCAGTCCGGCTTCCACCCGCAGCGTGTCCCGCGCGCCCAAGCCCACGGGCAACGCACCCATCGGCTTCGCCATGGTCAGCACCATCTCCCACACCCGCTTCGCGTGGTGGTCCGGGAGAAACAGCTCAAACCCATCGCTGCCGGTATAGCCGGTCCGCGCGATGCAGGCATCAGGCCCCATCGTCCGAATGGGTGCCACCCCAAACCGCCCGAGGCCCGCCACCCGCGCGTCGAGAATCTCCTCGAGCACCCGGCTGGCGCGCGGCCCCTGCACGGCGAGGATGGATCGCCCCTCGCTGATATCGGTCACGGTGGTGCGGCCGGTCGCGTGGGCCGTCAGCCACTCGACATCACTGGTGCGATTGCCGCAGTTGACGATCACGAGCATATCCTCGGTGCCCAGGCGGTAGACGATCAGATCATCCAGGATGCCGCCGACCTCATTCAACATCAGCGTGTAGCAGGCGCGCCCCTCTCCGACCTGGCTCAAGTCGCTGACCATCAGGTGGTTGAGCATCTGGACCGCATCCGGCCCGCTCACCACCACCTGCCCCATGTGCGAGATGTCAAACAGGCCCAGCGCCTGGCGGACCGCCTTATGCTCTTCCAGGATGCTCGTGTAGTAGAGCGGCATGTCCCAGCCGTGGAAGTCCGTCATCTTGGCCCCAAGCTGCCGATGCCGATCATATAACGCCGTCTTATTCATTTGATTAACTCAAAATTCAAAACGTAAAAGGTAACACCACAAGCCAAACCCAAAAGTGTACCCGCTACGACGAAGACAGTTTTGACTTTTGCGTTGTGGTTTTGACTTTTTCCTGTTGACTTTTTCCTTGGCCAACAACTCCCGCCTCTCTCAGGATCTCCGGGACCAAATCTTCCCATCCCAAGGCATATAAGTGGATACCGTCCGCTGATTCCCGAACCGCTCGGATGAGCTCCACCGTCACCGCCACGCATTCCGCCCGCTTGTCGCTCGCCTGCTCAAACCGCGCGATGAGGACATCCGGCACGTGGATGCCCCACACGTGCTCGTTCATGTAGCGCGCCATCTTGGCCGACTTGACCAGCAGGATGCCGGCGAGCACGGGTTTGTGGAGCCCCGAAGGGGCGACATCCTGAGCGAGGCCTCCAGGCCGAGTCGAAGGACCGAGCGCCCGCACACGCTTCATGAACTCGCGCAGCGATGCGGGGTCAAACACCGCCTGCGTCTGGAAAAACACAGCGCCGCCGTCGATCTTGGCCTTGAGCTTCTGCGCTTCCACTTCGAGATCTTTTGCGCCGGGGTCGGCGGCTGCCCCGATGCAGAAACGCGGCAAACCCTTGAGGACATTACCGGTCATATCCTTCCCTTCGGTGAGTCCCCTTGCCACCCGCATGAGGCCCGCAGAATCAATCTCAAATACCGGCCTTGCCTCAGGATGGTCGCCAGCCTTCGGATCGTCACCCTTCAACAGAAGGAGGTTACGGATACCCAGGATGGAAGCACCAAGCAGGTCTGCTTGAAGGGCGAGACTATTTCGATCCCGACATGTCAGCTGGAGAATGGGATCAACACCAGCATCCAGAATCTCCTTTGCCACCGCGACCGATGAGGCTCGCATGATGGCGCCTGAGCCGTCCGTCACGTTGATGGCATCCACCAGCCCCCCGACCCGCTCCACGGCGCCGAGGATCTCCGACAGGTCGGTGCCCTTGGGCGGATTGACCTCCATCGTCACGAGAAACGGTTTCTTGCCGAGCTTTTGTTCGAATCGGTCGGCTTCAGGAAGGCTCATGCTGCAGCTTGAACGCCTCGACGGTGTTTTTCATGACCATCATGACGGTCACCGGCCCCACGCCGCCGGGCACGGGACTGATGTAGTTGGCCCGCTCCCTGGCGGACTCAAACTCCACGTCACCGACGACGTGCCCGCCGACCACGTTGATCCCCACATCGACGACGATCGCGCCCGGTTTGATCCACGCGCCCTTGATGAATCGCGGCCGGCCGACGGCGACGACAAGCACATCGGCGCGCCGGACGTGCTCTTCGAGGCGGCCCGCTTTGTCGGTCCCGACATGGCAGATCGTCGTGGTGGCGAGCTTATCCAACAGCAGCATGCCAACCGGCCGCCCGACGATCTCGCTGTGGCCGATCACGACGGCCTCCTTACCGGCTAGGTCCACGCCCGTCGTTTCGATCAGCTCCATCACCGCCAGCGCCGTGCACGATCCGATCCGCGCCCGAGCGAAAAAACGACGCACGGAATTCTGCGGGTGGATCCCTTCGACGTCCTTCCGTGGGTCGATGACGCCTGAGATGCGTTGGGGGTCGATCTGGGGCGGCATCGGTTGATGGACGAAGATGCCGTGGATGTTCTGATCATCGTTCCACCTCTGGATGCAATACTCCGCTGTTTCCTGCGTAGCGCTCCCCGGCAAGTGTTCACCTGTTATACCAATAAGCAGAGACTTGGCTTCTCGCTCTTGCGCGCGCCGGTACGCCTCGGAGGCAGGGTTCTGAAAGGAGAGGATGGCCAACGTCGGCCGCTGGCCGATCCTCTTGTCCAATTCCCGGCGGATCTCGTTCTTGATCCGCTCTGCGATGGCTTTCCCATCCAGGATCACGTGGGCGGGCATCGGAATCTGGGTTGAGACGTCAGGAAACATGCGGTTGCATGGCCGCACGCAACCGACGCCGCATCCGGGCGGCGTAGGCCCGGTCCTTCAGCCATGCGAGATTGGTGTCGATCAGCGTCCGGGCGGATTCTCCGGCGGCTGCGGCCAGCGCCATGACGCAGTGCAGGTCGGACTGAAACTGAGGGTTGATGGATCGCTGCTCCGCGCGGCAGGTCGCCTGGATGGTCTTGGCATGCGCAAACACCCGGTAGGGCACCTCAGTCGACCGCTTAAGCGAGCTCGCGAACGCCCGGCGGTTGCCGGCGCGCGTGGCGGCAATCACGCGGGCGAACATCGTCGCATCCTGCTGGATCAGGCGCACGCACTCGCGCCGCAGCCGCCTGAGCCGTCCGACCGCCCGGGGATGGGCGGCCAGCTTCTCCAGCAGCGCGGCCGCCAGGGCCGCGCTGAGCGCGGCGACACTGCCCCCGCCGACCCAGGATCCTCGGCGGGCAACCTGCTCGAGAAACTGCTCAAGTGAGCCCTGCAACCCCGGCCTCGCTGACGCGTGATGACAACTGGGCTCTGCGTGAAGAAGATGAAGTCTCATTATATGTGAAATGTTTCACAGATGCAACCAGCAGGTCTTATATGCAGGTCTTATAGGTAGTGGTCAAGTTTGGCAGGGCCTGCCGCCTGCCCCTCGCTCTCGCTCGGGATCCCTCGGCGAGGATCCCGAGGCCGCAGGCCGAGGGGCGGGACCCCGCCGGCCGTCCTGGCCACGCAGGGGCGTCTCGTATGGTCGTCTGCACGACGAAGCGAGGAGCGTTCTGGTCGAACGGACGGCCGGCAGGGGCCTCCCCTCCGGCGTCACCCGCCAAACTTGACTTCTATGTCCTATCAAAGAGCACTCGACAGAGCGCTGGCCACCGCAGCTGCGCGAGCGACGGGTGGCAGGGCGAATGCGGAGCCGGACGTCCGGAGGGGTGAGCGGCCACGGTGTCCCCCTCGCTGAACCGCAGGGACGAGCGAACCCCGGAGGCCGAGCGAAGGCATGGCACGGTGGGCCATGCCGAGCGTTCCGACGGAGCATCGCCCTGACAGGCCCCGTCGCTATCTGTATATGAAACAGCATTATTGATCACGACGCGTCGAAGGCGCCGCGGATCAGCTCAATCTGAGGGCGCCCGGCCGGCTCCCAGTCGATGCCAACCACATCGAACCGGATTTCAGGCGGCAGCTCCCTCAACCGGGCGAGATACCATCGGGCCGCGCGGATGAGCCGTTGGCGCTTCCGGTCGGTGATGGAAGCGAGCGCCCCGCCCCACTGGGCCGAGGAGGCCGAGCGAATTTCGACGAAGCACAAGACGCCTCCCTCCTGCGCCACCACGTCGATCTCCCCAACAGGAAAGCGGACGTTGGTCTCGCGGATGACATATCCCTGCCCTGCGAGGAATTGCCGAGCCAGCCGCTCGCTCCACTCACCCAGCGCGCGGCGCTGCTCGTTAGGCGTCAGCATCCGCAGCGATCTCATGAAGGACCGGCCTGAAGCTTCGCCGGTGGAAGAGGGAGGGCCCGCACTGCGCCAACCGGCTGGCGTGCAGCCGCGTGCCGTAGCCTTTATGCCGTTCAAACGCGTACCGGGGATCGAGGGTGTGATAAAACGCCATGAGGCGGTCTCGCAACACCTTGGCCATGATGGAGGCGCAGGCGATCACATAGCTGCGCTGATCGCCGCGCACGAGCGGCCAGCACGGAATCGGCGTCGGCGGCGCGGCGGTGCCGTCGACGAGGATCAGCTCCGGCGTCACCGGCAGGTCCTCGATCGCCCGCTGCATCGCCAGGAGCGTGGCCTGGAGGATGTTGCGCCGGTCGATCTCTTCGGCGCAGACGATGCCGAAGCCCACCTCGGCGTGTTGAAGGATCACGTGGAAGGCGCGAAGCCGGTGGCGCGGGGTGAGCCGCTTGGAATCGTCAATCCGAACGGATAAGCGGGGTCGTTGCAGCATGACCGCCGAGGCCACGACGGGCCCGGCCCACGGCCCGCGGCCCGCTTCATCGACGCCGGCGATGCGGCAAAACCCGGCCGCGGCGGCCTGCCGCTCAAACGCGCGGCTTGGGACTGCCCGTGGCTTGGTCCGCAGAGGCCACGGCGGCTTCGGTGCGCTCAGGAGCAAGGCTGTCCTTTGCGGTGGCGTCGACGACCGGCACCGCCCCGCCCGGCGTCGCGGTCCCGCCCTGCAGATCCGCGGCCGCGATGCGGGTCTTGCCGATCACCGACCGGAGATAGTAGAGCCGGCTGCGCTTCACGCGTCCCCGCCTGAGGACGTCGATCCGCGAGATGGTCTGCGCATCCATCGGGAAGACGCGCTCCACGCCCTCGCCGTAGGTGACGCGGCGGACGGTGAACGTCTTCGACGGCCCGGAGCCCCGGCAGCGAATGACAATCCCTTCAAACTGACCGAGCCGCTCCTTGCCCTGCTCGACGATGCGATACCACACGCGGACCTCATCTCCCGGCCGGAAACTCGCCGCTGCGGCGGGAGCCGTCGTGCCGTGCACCAGCTTCAACCAGTCCATCACCATCCTCCGACTCGACGTGTGGCTCGAGGCTCTAGGCTGGAGGCTCTGGGCTACTGCTGTTGCCTTGAGCCTTGAGCCTTGAGCCTAGAGAGCGCCTTTCGCAAGATCCGGACGGGACGCCAGCGTCCTCGCCACCGATTGCTGCTTGCGCCACGCGGCGATCCGTTCATGATCGCCGGATAGCAGCACCTCAGGCACCGCCAGCCCGCGAAAAACCGGCGGCCGCGTGTACTGTGGATATTCCAGCAAACCGTCCGCAAAGGATTCTTCCTTCGTGGCTTCCTCGTGCCCGATGACGCCGGGGACAAAGCGGGCGACTGCATCGATGAGCACGAGTGCCGGCAGCTCTCCACCCGTCAGCACGTAATCCCCGATGGACATGGAGCGATCCGCCACCGAGAGCTTCACCCGCTCATCGATCCCCTCATAATGGCCGCAGATGATGACCAGGTGCTTCGCCGAAGCCAGCTCCTGCGCCACGGCGGAGGACAGCCGTTCCCCCTGCGGGCTCATGAGGATCGTGCGACACGCGCTCTCCGGCGCGCCCTCATGGTCCGCACACGACCGCTTGATCGCGTCCACCGCCTCGGCGATCGGCTCCACGCGCATCACCATGCCCGGGCCGCCGCCGTACGGGCGGTCGTCCACCTTCCGGTGCTTGTCGCGCGAATAGTCGCGCAGATCGTGCACCGCGATCCGAAGATGCCCCTGCGCCTGGGCGCGCTTCAACATCGAGGCGCCCAGCACGCCGGGGAACATCTCTGGAAAGATCGTCATCACATCAATCCGCATCCTTAGAGCGCCTCACACAATGACCTTCGCTCAGGGCTCGGGGTTCTGGGCTCAGGGCAACTACCGACCCACAGCCCAGAGCCCCCAGCCCAGAGCCAGAGCGCCCATGGTCTTTTTGATAGGCGCTCTTAGCTCTTGGCCGTAGCCAATGACACCTTCTTGAAGTGCTTCACGAGGTGGTACACCGCCTGGGACACCTGCGCCCCCGAGGAGATCCAGAAGACGAGGCGCGACTCATCGAGTGAAAATTTCGGCGGGTTGTACGACGGATCGTAATACCCCAAGGTTTCCAGCACGCGGCCGGATTGGGCGCGGGCACGGTCCGTGACCACGATGCGGTGGTGGGGGGCCTTCTTGGTGCCGCGCCGCTGCAGACGAATCACAACCATGTTCGCTCCTCTCTCACCGGTATCAGATACCGGCCCCTTATGGCTAGCTATAGCCGGTATCTGATACCGGCACCCTCTGAATCTTCGCGCCCACGCGCACCAGTTGCTCCTCAAGGTGCTGATACCCTCGGTCCAAATGCTCCACACCGGCGACTGCCGTCTGGTTCTCAGCCGCCAGCCCCGCCAGGATGAGCGCCGCGGAGGCCCGCAAGTCGGTGGCGATCACCGGCGCTCCGGAGAGCCGGGCCACCCCTTTGACAATGGCGCTGGCGCCTTCGCGCGTAATCGAAGCCCCCATCCGGTTCAGTTCTGAGATGTGCATGAACCGCTCCGGGTACACTTTTTCAGCCAGGACGCTGACGCCGCGGGACACCGCCATCAACGCCATCATTTGCGCCTGCAGATCTGTGGGAAACCCTGGGAAGGGGAGCGTGGTCACATCCACCGCCTGGAGCGGATGCGCCGCCACGACGCGCAGCGCCCCATTCAGCTTTTCAACCGCGACGCCGGCTTCCGACAGCTTGTCGATGACCGCGCCGAGATGCTCGGCCCGCGCGCCGTCAATCACGACGTCGCCGCCGGCAATCGCCGCGGCGATCATCAACGTGCCGGCTTCAATGCGATCCGGGATGATGCGATACGTCACCCCATGCAGCCGCTCCACCCCATCAATCCGGATCACCGGCCCGCCGTGCCCCTCGATGCGGGCGCCCATCGCGATGAGACAATTCGCCAGGTCCACGACTTCCGGCTCGCAGGCGGCGTGCTCGATGACGGTGGTGCCGCGTGCCAGCGTGGCCGCCATCATCACGTTGACTGTCGCAAGGACGGAGGAGCCGAACGCTCCGCTCAGGTGCACGCGAGCGCCCCGCAGCGCGCCCTGCGCGATGATGTCGCCGTGCTCAATGGTGAACGCCGCCCCGAGCGCGTGCAGCCCCTTCAGATGAAGATCGATGGGTCGCGGTCCGATCACGCAGCCGCCCGGCATGGAAACCCGGGCCTTGCCGTGCTTGGCCAACAGCGGCCCCAAGACACAGACCGAGGCCCGCATCCGGCTCACCAACTCGTACGGCGCGACCGTCCCCGCATACCCGCCCGGGGTGATCGTCAGATGATCCCCGGCAAACTCGACCCGGACGCCGAGCCGGCGCAGGATGTCGAGCATCGAGGTGACGTCCGTCACGCGGGGGACGTGCTCGATGACTGACGTGTCGTCGGTCAGCAGGCTCGCCGCCATGATCGGCAGCACGGCGTTTTTCGCCCCGCCGACGGTCACGGTCCCGTGCAAGGGCCCGCTGTGTTGGATCAGCAATCGTTCAACAACCATCAACACTGATTACGGTGATTTTGAAAAGCCGCTGTCTTTTTTCGCAATCAGAAGGCCGCGGGGACGGTTCGCCAGATCGCGCAGCGGCAGGACGTCCCGACTCCACCCCGCGGCGCGGGCGATGTCACACAGCGGCTCGACGTGTTCCTCACCGCACTCAAGCGCCACGAGCCCCCCCGGCGCCAACACGCGCGGGGCCCCCTCGATCAGCTCGCGAAGATGTCGCATGCCGTCGGCTCCGCCATCGAGACTGAGACGGGGTTCACGACGGACGTCCAACGGCAAGCGGTCCACGTGAGCGCTCGGAATGTAGGGCGGATTTGACACCACGCCGTCAAACACGTTGCCGGAAGGAAACGGCCCCGTCCACCGCCCGCGAACGAGGTGCACCCGGCTTGAGAGCTGATATCGCGCGACGTTCGCGCGGGCGATCTCCAAAACATCCCATGATACCTCAACGCCGACGACAACACAAGGTGCCAGCGCTCGGGCGAGCGTAATCGCGATGCAACCGGTTCCCGTGCCCGCATCGAGGAGGCGCAGGGGCCGGTCGAGCCGCCGTTGCCTCGCGCGCAGGTGGTGAAGCGCCGCCTCGACAATCGCCTCGGTCTCAGGACGCGGGATGAACACGCCGGGCGCCACGAGAAAGCGCTCGCCGAAGAACTCCGCGTCCTTCAACAGATACTGAAGCGGCGTCCCCGTCGCCCGCGCAGCGACATGGGCAAAGAAGGCGGCGGCGATATCCTCCGGCACCGGCGCCTCGCGAAGATAGAGCTCGGCAGGCTTCTGGCTCAGCAGATGGCCGAGCAACCACTCCGCCTCCCGCTCGGCGGACTCGAGTCCTGCCTCGCGCAATCGCCTGGCCCCTTCGCGCAATACTTCCTGCGCGTTGCGTGAATCGTGAATCGTGGATCGTGGATCGTGATCCGGTTTGCGATTCACGAACCACGAATCACGAACGACGAATCCGTTGCCTCGTTCGCTCATGAGTCTAGTGCCTCGACTATTTTGAGTTGATCGATTGGTCCGCTCGGCACTAGTGCTGAGCCCGATTCGTCAAATCAATCTGGTCGAAGCACTAGCCGCTTCGCCTGATCCGCGGCGATGAGCGCCTCCGTGAGCTCCTGCAGCTCCCCGTTCATGAGCTGGTCGAGCTTGTGCAGCGTCAGGCCGATGCGGTGGTCGGTCACGCGCCGGTCCGGGAAATTATACGTGCGGATCTTCTCGCTGCGCTCGCCCTGCCCCACCTGCCGGCGCCGATCCGAGGCGATCTGCCGGCGCTGATCCTGCTGAATCTGATCCAGCAGCCGCGCCCGCAGCACGCGCATCGCCTTCTCCTTATTGCGCAGCTGGCTGCGTTCATCCTGGCAGGTCACCATCAAGCCGGTGGGAATGTGGCGGATGCGCACCGCCGAATCGGTGGTGTTCACCCCCTGCCCGCCCGGCCCGGATGAGCGGTACACGTCGATCTGGAGATCCTTGGCCGGAATCGCCGGCAGCTCCACGTCCTC
This sequence comes from uncultured Planctomycetales bacterium, assembly GCA_964373835.1. Classification (GTDB taxonomy): domain Bacteria; phylum Omnitrophota; class Gorgyraeia; order Aquiviventales; family Aquiviventaceae; genus CAYJWN01. The sequence goes on from CAYJWN010000025.1 coordinate 12,159, forward strand.
AGGCTCAGGCAGCACCGCGACGGTCACCGTAGACGTGTGGATCCGCCCCTGGGCCTCCGTGGCGGGCACCCGCTGGACCCGGTGCACGCCGCTTTCATACTGAAACCGCGGCCACGCCCCCTGCCCCTTCACGGAAAAGGCGATCTCTTTGAACCCGCCCGCTTCCGAGCGGGTGCGCTCCATCGCCTCCACGGTCCATCCGCATTTGGCGGCGTACTTGGTGTACATGCGATAGAGATCCGCGACAAAGAGGCTCGCTTCAAGCCCCCCGGTGCCCGCGCGGATTTCCACGATGAAGGGACGCTCCGGCGTCTGATGGCGCTCAACCCAGAGCTGTTGGAGCTGGCTCACCAGCTCCATTTGTTGCCGGCGCAGCGCCACCGCTTCCTCTTTGGCCAGCTTGCGCATTTCCAGGTCGCCCTGCGCAGAAAAAAGCGTCTCCGCCTCTTTCGCATCCCGCTCCACCCGCAGGTAGGTACGGTAGAGCGCCACCATCTCGCGCAGATCCGACAACTCTTTGGACAACTCCTGATACGTTTTTCCTGCCTGCCGCGCCGGCGGCGCAGGCAGGGGCTCGCGCCCGCCGGCTTGATCGGCAAGCCGGCGCTCAAGCTCCGCATACCGCCGCTCAAGCTGGCTCAGTTGATCAAGGAGCTGTTCGCGCGGTAACTGCATCTCAACAACGCTTGAGGTTCAGGGTTCTGGGCTGGGGGCTCTGGGCAACTGCCCTGCCTCGCACCGAGTGCCGTGCTCGGCACGAGGTGAGCCCCGAACCCGGAGCCCAGAGCAAAGAGGAGGGGTTATGTGGTCTTCCTCGTATATTTCCGCTTGAATTTTTCGACCCGGCCGGCGGTATCCACCAGTTTCTGCTGGCCGGTGAAGAACGGGTGGCAGGCGGCGCAAATTTCCACGTGGATGGCCTTGCGCGTGGAGCGGGTATGGTAGACCGCGCCGCACGTGCACGTAATGACCGCTTCCACGTATTCTGGATGAATCCCGGTCCTCATCAGAAACTGCCTCCGGTCCGCTGTAGGCTGTAGGCTGTAGGCTGAAGGGAAGAACGCTCTAGGTTCGAGGCTGTAGGCTGTAGGCCAGAACCGTTCTTGCCTAGAGCCTGGAGCCTTGAGCCTACAGCGTTCTTCGATGGAGCCTTGAGCCTTGAGCCTTGAGCGATTGTCATGACTGCTTCGCCATCGTCGCGAGAAAGTCCTTGTTCGACTTCGTCTTTGAGAGCCGGTCGATCAACAGCTCCATCGCCTGCACCGGATCCATCTCGTTCAATACTTTACGCAGGATCCAGATTTTCTGCAACTCATCGTTGGCCACCAGCAGCTCTTCCCGGCGGGTGTTCGACCGCCGGATATCGATGGCCGGATAGATGCGCCGCTGGAAGAGGTTCCGGTCCATCGTCAGCTCAAGGTTCCCCGTGCCTTTGAACTCTTCGAAGATCACCTCGTCCATCCTCGAACCCGTGTCCACGATACAGGTGCCGATGATGGTGAGGCTGCCGCCTTCTTCGACCCCGCGGGCGGAGCCGAAAAACCGCTTGGGCTTGTGCAGCGCATTGGCGTCCAACCCCCCGGTGAGCACGCGGCCGCTGTGCGGCTCGACGGTGTTGTAGGCCCGCGCCAGGCGCGTGATGCTATCCAGCAGGATGACGACGTCCCGCTTGTGCTCCACCTGCCGCTTGGCCTTTTCCAGGACAATCTCCGCCACCTGGATATGCCGGTCGGCCGGCTCATCGAACGTCGAGGAGATCACCTCGCCTTTGACCGACCGCTGCATGTCGGTCACCTCTTCGGGACGCTCATCGATGAGCAGCACGATGAGCACGATCTCGGGATTATTCGTGGTGATCGCGTTGGCGATCTTCTGCAGCAGCACCGTCTTGCCGCTGTACGGGGGTGCTACAATCAGCCCGCGCTGCCCCTTGCCGATGGGGGTGAGGAGATCCATGATGCGGGTCGACATCTCCTTCGGGTTGGTCTCAAGCACGAACCGCTGGTTCGGGTAGATGGGCGTGAGGTTGTCGAAGTTGGTCTTGGCCTTCGACTCCTCGGGGTTCTCGCCGTTGACCGCCTCCACCTTCAGCAGCGCGAAGTAGCGCTCGCCCTCTTTCGGAGGCCGCACCTGCCCGTTGACGACATCGCCGGTGCGCAGGTCAAACCGCCGGATCTGCGACGGCGACACGTAGATGTCGTCGGGACACGGCAGGTAGTTGTAGTTGGGCGAGCGGAGGAAGCCGAACCCATCCGGGAGGATCTCCAGGACCCCGGAGGAAAAGATCAGCCCTTCCTTCTCGGTCTGGGCGGACAGGACCCGGAAAATCAGGTCCTGTTTCTTCAGCCCTGAGATGCCGTTGACCCCGAGATCCCGAGCCACTTTGGTCAGCTCGGAGATCTTGAGGTCTTTCAATGCCGCGATGTCGAGCTTCGCCTGCTGGGTGCTGCTGCCAGTTGATTCCATATTCGCTTCACCTGTGTTCGCGTGGCGTCCACGCCGTCTGAATTATCGACCGTGTGATCGGCCAAGGCCACCTTGGCCGACAAGTCCCACTGTGCCGCAATCCGTGCATGAGCCTCCTCCTGCGTCCAGCCTTTGTGTCTGAGGCGTTCGCGCTGCACCTCGGGTAGCGCCGTCACCACCACCAGCGCGTCAACCAATTCGTGCGCGCCCGCTTCGATCAGCAGCGGCACATCCAGCACGACCGCCCGCACCTTGCATGCGCGCCGCAGCCGATGCAGCCGCTGCTTGATCGACCGCAGCACCGGCGGGTGCACGATCGTTTCCAGTCGCTGCCGACGCTGGGCGTCGTGAAACACGAGCGACGCCAACCGCTTGCGGTTGACGGTGTGATCCTCATTGAGGATCTGGGGGCCGAACGCCTTGACGATCCGGCGCCAGGCCAGCCGCTTCGGCTCCATCACGTCGTGGGCGATCGCATCGGCATCGAGCACGACCGCCCCGAGCTGCTTGAACATGCCGGCCACCGTGCTCTTGCCGGTGCCGAACCCGCCCGTGACCCCGATCACCACCATCGTGACGGCTCTGGGTTCGGGGTTCGGGGTTCGGGGCAACTACCCTGAACCCTCAACCCTGAACCCTGAACGAACGTCATCGGACTTCTGTCAAATCCAACCAGTTCGGGCCGGCCTTCATCGTCACCGTGAGCGGCACGGACAGCTCGATCACCCCCTCCATCACCCGCCGCACAAGGGGGACAAGACGATCCAGCTCATGCCGCGGCGCTTCAAACACCAGCTCATCATGCACCTGCACGACCATGCGGCTGGCGAGCCGCTCGCGAGCGAGTTCCCGCGCCATCTGCACCATCGCCCGCTTGATCAAATCCGCCGCGGTGCCCTGAATCGGGGCGTTCACCGCCATGCGCTCGCCAAACTGCCTAATGACCATGTCGGGGCTGTTGACTTCGGGAATGTAGCGCCGACGGCCGAGCAGCGTCTGCACAAACCCCTCGCGGCGGGCCCGTTCGATCTGCTGATCGAGGTATGCCCGGACGCTCGGGTAGCGTTCGAAGTACGCATCGATGAACGACTGGGCTTCCTCAAATGCAATCCCCAGCTCTTTTGACAGGCCGTGCGACGTCATCCCATAGAGGATGCCGAAGTTCACCGCCTTCATCGCATTGCGCTGCTCCGGCTGCACCTCTGCTTCCTTCATCCCGTAGATCAGCGACGCGGTGAACCGGTGGATGTCGCGGCCCTGACGAAACGCCTCGGTCAGTTGCGCATCGCCCGACACATGGGCGAGGATGCGCAGCTCGATCTGCGAGTAATCGGCCGCCAGCAAGACCCCATCGGGGATGCCGGGGATGAACGCCCGGCGAATCGACCGGCCCAGCTCGGTCTTGATGGGAATATGTTGCAGATTCGGCTCGCTGGAGGACAACCGCCCGGTCGCGGTGGCGGTCTGGTTGAACGAGGTGTGGAGACGGCCGGTCGCAGAATCCGCCAGCTTCGGCAGCGCGTCCACGTAGGTAGAGACGAGCTTCGAGAGTTCCCGATACTGGATGAGCTGCTGCGGCAACGGATGCTGCTGGGCCAATTGACGCAGCACGTCGCTGTCGGTTGACGGGCCGGTCTTGGTCCGCTTGATGACGGGCAGCTTGAGCCGCTCAAAGAGCACCTGGGCCAGCTGCTTCGGCGAGTTGAGATTAAACGAACAGCCGGCCAGCCGGTAGACCTCCTGGGTGAGGCGCAGCAGCTGCGCGTCCATCGTGCTGCGCAAGCCGGCGAGATAGGCGAGATCAATGGCGATGCCGGTTGCCTCCATGCAGGCCAGCACACCCACCAGCGGCAGCTCAAGGTCGGTGTAGAGGCTCACAAGCTGGTGCTCGCGCAGCGAGGCGATCAGCCGGTCGTGGAGGCGGCGGACGGCGCCCAGCGCGTGAACCAGCGACGGGATCGCGTCTGTCTGCATCGGCGGCAGCCGCTCTTCGAGGTACTCATCCGCCAGATCCGGCAACGACTGATTGGTGCGCGCGGGATTCAGGAGATAGGCGGCCACCATCGTATCACCCGCAATGCCCTCAAGCGCATAGCCCAATCTGCCCAGCAGCCGTTTGGTGGTTTTGATATCGTGCCCGATCTTCGGCGCGTCCGGATCGGCGAGCCACCGGGCCAGTTGCTTGCCCGCGGGTGTGCGCACCGTCGCTTCATCGACACGTGCGACCCATCCTGATGCCTCATCAAGAGCCGCGCCCACCACGACCGAGCCGTCCGAGTGGCTCCAGCAACCGATTGCCGCGGCCGCGCCGCGACCCATGGCTTCCAGGCACCGCTCAAGCGCCGCGTCGGTCACGAACGTCGCCTGCATCGGGCTGCGGTGAGCAGACACGGGAGCGTGGGCGTCAAGATCGGCGAGCAGCCGTTTGAATTCAAGCTCCCGGAACAGGCTGCGCAGGGCGCGCCAATCGGGCTCCTGAACCGTGAGGCCTTCCACGGTCACCTCGAGGGGGACCTGTGTATCGATGCACGCCAGCTCCCGCGCCAACGCCACTTGTTCGCGGCAGGCTCTAAGCGTCTTGCGGCGCGCGGGGCTGTCGATTTCATCCAGTCGCCGGTAGACCTCTTCGAGGCTGCCGAACTGCTGGAGCAGTTGCGTCGCGGTCTTTTCACCAATCCCCGGCACGCCGGGGATGTTGTCGATCTCATCGCCCATGAGCGCCATCAGGTCGACCATGCGCTCCGGCCCCACCCCATAACGGGCCTGCACTGAGGCGGCGTCCAGCACCGTCTCCTCCTTATGAGGGTTGTAGACCTTGATGTGCGTGTTGACCAGCTGCAGCGCATCCTTGTCGCCGGTGACGAGAAACACCTCAACGCCCTGGCCGGCAATCCGCTTGGCGATGGTGGCCAACACGTCTTCCCCCTCATACCCTTCCCGCTCAAAGACCGGGATGCAATAGGCGGACAACAGCCGCTTCACCAGGGGGAGCTGGGCGATCAACGGATCCGGCATGGGCTTGCGTTGGACTTTGTACTGCTCGAACCTCTGGTGCCGAAAGGTCGGTTTGCCCACGTCAAACGCCACGGCCAGCCCGTCGGGCTGCTCCTTCTGGCGGAGCGACTGGAGCATCATGGCAAAGCCGTAGACCGCGTTGGTGGGGCGCCCATCCGAGGTGTTGAGGTTCCGGATCGCGTAGAACGCCCGGTAGCAGAACGCGGTGCCGTCGATCAGGAAGATGCGTTGTGACGCCATCGTGCTCGATGAAGGGCGTTCAGGTCCTATTGTCGTGTTGGGGTCGTGCGATGTGGTGAGGGAGTGGTGTTAGAGTTGGAAGTGCCCGCCAGTGCCTCGACTATCTAGAGTTCATTGATGGGTCCGCTCGGCACTAGTGCTGAGCGAGAGTCGAAGCACTAGGGCCAGTCGCCCTGCTGTTGAGTCGTTGCGTGAAACTCCTCGAGGGATTGATCGTGGGACTGAAATTCGGCGTCGACGAGCTTGCGTCGCGTGTAGAGCTTGCCCTTGAGCCCAGGGTACGTCTGCAGCACGCCCAGCGCCACCAGCCGCTCCTCGGCGCGCGCGGTCCAGGGATCGTACGGGTCGCCCAGTTGATAGCGCTTCATCCAGTGGTAGATGGCCTGCTCTTTCTTGCCCATCCGCTCATAGAGCATGGCCAGGTTGCCGTGCGCTTCGAGATAGTTGGGGTTCAAGTCCAACGCCTTGCGGTAGGACTGTTCCGCTTCTTCCAGACGGCCCTCTTCCTCTAACAGCACCCCGGCGTCATTATGCGGGGTCGGATAGGCCGCATCCAGCGCCGCCGCCTTCTGGTATAACGACAAGGCGCTCGCCTTATCACCCCGCCGCTGAGCCTCGTAGCCTTGAGTCCGGTAGGTAATCGCTTCTTCACGAAGACCTGCGGCGACGGCGATGGAACTTGGAAGGATCACAAGGACCAAGAGGGAGGCGAGGCCGCTTGCGGCTGTCTGCCTGCACACTCGCGTATACATGCGAATATACCCTAGCATGATTTCTGATATCCGTCAAGACCCATTTGCCTGAAGCGTCTTATTGGACAGAAATGGCGCCGGTGGCGCCCGTCACGGTGATGGTCTGGTGTTTATTGCGGTCCGTCAGGACAAGGGACACCGAGCGTCCGGTGAGCGAGCCGTTCGGGCGGAACGACACCTGCGCTTCAGGCGATGGCTCACCAGCCACCTCCACCTCCACGGCGACGGACTTCGGGATCCGAACCTTCTGCTCAAGCGACTCCCCCGAGGCGGTATTGACCACGGTGATCTCACCGGCGTCCGCGTCGACGACCACCGCATGGCCGGCCCGTGACCCGATCGAGAGGCTGCGGGCCAGCGAGATGAGCCCGACCACCTGGCGAGTCACCGATTTGAGCCGCACCTGAGCCGAATAGCGTGTCAAGGCCGGGACGCTCATGCCGACGATCATGCCGATCACCGCCAGGACCACGAGCAGCTCCATGAGCGTCATCCCATTGGCGGGTGGCAGGGCGGGTGTGGAGCCGGACCTCCGGAGGGGCGAGCG
>CAYJWN010000026.1:0-18762 GCA_964373835.1 uncultured Planctomycetales bacterium
GCATCGGTACCTGGTACCGGTTTTCTGAAAGGCTTGAGGGGAAGTGGCGGAGTCAGTTATACTTGGAGACAGCATGGACCTCGATCGGCTGTTCCGCGCGATGGTCGAACAGGAGGCCTCCGACCTCTTCTTGAAGGTCGGCAATCACCCGTTCCTGCGCATCCACGGCCAGTTGATTCCCATCGGGGAAGAGCCGCTCACCCAGCAACAGATTGCGGAGATCGTCTCGAGCCTCATCGGTTCCGACCAACGGCAGCAGCTTCACGCCGAGCGCGAGCTCAACGTCGCGTTCGAGCGGGCCGGCATCGGCCGCTTCCGCGCGAATGTCCTCTGGCAGAAGGGCGCCATGGCGCTCGTGATCCGCCGCATCCAGGGGGCGATCCCCAGCTTCACGGAGCTGGGCCTGCCGGCCGAGGTCCTCACGCGGCTCATGGGCGAGCGGCACGGGTTGATCCTGATCACGGGACCGACCGGCTCGGGCAAATCGACGACCGCGGCCTCCACGCTGGACGCGCTCAACCACGCGAAGCCGATGCATATCGTGACGCTCGAAGACCCGATCGAGTTTCAGTTCGACGAGCGGCAGGCGATCATCAACCAGCGGGAGATCGGCGCGGACACGCGGTCCTTCAGCGAAGGGCTGCGCAACGTGCTGCGCCAAAGCCCGGATGCGCTCTTTATCAGCGACATCCGCGACCGCGAAACGATGGAGGCCGCGCTGTTGGCCGCCGAAGCCGGGCAGCTGGTGCTGAGCTGTCTGCATACGACGAATGCGGTCACGACGGTGGAGCGCGTGGCGGCGTTTTTCCCCTCGCACCAGCATCAGCTCATTCGCCTGCGGCTGTCGCTCGTGCTGCGCGGCATCCTCTCGCTGCGCCTCCTTGCGCGCAGCGACGGCTCAGGACGTATCCCCGCCTGCGAAGTCCTTGTGGCCACGCCGACCGTGCGCGAGCTGATCCGCGAAGGCCGCACCGAGCAGCTGCCGGCGGCGATCCACGACGGCCTGATGTACGGCATGCAGACGTTCACCCAGGCGCTCTACCAGCGCTACCGGCAGGGCGAGGTGGATCTGGAAGAGGCGCTGCGCCATGCCGACAGCCCGGAAGAGCTCCAGTTGGCCGTTCGAGAGATTCGCTCCACACGCGATGTCCAGTAATTTGCCGCTCACCGACATGCGCGAGCTGTTTGACTTCGCCTTCGCGCACCGGGCCTCAGACATTCATCTGACGGAGCACACCCCGCCGATGCTGCGCATCGACGGCAGCTTGCAGCCGACGAGTTTGGCGCCGCTCTCCCGCGCAGAGACCAAACGGTTGGTCTACAGCCTGCTGACCGATCGGCAGAAGGCCCAGTTTGAGCGGGAGCTGGAGCTCGACATGTCCATCGACGTGAACGGGCGCGGGCGGTTTCGCGTCAACGTCCACATGCAGCGGGGCAGCGTCGAGGCGGCGTTTCGCCTGGTCCCGTCGCGGATCTACACGCTGGACGAATTGGGGCTGCCGCCCGTCGTCGCGGAGCTGGCCCGCAGACCCAACGGGCTCGTCCTGATCACGGGTCCGACCGGTGTCGGCAAGACGACGACGATGGCGGCGATGGTGGACCTCATCAACCGCGAGCGACGCTACCACATCATCGTCATTGAGGATCCCATCGAGTACCTCCACGAGAACAAGCTGTCCATCATCAAACAGCGCGAAGTGTACTCGGACACCAAGTCATTCGCCGCGGCGCTCGTGCATGCGCTGCGGCAGGATCCGAATCTGATCGTGGTCGGAGAAATGCGGGATCTCGAAACCATCTCCACCGCGCTGACGGCCGCGGAAACGGGGCACCTCGTGTTGGCGACGCTGCACACGGCCGATGCGGCGCAGACCATTGACCGCATCCTCGACGTGTTCCCGCCGAATCGCCAAGAGGAAGTGAAAATCCAGCTCGCCGACTGCCTGCAGGGCGTGGTCTCGCAGCAGCTGCTGCCGCGCTGCGATGCGACAGGCCGCGTGGTGGCCTACGAAATCATGGTGGGGACCTCGGCGGTCCGCAACCTGATCCGCGAGCATGCGACGGAGCAGATTCCCACCGTGTTGCAGACGGGCGCTGCGCATGGGATGTGCACGATGGACGCCTGCATCAAGTCGCTGTATGACCGGAAGGTCATTGCCTATGAAACGGCCGTCAGCCGCATGAAATACCCCGCCGAGTTTCACCTCTTGGGCACCCCCGAGCCCAAACACGGGCGTGGGGCGGACGGTAAACGGAACTCCTGAATCTGCTTGACGTTAGAAGATGGGTGTGTTTCAATGATGAGAACCCTGGTCAGACGGATAGGGAGGGCCGGGGCGTGGGGAACGGGGCCCCATCGTCTAGCCCGGCCTAGGACGTCAGCTTCTCAGGCTGAAGACTGGGGTTCGAATCCCCATGGGGCTGTTGCTCTACCGGCAGGCGGCTGCTAACAAGTGCAGAAGCACGACTACACGACATCGACACGGCTCCGTGAAGACAAGGTGACGGACGAGTCGCCTTGTCTTTTTTCGTTGCCTGTTCGCGGCTGTGCGATCATGCTATACTGAAACCACGCGATGCCAGTCGATGCGGACGGCGCCTATGAACGCGTGAAGGCCAGATTGAAAGTGCGTCTGGTCAACTTTCTTGAGGAGACGTCGGGCGGCCCGCGCTCGGCGCCCCAGCGCCGGGCGCTTGAGGACAACCTGCGCCAGGCGCTGCAGGTGCTCACCGACGAGCAGCGCGCGCCGCAGCTCTCGAGCGATGAGCAGCATCGTCTGATCCAGGACGTGATCAATGAGGTGGTCGGCTTCGGTCCGCTCGACCCGCTGCTCGCCGATGAGACGATCAGCGAGATCATGGTCAACGGGCCCGAGGAGATCTTTATTGAGCGCGACGGCCACCTGCAGCGCGTCCCGGAGAAGTTCCGCGACACCCATCACCTCATGGTGGTGGTCGAACGCATGCTCGGCAGCGTGAATCTCAGCATCAATGAGCTCAACCCGCTCTGCGACGGGAGCCTGCCGGACGGTTCCCGCATCAACGTCATCATCCCGCCCCTCGCCCTGAACGGTCCGGTGGTCACCATCCGGCGCAAGCTGCGCGAGTGGACGATGAAGGACTACATCACGATCGGGGCGTTGAGCGACCAGGCGGCCGAGTTCCTGGAGGCGTGCGTGAAGGCCAAGGTCAACGTGGTGCTCTCGGGCGGCACGTCGACCGGCAAGACGACCCTCGTGAGCATTCTCTCCGCCTTCATCCCCGCCGACCAGCGGATCATCACGATCGAAAACATCTCAGAGCTTGCGCTGCCCGGCCGCATGCATTGGATTCGATTGGTGTCCAAAACGGCCAACCTCGAAGGCCGCGGTGAAATTCCCGTGCGGGCGCTCGTGAAGAACGCCCTGCGCATGCGGCCGGACCGCATCATCCTCGGAGAGGCCCGGGGCGGGGAAGCGCTCGATATCGTGCAGGCGATGCATTCCGGCCACGACGGCTTCATGACCGTCCTCCACGCCAACAGCCCCCACGCGGCCCTGGAGCGTCTCGAGACGTTGATGCTCATGAGCGGGTTGGATCTGCCCCCCACGGCCTGCCGCATGCAGATTGCCAGCGCGGTCGACCTCGTCGTGCACGTGGGGCGGTTTGCCGACGGCAGCCGCCGCGTGGCGGCCATCACTCAAGTCCTGGGCGCGTCACAGGAGGGGTTTGCGATGGAAGATCTGCTTCGGTTTGAGGTCGAGGGGTTTTCCGAGGATGGCCGGCTCCGGGGGGCCTGCCGCTACACAGGTGCCAAGCCGAAATTTCTCTCCAAGTTCCTCCTCAATAACATCGCCGTTCCTCAGTGGGTCGCCACATGACCACCACAGATGACACAGAATCCACACAGAGACACAGAGGAAGACGTGCCGTGCCTCTGTGCCTCTGTGGAGTTCTGTGGTTCTGTGGTATGGCGGGACTCCTCGTTGTCGTGGGGTGCGACAAGTTGCCGTGGTCCTCGACCGACAATAAGCACGACGGCGCCACGGCCACGGCGGCGCTCACGACGGCCCAGACCGGCGTGACACCTGGCAAGCCGACCGTTGCGCCAGGCGAGGTGCTGGCGATCGTCAACGGGGTTTCGATCTCCAAGAACGATTTAGAGCTGCAGGTTCAAGAGCTCAAGACGCTCGTGACGAGTCTTGGACAGGAGTGGAAACCGTTGACGAAAGAGCAGCGTGAGGGCATCCTGAAGGAGTTGATCAAGACCGAACTCTTGAGTCAGGAGGCGGTGGCGCGGGGGCTTGATCGAGAGCTCAAGGCCCAGCAGCGCTGGGAGTTTCTGCGTCGAGGATTTTTCGCCCAAGAGTGGCTCCGCTGGAACCAGGAGCGGCAGGAGGTCAGCTCCGCCGAGGTCGAGCAGTATTACGAGCGGTACAAACCGGGATTCATCGAGCCGGAACAGCGCCAGCTTCGGCGGATCGTGGTCGCCTCGGAAGAGCAGACCAAACAGGCGCTGGCCCGCCTCTTGGGGGAGTCGATGGATTTTACCGCCTTAGCGCAGCAGGTGTCCCTCGGGCCGGAGGCGAAGGACGGCGGCCTCATGCCCGGGTGGGTCATGCGACGGGAGGAGAAGAGCCGGATGTTCCTCTCGGAGGAGAACGCGCAGGCGGCGGGGGTGACCAGCCTTGATCCCGCCTTGGAGGCGGCGGCCTTCGCCATCGACCGTGAGAACAGTTTGAGCAATTACGTGAAAGGCGCCGACAACCGGTACCACATCTTCCAGCTCGTCAAGCGAAAGGACGCGCGGCAGGTCCCCCTCACCGAAGTCTGGGACCGGATCAAGAACGCCCTGCTGGTCCAAAAGCTGCAGCAGTCGATCACGGAGCTGCGGGACAAAGCGAAGGTGCAAGAGTTTCCTGAGCGGTTAGACAACGTCGAGGGGGGCGGGGGGGCGCGGCCATGAAATTGACCATGAAATGGAAAATGCTGCCGGAGAGCACCAAGCGCTTTCTCCCGGTGGTCGTCGCGGTCGTCGCGGGGTTGCTGGCCGTCGGTCTGCTGCACAACTACCTGACGGGGGAGCGCCAGAAGCTGGCCGCGGAGCGTCAGCGACTGCACGACGAATACCAGGCGCAGATAGGAGAAATCGTCGAGGTCATCGTGGCCAAGAAGGATCTCTCTGAAGGCACGCTCATCGTGAGAGACAGTCACCTGAAGCTGGCCAAGGTGCCGCGGAATTTCGTGCAGCCGTTTGCGACCGGACGCTCCGCCGATCTCGTCGGGCAAGTGACGATCGCCCCGATTGCCGAGGGCGAGCAGGTGCTGCGAAACAAGGTGCGACCCGCCAATGAATTGCCGCTCTCGGCGACGCTCTCCGGCCTGACGCCTGAGGGCAAGCGGGCGATCACCATTGGAACCGATGCGTTGCTCGGGGTCGGGGGGTTCATCCGCCCGGGGGACAACATCGATATCTTGTGGACGGTGAAATTGCCGGAGGTCCAGGGCGGCGATACGGTGACCATGATGCTGTTTCAGAATGTCAGCGTTCTCGCCGTCGGCAATCAGATGATCGGGAGGCCGACCGATTCGAAGGAGTCGGGTGACAAGTACACCGTCACCCTCGCGATGACGCCCCAAGAGGCGTCGCTCCTGATGTATGCCAGGACGCAGGGAAACATCCAGCTCAGTCTGCGCCCGCGCAACGATAAGGGCGAGCCCGTTGCCGTGCCGCCGGCCAACAGCCGGGCGGTGATGGAAGCGGTGCTGGGAAAGGCGGTGGGGGTTGACACGCCGAAACCGCCGCGGACAGTTGAAATCTTCAGAGGGCTCGATCGCAGTGTCGTGCCAGTCAAGGATTAGCCTCATCATTCAACGAGTCGGCTGGGTCTGCCTGACGCTGTCGTGCGCGGTCCTCCTCGCACAGGCGGCGATCGGCGCAGAGTCCGTTCCCCCCGCAGCGACGCCGGCAGCGAGTGACGCGTCGGCCTTACCACCCGCCGTCCTGCTGGCCCCAGGGCAACTGCGGAGCATTCCCGTCAGTGAGGTTGAGCGGATTGCGATTGGCAATCCGGACGTCGTCGATGTGACGATCGTCTCTCCCAGAGAACTCCTCGTCCAAGCCAAAAAGGTGGGCTCGACGAACCTGATTGTCTGGGATGCGCAGGGCCAGCGCGACACCACCATCAGCGTCGTGGACCCTCGAGCCGACGCCATCAGCAAGGAGTTGACCGAGTTGGTCAAGCGGCTCAACCTGCCTGTTGAGATCGAGGTGCATAGCGGGAAAGTGTTCCTGACGGGCCAGGTCGCGGGCGGGGACGCGCTGAACGTGTTGAGCGAGGCGGCCTCCTCCTTTGGAGACCTCGTCGTCAACCTCGTCACGGCGACGCCGGCTCCGCCGCCGCCTGAGGCGCCTCAAGTGCTGGTCAAGCTGTCGGTGCAGGTGCTGGAGGTCAACCGGAAGGACCTCGAACGGTTGGGCGTGAAATGGTCGGAATCCATCGGGATCTCCGAGCCTGAGGCCACCGATCTCACCTTCGAGGATGCGCTCAGGAAGTGGGGCACGTCACTGACGCGCAGCAGCGTCTCCGCGTCGCTGAACGCCCTCATCCAGAAGAATAAGGCCCGGCTCCTGGCCGAGCCGAAGCTGGTGACCGCCAGCGGCAAGGAAGCCTCGTCGTTCATCGGTGTCGAGGTGCCGGTGATCCGGGCGACGTCAATCGGCAGGGATAGCACATCCGTGAATGCGAGCATCGGTTTTCGCCAGACCGGGGTCGTGTTAAAGATGACCCCCACCGTGAGCCCCGCCGAGCAAGACCGCACGATTAGGACCGTAATCGAGGCGGAGGTCTCTGCGATCGACGTGGGTTCCGGCCTCACCATTCCCGTGGGATCTCGAGCCGTCCTCGTGCCGGGATTTACCTCGCGCAAGGTGAACACCGAGGTGACCACCGCGCCCGGGGAGACCATCGTGATCGCCGGGCTGCTCCAAGCCGAAGACTCCAACGCCATGAGCCAGGTGCCTGCGCTGGGGAGCATGCCGGTGCTCGGACGCTTGTTCCGCTCGCCGGAGGTCTCATCCACCCAGCGGGAGCTCGTTATCGCCGTGACCCCGGACTTGCTGCTCGATGCGGCGGCGGAAGCGGATCGCGGCCTGGTGCTTGAGCAGGCGCTGGCGGTCGCGGAGGTGACCGGCTCGGTTGATGATCCGCGGTTGCGGTATGCGCTGCAGGTCCAAGACCGGATTGCCAAGGCCGTTCGGTATCCTCAGCGCGAGCGCGAGCTCAATATAGCGGGCACCGTCAAATTGCGGCTGCACCTGTTTGCCGACGGCACGTTGGGCCGCGCCATGGTTTCAGAATCCTCCGGCATCGAGGCGCTTGACTCGGAAGCCCTCAAAGCGGCTGAATCCCAAGCCCCCTACTCAGGGTTTCCCAGCCAGCTGACGGAGCGCGAGCTCTGGCTCGAGCTGCCCGTGATCTTTCGCCCCTCCTAGACTCAGCTTGTCTTCCCAGGGCTCATCAGGCATACTTGAATATGACATGAGCGCTGAATCCGCCCCTGTAGCGACGGGAAGGTGCGTGGTCGTCTTTGGCACCAAAGGCGGCGTCGGCAAGACGGTGGTTGCGACCAACCTGGCGGTGAGCCTGGCCCAGCGCCTCAAGCAACCGGTGTGTTTGGTCGATATGGATGTCATGGCGGTGGGCGACGTGGCGAAGATCCTGAATATGCCGGTGCCCCGTTCCATGGTCGATCTCATTCCCGCGTTCAAACACGCCTCCTCCGCAAACACGAACACTCCCTCCTTCGACGGCGCGGTGGTGCCCCACAGCTCAAACGTGCATGTCCTCACGTGTCTGTCCAACCCCCGCCAGCTCAATCAGTTGGACCCCAAGGTGCTGCCGCACATTCTCGAAGCGCTGAAACGGCGCTATCCATACGTGATCATCGACGGGGGGCGGGCGTTTTCCGAGCCGCTGATTGCGGCCTTCGACGCCGCGCACCTGATCCTGCTGGTGACCTCGCCGGACATCGTGACCCTGTACCAGACGAAGTGGGCGCTGGGCTTGGTCGAGAGCCTGCTCTTTCCCACCGAGATGGTGAAGGCGGTCCTGAATCGCGCAGAAAGCCGCGGGAGCGTCGGCACGCGCGATGTGCGGGCCGCCGTGCCCTGTGAGGTGATCGGTGAAATCCCGTCGGACGGGCGGATCGTGGGCACGTCCATCAACCAAGGAGTGCCCCTGGTGACGGCCTTTGGCCACACCAGGGTCGCGGACGCCTTTGATCGGCTGGCGGAGCTCTTGATCAGCCGGCACGACCTGTACATCGCCCACCAGAATATCCCCCGGCACCAGCACCCGGAGGAGGTGGCCGCGGTCTTGGCCTCCGGATCCTCCATCACGTGGTCGTCGCGCCTGTACGCGGGGGAGGAAGGCGCAAGCGTCGATGAGATCGTGGATGAGATCGTCCTGATGAAGCGGCGGATTCACCAGCAGCTCGTGGAGGAGCTGGACCTCAAGAAGCTGGACCTCGCGTCGATGGTGAACAACCTGCAGATGCAGGAGTTGCGCCGCAAATGTGAGCGGGTGATCGCCAACCTGCTCGCCAAGGAAATGGGAGGTTTCATCTCCTCCCACGAGGTCCGGGCGCGCATGGTGAAGGAAATCGTGGATGAGGCGCTGGGCTTTGGGCCGCTCGAGGAGCTGCTGGCGGATGCGAGCGTGACCGACATCCTCGTCAACAACAAGGACCAGATCTACGTCGAGCGCCGCGGCAAGCTTGAGCTGACCGCGAAGAAGTTCATCTCCAACGACCAGGTGCGCGCCGTCATCGAGCGGATCATCGCCCCGCTGGGCCGCCGCATCGATGAGTCCTCGCCGATGGTGGATGCCCGCCTCCCCGACGGCTCCCGCGTCAATGCCATCATCTCGCCCCTGTCCATCAAGGGGCCGGTGCTCTCCATCCGGAAGTTCGCCCGGGTGCGCTACACCCAAGACGACCTCATCAAGTTCGGCAGCATTTCTCCGGCGATGACGCAGTTCATCCAGGCCTGCGTGTTTGGCCGAAAAAACATGATCATCTCCGGCGGCACGGGATCCGGCAAGACGACCTTTTTGAACATCGTCTCCGCGTTCATCCCCGAAGGCGAGCGGATCATTACGATCGAGGATGCGGCGGAGCTGAAGCTCGCGCAGATGCACTGGGTGAGCCTTGAGTCGCGCCCGCCCAGCGTAGAAGGCAAGGGCCAAATCGCCATCCGGGACCTCTTTCGAAACGCCCTGCGGATGCGGCCGGATCGGATCATCATCGGCGAGTGCCGCGGGGGGGAAACCCTGGACATGCTCCAGGCGATGAACACGGGGCATGACGGCTCGATCACCACCGTCCACGCCAACTCGCCCCGGGATGTGATCGGCCGGCTGGATTCGATGGTCCTGATGTCGAACATCGACCTGCCCCTTCGCGCCATCCGGGAGATGGTCGCCTCCGCCATCGATGTGATTATCCATACGGCCAGAATGTCTGATGGGACGCGCAAGGTCACCGCGATTGCGGAAGTGGGAGATCAGCTGGTCAACGGGACCGACGTGGTCTGCCAGGATCTGTTTGTCTTTCAACAGACCGGCGTGGCGCCCGATGGGACCGTACTCGGAGCATTCGCGGCCACCGGGAATCTGCCGAGCTTCTTCAACGAGCTCAAGGTCAAAGGCACAGGGCTGGACGCTTCGCTCTTCACCGCCTCTGCTTCATGACGCGATTCGCCATCATCAATACCAGTAAGGCCATCCCGGTGGCTGACGACGCACGCCTGGCAGCGACCTCCTGGGAGCGCATGAAGGGTCTCTTAGGCCGATCGTACCTTGCGGAGAGAGAAGCCCTGGTGATTCCTCACTGCGCCTCCATCCATACTTGTTTCATGCGATTTTCGATCGACGTCCTGTTTGTCAACAAGCAGCTGAAGGTGATCAGAGCGATTCATGGATTGAAGCCCTTTCGCCTGACCATGCCGATCCCAGGCGCGTGGGGTGTCATCGAATTAGCGAGCGGGGTGGTCAGCCGTTCCAACACGGTGGCGGGGGATCAACTCGGATTCGGATCATGAGCCCCTGTTCAGCGCGCCACCGCTTCATCTGCAAGGCGGTGGTGGCGACCCTTGCCACCCTCGTCCTTATCTCGGGGTTCTCCTGGTCGCTGGCCGATCCGATGTTGAAACAGCAGTGGAGGATGCCGCTGCTCCCGTGGGCGAGCTGGGCGATGTTTACGTGGGACAACGACAGCTTCTCCCAGCTCCAAATCACAGGCATCTTGGAAGACGGCCGTGAGGTGCCGGTGAACATGGAGCAATGGTTCAGATATCGCGTTGGGTTTCAGGAGCGCCGTTATAACTGGATCGCACGCCCCCCACTCTGGCCGCGACCTATCAGGCGACTCGCAGGCTATGTCTGCCGGCGGTATAACGAAAAGGCCCAGCCGGGTCAGCGCATGGTTCGCATGACGATTGCCGACGCGATGTGGTCCCGAGGGAAGCACGGACCGCGGCCCCGTCTCGAGGACGTTCCGGCATCTCAACGGAAGATCGTGACCTACCTGAATGCCGTTCCGTGTCCATAGGGGGTTCTGGCACCGGCACGTTCCGGTGGATTCGCTGTGCCTCTACCGGGCGGGTTTCGGGGCCATGCTCTGTATTGAGGCGCTGAGTTGGTTGCCATATACGACAGAGCTGTTCTCAAATCAGGGTTTTCACGTGGGCCCGCTCGCCCGGCTCGCGCCGCCTCCCGCGGTCGCGCTGGCGCTCTGCCTCTTCCTCGTGGTGGCGACCGCATGTGTGGCCGCCGGATGGCGGGTGCGCGCAGCACTCGCCGCTTCGCTGTTGCTCTGGTCTTGCCTCTGCTTCATCGACGCGTTCATCATACAGTCAATCCACCGCATGGCGATCGTGGTGATGACGATCCTACTCTTTTCAGCATGCGACGCCCGCTATTCCGTCGACGACTGGATCCGTCGCCGCCGCGGATGGCCGCGCCGGCCTGCCACCGCCTGCATTTTCCCCTTACGGCTGTTACAGCTTCAATTCGCCCAGGCGTACTTCTTTACAGGATTGGCGAAGTGGACGAACCCCGAATGGCATGATGGGACCGTGTTTGCCAGATGCCTCAGGTCGCGCTGGGCGAGTGAGGTGGGCGTCTGGGTGTCGGGATGGATCCCGCCTCTTCTCGTTCGCATTGGGGGGCCCGCCACGATCGTCTATGAGCTGCTGGCGGGCTTTCTTCTCTTCGTGCCCAAGGTGCGGCCTTGGATGATCGCCTGTGGCCTCTTGTTTCACCTTGGGATCGACGCCGTGTTGGCAATCGGGTCTCTCGGCAAGCACTTCATGTGGGCTCTCCTACTGCTCTATCCCGATCCGGAGACGGTAGCCAGATGGGCGGTTCGGATGGAAAAAAAGATGAAAGGCCTCCAAAATCCTTGACAAAACCGCTGGGGGTTAGCTATACTTGGGGTAGCTGAATAAGCGGATGTGGTGGAGCCCCCGAAAAGGGCAAACCCATGGTGACATGGGGGCGCAAAGCCGCGGGCCCCACACGCTTTGCTTCGCAAAGCGAAGCATGTGGGGTAGCCGGGTTACCGAAAGGTGAACCCGGTTTTTTTATCCCTTATAGTAAACAGATTGCGAAACGATAATATGAAAATGAGATTACTAATTATAAAGCGAGAGGCAGGGAACGCCTATGTGGAGTATTTTGTGGTTGCGTCGGTCGTGTTGCTGGCAACGCTCGCCTTCTATAACTTCCACTTGAGGCAGCAAAACTGGCAAGGTGCTTTTGGGGGAAACGCTGCCGTTGGGGGAGCCGTCGAGGGGGCGTTTGACAGACTGTGTGCTGCGGTTGCCGGGACCCCCTGTCGACCGGCGATTGCATTCTAACACTCATGACACGTGATGCGGTACGCGGCCAGTCCATGTTGGAGTACGCGGTCCTGGTGGCCGCGGTCACGTCGGCCCTGGTGCTCATGTCCGACTACGTTCGCAGGGCCTTCAATGCGCATGCAAAAGCCATTGAGGTGGAGCTCAATGGCGCAGTGGAGGAGAACAGCCCATAACCAAGAGGGGGGTGACGTGAACATGCTAAGACGGTTGGGCACGCGTAAGGGGCAGTCGATCTTGGAGTATCTGGTGATCGTCATCGTGATCGTGGCGGCGATTTTGGTGATTCGCGGGACGGTCTCGACGAACATGACCGAACTCTACACCCAAGCCGCAGCGAAGACCGAGGATGCGGCGACCAACCTCGCAAATCTGGATCTCGGGGGTGCGGCTGGGGGCGCTGGGGGTGCGGCTGGGGGTGCGGCTGGGGGTGCCGGCGGGTTCTAAGGTGGCAAGAAGGGCATAGAGTCTAGCAAAAGATCAACAGAGAAGAGGAGGTGGATGATATGAGGGCCATTACCTCAGTACGAGGACAGAGCACGGCGGAATACGCCATCTTGTTTGCCATTGTGATTGGCGCCGCCATCGCCATGCAGCAATACGTGAGCTCGCGGCTGCGGGGTGCTGTGCGCGGCTACGCGGATCAATACACCCAGGCAGCCGGGACGGGTGCCCCGGTCGCTAATCTGCCGCCGGCGGATGTCACTCCGTTTGGCGGTGATCCAGGCCGCACGACAAACAGCGGTTCAGCGTCCGATACGGAGATGACCACCGCGACGAGCGGGACGGTCCTGCAGAGCAGTGGAAGCCAGACCGTCTCACAGTTCCAGGGTGGCGCCGGCGGGGCTGCCGGCGGGGCCGGCGGGGCCGCTGGGGGTGCCGGCGGGTTCTAAGGTCATAGGGAAGCGCCCGTGAGGGCTGGGTATGGGAACAGTGAAGTTACAGAGGAGGTGAAGTTCATGTTCATGCGACGCCATCTTATCAGGTACTCCAAGGGTCAGGTGACCGTGGAAGTGGCCATCTTGTTTGGGGTGGTCGTAGCCGCTCTCATTGCGCTGGCGATTTATCTCCGGCGCGCGGTGCAGGGTGGCATCAAGGGGAACGCCGACTCCTTTGGGAGCCAATTCTCATCGGACGAGGCGTGGGCAACACACTCACGCTCGGCGAATCGGGAAGAGGGTGCGCTCATTAGGTCGGCGCAGTTTTCGAAAGCCTGTCAGGGAGTGGGTGGAATAGCCAATCCCGGTTGCGCGCCACTCGATCCGGATCCCGCTAATGGACAATTTGCGCTTCCGCAGCTCCCATGCCCGGACGGAAGCACCACGCCCCCGGGGGAGTCCTGTCCATAACGTGCATTAAGGTGCAGTAAGGCTTGCAGGTTGCGTCATTGGGCGGCGGCAGGCGTAAGCGGCCTGACCGTCTTGACGGCGGCGTACGGAGGGATGATGCGGCTGAAGACCCAGCGCGGGCAGCACACCGCGGAGTTCGGCCTGCTCATGGGGACGGCGGCCCTTGTCGCCGTCACCATGCAGCCGCTCGCCCGTCACGCGGTAAGCCGTGGCGTGCGGGCGGTGAGCAACACCGTGCTGGGGACGGAGCTGGCTACGTCGCGGATCATCGCCACGCCGGATCTGATCGATCTGGATAGGGGCCAAAACCAGATCCGCCTCGACTGGTCGGTGCCTGACGGGCAGAGCTGCGTGGCGTCCTCAAACCCGGCAAGCTCCTGGAACGGAGGTCGCGGTCCAAGCAGTACGGAGCCTGAAGTGGTGAGCGGTCTCACCGACACCACGACGTTTCGGCTCGCCTGCGATGTGCCAGGCGGCCGGGCGACCTATCAGGTGACGGTGACGAGAGGTCGTCTCGAGGTCGTAGCGGTTCAAGCCATGGATCAGGCGGGGCAGGCGGGCCTGCGCCACCGCACGCAGGTGGTGGACGCGATCTCGGGCCACGCGGATGGGAGCGATGCCCGCACGCAATTCGTGACAGAGTAAGAGATTTTCAGGAAGGGTCATCATCAGTTGAACGGTCGGTTCATGTCGAGAGGCGGGACGACCGTTCAGGCGTTTTACAGGCTTCCGTGAGAGGTGAGAGACATGGTAGCCAGGGGCGCAGGGTTCCATCAGGCTCAAGGCCAGGCCAGCGTGGAAACGCTCATGCTGATCGTCCTGACGGTCGCGGTGTTGGTGGTCATGATGGTCTACGTGCAGCGGGCGTATAACGGCTACCTCTATGCAAACGCCTCAAGCCATGGCGTGCCCTACGATCCTCAGAGGCCCAACCAAATCATCCGCCGGTTGAATCTTACGCAGACCCAAGATATCAAGGTGAAGGTCGGGCCAAAGGTGAGCCTTCCAGGATGCATCGATGACCTACCAAGCGTGCCATGTGGTTCATTGCCTGGGCGGAACATTACTACGATGGTTAAGGTCACGAATGATTGGAATGTGTGTGGCCAGTCTGCTTACGGGGTCGGGGCAATTCTCCCAGCTGGCTGCCCGCAATAGGGGGATCGAGGGGATGCGAAGGAATCTTGAAACGCCTGTTGGAGGCAGGCCATCGCTGACTCAAGGCGTCGGCGGACGCCTCGCGCCCTGGCCTCTGCGGAGCGCGTTCGTGAAGGGATACGCGACAAGCTCGGGACAGGCGCTTGTGGAGCTTGCGATTATCGGCTCCATCTCGCTGCTTGCCATGGCCTTTTTCATCCAAGTAGGTCTGCGGATGAACTACGACCAGGAGATTACACAGAATTCATTTCGCCGTGCACTGCTCTTCGCCAAGTGCGAGGGCGATGAGAAGGAGCCGACAAACTGGTGCAGCCGACGGGTCCCTTTTGAGGTCAATCTCGGCGACGAGTCGCAAGCGATCGCCTACAATCGCTTCCGTAATCGCCGGATGCCAAACCCTAGCGTGGGGTTCGGGGTGAAACCGACCACGCTGATCTCCAGCCGTGCAACGGTAACCTGGGGCGAGCGGCTTACGTTTCTGGGAAACGATTCAGATAGCGAGCCTCGCGTCGTGGTGAAGTTGAACGATGACCCGCCACGGCTTCTGCGGTCTGGTGATTTCAGGAATCCCAGTGCGCCGTTCAGAAGTATCGAGAAGAGGACAGACGCCAGCGGCACCGTGAGTCAAGGCACCTCAGGCAGCACCCTCATTGCTCAGACGACGGAGACTACTACTATCAATCTGAACACGCCGAACGATGATAAGATCAGCTCGACGACCTTTTCATTGGACACCAACCAGGCTTGGTAACGCCGGAGATCTTCGCAGCAGGCATCGGCAGGGCCAGGTAATCTTGGAATTCGTCATTTCGCTTGGCGGGTTGGTCGTCTTGACGTACATCTGCCTCAGCGTGTGGATATGGTTGAATCGAATGTTGGCCGAGCGACAGGACGTGTTTCAACGCACACGTTTGGATGCCGGAAAGGTGGCAACCGCCGGGATGCCGGTGGACTACACCCGACCGTTGCTCAGACTGATCGGACCACCAGGTTCAGACGCAGGGGGTCCGGGGAGTGATGGCCCCGGAGGATTGCCAATTTTGGAGGCACCCTGCGATGCGGCCATACCCTACATTGAGGCGGCGAAGCTGCGCCAAGGGGAATTTTTGTTCATCAACGCGAAGTTAGAGTTTTTATCGGCAAGGGTTGAAGTGATCGGGAACAGGATCAAAACGGTTGCTAGCCAACTACCTCAGGCGTGCGTGAAGCATCCAGAGTCTCTTTGTCCTCTGCTGCAGCGTAGCCTCAGCATGAAAAAGAAGCGACTCAAGTGCATTCTTCAAAACGAAATTCCTCCACTGATCGCCAGGCTGATGCAGCTACATCAGGAGATCCAAGCCTTGATCCTTCAGGGAACACAGGCTTGTCAGGGTGTGGACGTCGGACCGATCCCGCCGTACGATCCGCCGCCATTTTCAGAAAACGTCCTGAACCCGCCTTGCCCCGCTGCAGCAGCGGATTACCAGCAGGCTAAGTCACTCCTTGAGCAAGTGGACGACCTCATCCAGCAGCGCAATGAAGCGCTCAGCCGCGATGACCGACATGCGGCTCGGGATCTGTTTACGCAAGCCAGGGAGGTGTTGGATCAGGCTGAAGAGGCGATTACGAGGGGCGATCTCGCATGCAATATGCCGAGCTTGGAAGATGAGGACTCGCCATGTTCCTGAGCTGCTGTTTGAGGGCGATCCTACCACGCCGGAGGGGGCAACGCAGGCATGGCCAAGTGGCGGTTGCCTTCATTGTCTTCATGGCGTTGCTGCTCATGTTGGCTTCGATGACGATGAACCTCGGGCAGGCGGCTCAACTGAAGACTGAGACGGCCAATGCGGCCGACTCAGGGGCCCTTGCGGGAGCGTCCTGGGTGGCCAGCGGAACGAACGAAATGGTGTTTGTCGCACGGGGGATGTCGATCAACGCGATGATTACCGAACTCATCTTTGCCATCCCTTTTTGCCTGGAGTCCTGCCCACGGGCGCTTTCAATCTGGGCAGCGTTGGTGATGGCAAATAACTACCTCCTGAGCACCGCGAACAAGTTGTCGCACGGCGCGTGGGATACCGCCCACGCCGCTGCCCTTATGACGGCCATTAGCAACGCCCCGGTTGACGCGCAGGGCGACGATCGCCTCAGGATCAGCCGGGAGATCGATGACATCAACGAAAAATTCCGGGACACTCAAACAGTGGTCGGCGCCACAACGGATGGCAGGCACACTGTCACCGGCACTGAACAGGATTTCCGCTATCAAACTTCGTGGCAACGGATAGGGGCTGATGGACGATCCCGTACCAGTACGTTACAGGTTGATGTGGCGTTCCTCAATTCGAGGCCCGATCTCTCATTGGGAGGAACGTTCGGCCCTATCCCCAAGTGTTGGAGCAACTGTTTCGGATTTGCAATTACGTCAGGGGGCGGAGAAGCAGCGTGTAACGAGGCAGTCAAGCGGATCTGTTGCTTGTGCATCTGTATTATTATTCAGCCCTACGTTTACATTTGTCCAGGATGCGTCTGGCCCTGTTACCCCAGTTGGGGATGGGATAACGATAGCGGGAATGACGCACCCTCAGCACAGAAGAGTTCCCAGTCGAGCACGCCGACGGCAGCTGATGGGAGCACCGCGTCGGCATCTTCCCCATTCTTTGACGGGCTTACCAGCGGGTTGCAGGTAGCGAAGAAGGCATGGATCAATTCAGTGGGAAAGATTACGCCACCCAGCCATTTTCCTTCGCTCTGTAACGACGAGAGCCGGCTGACCTGCTTGTTGTTTCCGGGTCCGACCCTTCCTGCCGATACCATCTGTCCTGGCAATATCGATAACAGTGTGGGCAAGGTGAGGGTCAGAGTGACCTTACAGCGGAAGGCACCCTGGGAGCCCGATCCCAAACTGCCATTTTGGCAAGTGAGGTATCCGGCTCAGATCCTTTCGGAGGCGACCGCAAAGTATGGGGGGGCCAGTGTTGGTGGCTGTTTCGATTGGCATTCGCCGAATGGGTTCGCTGAGCTCACGCAGACGAACTGAGGCACGTCAAAGCCAGCGGCATGACAGAGGCCCTAGGGCAATCCTGTGCCTTATGGCGCAGCTTGGAACCATGTATCTGTCAGAGAAGGTGACCTGAATATGATTTTGATGAACAACACCGACCTCATGCATCGAGTTTGGATCTTGGCTGGATTGAGCGTGTGCTTGATCGCGGCATCCACAGATGAGATCCCGCTCCCAAAGGACGTGAAACAGCCCACGCCACCCTATGAGGCGATGATTGGGAGCCAACGAGTGACTATGCAAGCGTTCAGGACCAAGCTACCCGTTGATGAACTGCGCAACTTCTATACAAGAGCACTGGCTGATAAAGGGTGGAGGGTTGAGGCACTTCCTTGGCAGACGAGTCTCGAGCAACGCGTCACGACTCTGACAGAAGTTCAGGAGAAGGTCCCGAATTGGCTGGATTATGCAAACGACCCGCGTGCCAAGGAATACCTGAGCCCTGAAAACATTCAACAGATGCAAGATACTGCACAGAGGGCTATCCATGCCGTCCGTGGTGATGAGCACGTGCTACTGAACCTCTATCCTGGAGAGGAATTGACAGGGGTATATGTCAAGCGTTGGCGTGGTACCCTGGTCAATCCATCGGCCGGTGGGCCGGACGCAGGCCAGCAACCGTCCGCGTCATCCTGGCCTGCGACGAACACCTGCTGCTCTGGCGACTCAGTTCCAGCGGATTCACGGAAATTGCCCCCTTCAATCCCCGACTTTCCGCGCGCACGGATGATCGCGGTGACATCGGAACCAGGGACTAGCTCGATAACGTCAGCCCTCTATCTGAGCGACGCACCGGTTCAAGAAGTGCTGGATTTTTATCGCGCGCGCATGGCGTACAACGGGTGGGAGCTAATCAACTCCACTCAAGATATTGCGAGCACGTTGGGTCAAGCGTTTTCAAGCGATCGCGCGTTTAATGCCGCCAAAGACCTCACAGGCGGTCAACTTTCCTTCAAATACAACAACGAGTTCTGTGGCGTCGCAGTGGCGGAGTCGCTTGGTCCGCAAGGAACCAGTAACGGATCCTCTGAGAAGACTGTGGTGAGTATTATCTATATGGAACAGCCGGCAACGCGAACGGGAGTGGGTGATGGGATCCCGGTGCGACGTCCGTAATGGGCAATCGGCCCTTGAATCGATTTTACTGATCATGGCTGTTGTCGCAGCGTTGGTGACTTTTTTCGACTTCTTGAGGTCATCGGTGGCGTTTCGTGTCAAGACGGGAGTGGATGCCTTCGGCCAAGGGAGGCTCTACACCCCGGACTGTACTCAGCCGGATAGCCGGTGTCCCTTTTGACGAAGGTAAAAGGGAA
>CAYJWN010000027.1:0-18350 GCA_964373835.1 uncultured Planctomycetales bacterium
CGCGAGCCCGTACGCCACGGCGAACTGCGCCGGCAGCCCCTTGACCGGGCTCCACCCGCTCACCTGTTGCGTGAGCTGGCCCTTCAGGGCATCCAAAAACCCCGCCATCTGGGCCACGCCGCCGCTGACCAGCACCTGATCCGGCGGCTGGCCGAACCGGTTCTCAAAGTAATCACAGGAAAGCTGCAGCTCGGTCACGAGCGCCTCGCTCGCCGCCTTCATGGCGCCCACGACCTGCGGATCGGGCGCCTCTTTGAACAGCTCGGGCTTAAGCGCCGCGGGTTCGCGCCCCAATTGCTCGGCCACACTGCGCATGAGCTTCTCCCCGCCCCACGGGATGTCGCGCACCAGATACGGCGCCTCGCCTTTGAAGATGACGAGGTTGGACAGCTGCGCCCCGACATCAATGAGCGCGTGGGTCTGCTCGGCCCCATGACCATTCGGAGCGGCGAGGAACCCGTTGGCGAGGGCGAGCGCATCCACATCAATGAGGGCCGGCTCAAACCCCGCTCGCTTGACCCAATCAATCCGCCGCTCGATCAATTCTTTCTTGCAGGCGACGATCAGCACCCACGATTTATTGGCATCGGCCGGCCCCAGCACCGTCCCGTCAATCACCACGTCTTGGAGACTAAAGGGCAGGTAGCGCTGCGCCTCAAACGGCAGCGCCTGCTTCATCTCGGCGGGCTTCATGTTCGGCATTTCCACGATGCGCATGATCACCCACTGACCGCTGACTGACAGGTTGACCAACTTGCTTGACACCGGGAGCGCCGCCATGGCCGTCTTGATGGCCTCGGAGGGATCGGCGCTCTTGCCGTCATCCAAGGAGACCACATGCTGACCGAGAATGGGCCTCGCACCCAATCCCTTCCGCGCGCCTAACACCACGACCTTGACGGCGGCGGAGCCCACATCGAGCCCGACGGTGAGTTTGGCTTCTTTGGGTCGAATCGTGGCAAGACGCTTGAAGAGCCGGCTGGCGGGTTGCAGCGCGTTCGCGAAGGACGGGGTCGGCATGCGTCTACGGATTCCTGAGCCGCACCTGACTGGTCACCGAGCCAAATGAGCGCAGGCCGCCGGGCAGGAGATTGCTGGGGTTTTGCACTTCAAGGGTGATGGTGACTATCCCTGTGCCAGAAGGCGCCGAAAACGAGGTATCATTGAGATCGACGGCCACAGGGGCTCCGTTGATTAAAATGGCCAAGACTTGCGACTGTTCCTGTGGCGCTCCAGCGGCTCCAGCAGGATTGACGACTTCGCGAATGAGTTGTGTTCTCCCGGCTACTGCCTGCACCCGGTATCGAACGCCCCAGCCTGGCTGAAGCGTCCCATTCTGATCCCGCGCGCCCCAACAGACGTTATTGGCATAAGGCGGAGCCGCGCACCCCGGGGGGCTAGTGAGATTATAACCAAGCGCGATCTGAAAATCCAGTTGTTGCGTGCCGGTGACTGTCACGTTGACTGGGTTTGCCTCGCGCAGCTCCCGGACCATCCTGTCCAGCGCTTTGCGCCCCTGTTCCTGCGCCTGGATGTCCGCATCAGCCGACAGATACGCGCTCTGCCCGGCTAAGAAGGCCGTCATGAACCCGGCGGCGAGCACGAGCAACACCACGGACACCACCATGAGCTCAAACAGCGTGAATCCTGTGTTGGGGATTACAGTGATTCGCTGCTTCGTTGACACTCGAAAGGCTGATTTCAGTGATAAAGCGTTTCTTGATGGCAAGGCTCTATCACTGTAATCTCTTTTAGTAATCACTGTAATCATCTCTACGTCCTATCGGCAAGTCACGAGCGTCGTCAACATCGCGGGCGACTCGATCGCGCCGTCTCCGTCGGCATCGGGCCCGACCGCAAACGTGGCGGGCTTGGTCGTCGTGCTCCCCTTCTTTGATGTGGTGGTCGTCGGCGGGGTATAGAGAAACTCACCGCCGGCGGAACGCCCTCGCTGATGCCAGCCGACCGCAACCGTCACCCGGATCGGATTGAACGTGGTGTTGACACCCAGCCGACTTCCTCTGCCGTTCGCGTCACGCCATTCGCCGGTCCCAACCTGCGCCGGCTGCGCCGGGTTTGCGCCAACCGCCTGAGCGCCGCAGTAGTTGGTCGGGTCCATACCGCCGGTGTCATCCTGGCACGTCACCGCAATGAGTTCGAATTGATTCTGGTTCGGCTGACGGACGCTCTTTCCCTGCGCCGGCGCATCGAGCCAGTCGTTCCAACTCTTGAATCCCGCCGGCTTCGCCGTGGGGATGCCTGAGGGGCAGTTGGCCGCTCCGCTGTTTTGCCGTCGGATCGCCTCCATCACGCGGGTGGCATCGTTCATCGCGGCGGTGAGGTTGCGCGCATGGGCGTTCAGGTAGGATCGACCGACGAGCGCTCCCATCAAGGCCGTGAGGACCACGGCGATGATGGACGCGCTCATCATCATTTCGATCAGGGTAAACCCCTTCGAAAAGCGCTGAAGGCTGAAGGCTGAAGGCTGAAGGCAAAAGCCTCTGCCTTGAGCCTTGAGCCTTGAGCCTTGAGCGTTCTTCGATTGAGCCTTGAGCCTTGAGCCTTGAGCCAAACTTGAGCCCTTTCCGTTCACCGTCATCTGCAAGTCACCAGCGTCGTCAACATCGCGGGTGATTCGACCACGCCAGGAAGATTATTAGGCCCGTTTCCCCCGTCATTAGGCGCCAGCGCTCCGACACTCGTACACTCGCCAAGCGTCCTCCCACGATGGCGCCAGCAAACCGCCACAGTCACGCGGACTGGGTTTGTTGCTCCCGTGCCATCGCAGGCCAACGGCGGCGCGCCGCCCGCAGCGTCCTGGCATGTGACAACGACCAATTCGTTGTTCGCCGGATCCGGCCGGAGGCTTTTGCCGCCCCCCGCGCCTGTCAACCATGCGTCCCAGTTTGTGCCGCCGCCCGGGGCGGCCAATGACGGGTTCGGTCCTGGGTTGCACGGGCTGTTCTGCTGGCGGATCTGCTCGATGACGCGGCTGGCGTCGTTGATGGCCAGCGAGAGGTTGCGCGCGTGTTCATTCAGCGTCACCTGCCCGAGGAACGCGCCCAGAATCGCCGAAATCGCCACCGCCAGCACCATGCCCCCGAGCAGGACTTCGATCAGGGTGAAACCCTTCGAAAAGCGCTGCAGGCTGCAGGCTGAAGGCTGAAGGCAAAAGCCTCTGCCTTGAGCCTTGAGCCTTGAGCCTTGAGCGTTCTTCGATTGAGCCTTGAGCCTTGAGCCTTGAGCCAAACTTGAGCCTTTCCCGCTCATGTTAGGTTAACGAGAACGGCTCGGCGGTCTCCGGCCACCGAGCCGTCTCATTCTTACGTTCTTACGTACAAAGCTTCCACGATCAGCCGATCGACTGTTACGGACAGTTGGCCACTGGCGCGTCGATCGTTGGCGAAGCCGTTGTCGCTCGGCTTGTCGCCGCAGTCATTGTGCAGTGACGAATGAGTCCAGTCTCATTTGCAAAGAACGACCGGGTACCCGTGACTCCAAGCTGGTCCGCCCATGCGACGAGCGTATATGTTCCGGCTGCAACACTGTCGTAGTCATAGATAAATCCTTGGACGAGATCCGCCGCTCCCCCCGTCAGAGCTAGACAGAACGAGGGTGGCCCAAAATCTGGGTTTGGAAGTGTCGTACCGCCACAAACGCTAGTCGCGGCATCATACATCCTGATCCAGAGGTCGTCCGCTGGGTAAGTGTTGTTGACCGAGCGGAACATTTCTAACGAACTAACGAGCGCCCGGATATTTCCAATCGCTGCGGATTCATTCGCGGTGGTGCGGCCGCGCAACACGTTCGGAATTGCGATCGCGGCCAAGAGCGCGATGACCGCGACCACATGGCTCGATCCGCCATTTCTGTGCCTCTGTGGCGGAAAAAATAAACGCCATTGCCGCAGTTCGACAATGGCGTGTGCAATCGTCTTGTCTCCAGCGGCAACCCAGCCACCCTGTTGGCTAAGAGTCAGACAGTTAGAACGCTCCGTTCCCACCTTGGCTCTGGGCTCAGGGTTCGGGGCTCTGGGCAACTGCCCGGAGCCCACAGCCCCCACCCCACAGCCGCATGGGCGTGGCTCTTCTAACTACTCTGCCTCCTCGCTGTGCTCCCACAGGGTCTGAAGTTTTCCTCCGCCAAACTACTTGGCGGACCCGCCCCTCAGTCAAACTGGAGGGCGGGGACCCCGCCTCACGGCGAGTGTAGCTTTATCGCTGAGCAATTATCAAGCCCATCGGGCGTCACTCACATGGGCACTACAACTATGCCACACGGCGCAGGTTCCGTCAAGGCCTGATTTGTTTCCATCCAAGGAGTTCCTCAAGCAAGCTTCAGATCGGGCATGGGAAAATGCGACACATTGTAGGTGACCAAGGCCAGCCCCTGGGCGACCGCTGTCGCGGCGATCAGCGCATCGGCCAGTTCCAGAGGTTGGCCGCGGCGCCGGTACTGTCTGAGATATCTGCCTGCGAGATCCGCAACCGGTCCATCGACCGCATAGCTCGTCAAACTCAGGAACAACTCCTCGATCTGGCGATGTTCAGCATCTCGCGCTCCGGCCCAAATCTCCGCCCGCGACACCACGCTGACGCCGAACGGCCCCTCAAGGACTTGGAGGCGCCGAAGGGTCTCAGGACGGCCGCGCAACAGCCAGATCAACACATCGGAGTCCAGGAGATACTTAGCCACGACCAGCCAACCGCTTCAAGCGGCGCTGTGTTGAGCCTCTCAGCCGCTTCAATGTACGGTTCACGTCATCCTGCGTGCGTAGTCTCACTCGATCGCTCCAGAGGCCTGACACCTTGCGCAAAATGGCTTGTTGCGTCAAGCCTTCCAGGTACTGCGCGGTCGCCTCAGCAATGACATGGCTGCGCTCACCCACCGGCACAAATCGCCGAAGTTTGTCCAGCGTCTCCTTTGGCAGCGTCACGTTAACCTTCTCTACAGACATCAAGATTTATCCCTCCGAAATATCTCTCCTAATCATCTCTCCACAAGAGTATAGCCGCTCACCAGGTGGTTGTCAATGCTGGACGAGCGAGCCGGCCGAGCGCAGCGCAGGCGCGCCGCGCCGGGGCGCGCCAAGCGGTGCGCGGAACAAGCACCCTGACAGGACCCGCCCGCCTTACTTGGCGACCAGGGTCGAGATCTTGAAGATCGGCAGAAACAGCGCGATGACGATGCCGCCGATCACGACCCCCAGCACGGCGATCACGAGCGGCTCGATCAGGCTCGTGAGCGCGGTCACGGCGGCGTCCACTTCATTCTCATAGAAATCGGCGATCTTGGAGAGCATCTTCTCAAGCTCACCGGTCTTCTCGCCGACCGCGATCATCCGCGTGACCATGACCGGAAACACCTTGCTGTGCGCCAAGGGATCGGCGATGTTCTCCCCTTCCTTGATGCTGGTGCGCGCCGTCATCACCGCCCGGTCCACGACCTTGTTCCCGGCGGTCTTGGCCACGATCTCCAGGGAGCTCAGGATCGGCACGCCGGATTTGACGAGCGTCGACAGGGTGCGTGAGAAGCGCGCGATGACCACTTTCTGGAGCAGCTTGCCGATCACGGGCACCTGGAGCGTGAACTTGTCAAACCACAGGCGGCCGTTCGGCGTGTGGATATACGCCCGACCGAGCGCCGCCAGCGCGATGAGGCCGATGACTTCAACCACCAGATACCTCCCCATGAACTCGCTCAATCCCAACAGCAGCCGCGTCGGCAGCGGCAGATCGCCTCCCAGCGACGTGAAGATCTCCTTGAACTTCGGCACGATCACCACGACCAGGAACGTGGTGATCGCGAACGCGAGGACCGACACAAACGCCGGATAGAAGAGGCTCGCCCGCACCTTGTTCTGGAGCGTGTTGACCTTCTCCAAGTAAGCCGCCACCCGGTCAAGGATTTCATCGAGGCGTCCTGAGGACTCGCCAGCCCGCACCATGTTGACGAAAAACTCCGAAAAGGCTTTGGGGTGGCGGCCCATCGCCTCCGAGAGGCTGGCGCCGGCTTCGATGTCATCCCGGATTTTCCTGAGCGTCTGCTTGAAGCCGCGATCCTCCATTTGGTCCGACAGGACATCGAGCGCCGGCGAGATGGGAATGCCGCTGTCGACCATCGTCGCCAGCTGGCGGGAGAAGATGACCAGCTGATCGGATCTCACCCTGGGCTGTCCGACCCTCAGGATGGACGCCTTGCCTTCGGAGCGCTCGTCGATGGAGAGGACGACGAACTCCTGTTTCCACAGCTGTTCGATGAGCGCATTCCGGGAGTCGGTCTCAAGCGTCCCGCTATGGGTCTTCCCGCTCTTGTCCTTGACGACATAGGCAAACGTCGGCATGTGTATCACCTCATTTCCATCATGTGATTACAGTGATTACGAAAAGCGATTACAGTGATAAAGCCTGCCTAACTCCTTTTGAGCCCTAGACGGCGTACTTGGCAGCTCACATTTCCGAAATTCACCAACAACCCTACTGGAAGTTGCGTAGCTTTTAAGTAGGCGACCACCTGCGCTTCAAAGACTTTAGGCATCATACCGGTCACCGCTTTCACCTCAACCACGACACACTCATCGACGAGCAAATCCACCTGAAACGACCCAACTGTCGCCCCTTCGAATTGCATGAATCGCTGGTATCATGTCGCCTGATCATTGTAATCATGCCTTTCAATCACTGTAATCATTCCTATTTTTATTCTTCCGAGGTGACGGTGACCACTTCCTCAAGCGTGGTCAAGCCCATTTCGGCTTTCTTGAGGCCGTCCTGGCGGAGGGGGGTCATCCCCAGCTCCTTGACGG
This sequence comes from uncultured Planctomycetales bacterium, assembly GCA_964373835.1. Lineage (GTDB taxonomy): Bacteria > Omnitrophota > Gorgyraeia > Aquiviventales > Aquiviventaceae > CAYJWN01. Next base: position 6,806 of record CAYJWN010000027.1, read on the forward strand.
CGTGCTCCTTAATCTGCCAGGACTGGGCCCGCGAGACGATCAGCTCGCGAATCCGCTCATCGATCTGGAACACTTCGATGATCCCCATCCGGCCGCGAAAGCCGGTCTGGCTGCAAAAGCGGCATCCGGCGGCTTTGAAAAAGGCGGCCCCCTTCGACGGCTGGAGCTCCAGCTGCTTCAGGAGCGCGTCGTCCGGCTCAAACGGCTCGCGGCATCTCGGGCAGAGCTTGCGGACGAGCCGCTGGGCCTCGATCAGGTTGACGCTTGAGGCCACAAGAAACGGCTCCACCCCCATATCAATCAGCCGCGTCACGGCGGAGGCGGCGTCATTGGTATGGAGGGTCGAGAGCACGAGTTGGCCGGTGAGGCTTGCCTTCATCGCGATATCGGCGGTTTCAAAATCCCGGATCTCGCCAATCATCGCGACATCGGGGCTCTGGCGGAGCAGGGCGCGCAGCCCGCTGGCGAACGTGAGGCCGATCTCCGCGTTGACCTGCATCTGGGTGATGCCCTCCACCTGATACTCGACGGGATCCTCAATGGTGATCAGGTTCTTGGCCGGCTGATTCAGCTGGTTCAGCACCGAGTAGAGCGTCGTGGACTTACCCGACCCGGTGGGCCCGGTCACCAGGATCATGCCGTAGGGGCGCTTCACCGCCGCCTTGAACTGCTCAATCGATTCCGGGAGAAAGCCTAGGTGATCCAACCCGATGGAGAGGTTGGACTTATCGAGGAGCCGCAGGACGACCTTGCCCCCGTGCGTGAGCGGCAGCATGGAGACGCGGAAATCCACTTCACGGTCTTCCAGGCGCACTTTGAAGCGGCCGTCCTGGGGCAGACGCCACTCGGTGATGTCAAGCCCCGACATGATCTTGAGGCGCGTCAACACGGGATTCTGGGCCGCTTTCGGCAGCCGGTGCATCTCAAGGAGCCGGCCGTCGATCCGGTAGCGCACGCGCAGGGAGGACGGCAGGGGCTCCAGGTGGATGTCCGAGGCGCGGCGGCGCATCGCTTCGATCACCATGAGATTGATGACGCGCACCACCGGCGCTTCCTCGTCACCGGTTTCATGGAGCAGGATCGCCACCGCCGTGTCGAGGCTTTTGTCGTCCGTCTCTTCGGCCCGGGCCGCTGACGAGGGGCTGACCCCCAGCGTCTGGCTATAGATCTGTTCGATCGCCAGGCTGATCTCGCTCTCCGAGCAGATCACGGGGGCGACGGAGCCCTGCGTGAGCACCTTGAGATCATCGATGGCAAAGATGTTCAGCGGATCCGCCATGGCCACCACCAATTGATCGCCCCGCTTATTGAGGGCAACGAGGTGATACTGCCGGGCCAGCCGTTCCGGGATCAATTTGGCCACCCCAGGGTCGATCCGGTACTTCGACAACGAAATCATGGGCAGGCCGAGCTCCTTGGACAACAGCTCCGTCAAGCTGGCCTCGGAGATGATGCCTTGGTCAATCAGCACACGGGCAAAGTGCTTGCCGTTGGCCGAGGAGCTCGCCAGGAGCTTTTCCACCTTGTCCTTCGGCGCCAGCCCCTGGGAGACCAGCACCGCGCAGATGCGCTGCTTAAAGCTCGCGCTCGTCTTCGTCGCCATCAGGCTTCAACGACATCCCCGGTCGTCGTCCGGAAGATTTCATCGAGAGTGGTGATGTGCTGCGCCACCTTGGCCAATCCCCGCTCCCGCAGGGTGCTCATGCCCTGCTTGCGGGCCATGTTTTCGATGTCGCGTTCCGGCGCCCGCTTGAGGATGAGCTCACGAATCTCGGGAGTCATCATCAACGTTTCCCCGATCACCTCGCGGCCCGCATAGCCGGACTGAAAGCAGGAGCGGCACCCCGTGCCGCGCACCAGCTCAAGCGGCTCGCCGCGCTTGTCCACAAGGCCCAGCCTGGCGGCCACGCCGTGAGCCGGGCGGTAGGATTCAGCGCACCTCGGGCAGACCTTCCGCACCAGCCGCTGGCCGACGGCCGCCATGAGACAGGAGTTGAGCAGGAACGGCTCCATCCCCATGTTGACGAGCCGCACGACGCAGCCGGCGGCGCTGCTCGTATGGAGCGTGCTGAGCACGAGGTGGCCGGTGAGCGCCGACTTGATGGCCATGTCCGCGGTCTCGGCGTCACGGATCTCGCCCACCATGATGATATCCGGATCCTGCCGCAGGATCGAACGCAGCGCCTTGGCGAACGTGAGGCCGATGTCGCCTTTCACGTTGACCTGGTTGATGCCCTCGAGCTGATATTCCACCGGGTCCTCAACGGTGATGATGTTTTTGTCCGGCGAGTCGATTAATTTCAACAGGCAGTACAGCGTCGTCGTCTTCCCGGAGCCGGCCGGGCCCGTGGAGAGGATCATCCCGTGCGGCCGGCGGGCGCAGGCCTTGAGCTGCTCAAGGTCCCGCGGGGCAAACCCCAGGGCATCGAGGTCGAGCGCCATCTGGCCCTTATCGAGGACGCGCAGACACACGTTGCCGCCGAACGCGGAGGGCAAAATCGACACGCGGAAGTCGACCAGGCGGTCATCCACACGGAACTTGAAGTGGCCGTCCTGCGGCAGGCGCCGCTCGGCGATGTCCAGCTCGGACATGATCTTGATTCGCGAGACGATCGCCGCATGGAGCTGCTTGGGGGGCGACTCGCTATCCTGGAGAATGCCGTCAATGCGGAAGCGCACGCGCACGCTCTTCTCCTGCGGCTGGATGAAGAGATCCGACGCCCGCACGCGCACCGCCTTGGTCAGCAACAGATCCGTGAATTTCACGACGGGCGCCTCCTGCGTCTGCCCGAGCAGTTTCTCCGCCTCAGACTCCTCCTCGCGCGCGGTGGCGATAATCTCCACGGACGCCGATTCGGCCTTGCGGACCATTTCCTGGAGCGTTTCTTCCACCCCGGTCCCGTAATACTGATCGATGGCATCGCGGATGTCCTTGCGGGTCGCCAGCAGCGGATTGATCGAAAGACCCGTCATGGATCCGATCGTGTCAAGGGCGAAGACGTTCAGTGGATCGGCCATCGCGACGGTCAAGGTCTGGCCGATGCAGGACACCGGCACCACCTGGTATTGGGCCGCCAGATCCCGGGGGATGAGGGCCTTGAGCTCCGGAGGCAGCTTCAGGCGCGCCAGGCTGATGGGCGGGATGCCCAGCCCCTGGCTGATCGCGGCCATGAGATCCTCCTCCGTGACGAGCCCGCGGTCGATGAGGATTTTGTGCAGGCTGCCGCCCTGCGCTTTTTGGACGGCCAGCGCTTCCGCCATCTGGTCCTCCCGGAGCAGTTGGCGGGACAGCAGCGATGTGATGACGCGCTCCTTGAAGCTGGCCATGGCGCCTACGGCCGCTCCCTCCCTGTTGCCGGCGGGTGGTTGTTGGCCGACTTGTAGTGCTTGTCGATCGCTTTCGTGATGTCGGAGGGCGTGCTCACAAACGTCTGCACCACGCACTTGGTCATCATCTCGATATCTTCAATCGCCTGGACATTCGAGGGGTCCGCCATGGCCAGCGTGAGGGCGTTGCCGATGCGGTCGATCGGGATCAGGCAATACTGCCGCGCCATCTGTTCGGGGATCACCGCCGTCAGGCCGTTATCAATCTCATAATTGTCCAGCGGCAGATAGGGGAAGCCGTACTGCGCGGTGAGAGCGAGGGCGATCTCCTCCTCCGTGACGATGTTCAACTGAATGAGGATCTGGCCCATCAGGCCGCCGTGCGTCTTCTGATGCGCCAGCGCCTTCTCCAGCTCCTTCTGCGTGATGACCCCGCGATCCAGGAGCACTTCGCCGATTCGTTTTGTGATGATTCGCTTAGCCATCACATCAACACTCCATATGATTACGGTGATTCGCTACTCAAGTGACAGCCGAAAGGCTGATTTCAGTGATAAAACGTTGGGTGATGTCAAGAGGTTATCACTGTAATCGCTTTTCGAAATCACTGTAATCATCCCTGCTTGTCTCATCTATTCATCAGGCGCATCAAATCATCCGGATCCCCGGATCGCGCCAGGGCATCCTCCAGGCTGATGACGCGGTTGACGTACAGCTCGTAGAGCGTCTGATTCATCGTCCGCATGCCCTCTTTTTGGCCGGTCTGGATCACGGAGTACAACTGGTGGATCTTCTGTTCGCGGATCAAGGAGCGCACGGCGTGGTTGACGATGAGCACCTCCGCGGCCAGCACCCGCCCGCGCCCGCTCGCTTTGGGGATCAGCTGCTGCGAGATGACCCCCAGGAGTTCGAGCGAGAGCTGCACCCGCACCTGATTCTGCTGGTGGGAGGGAAACACATCCACGATCCGGTTGACGGTCTGGACCGCGTCGGAGGTGTGCAGCGTGGCCAAGACGAGGTGGCCCGTCTCCGCCACGATCAACGCGGTCTCGATCGTTTCCAGGTCGCGCATCTCACCGATGAGGATGACATCGGGATCCTGACGCAGGACGTGCTTGAGCCCTTGGGCGAACGACTGCGTGTCGCTGCCCACCTCCCGCTGATCGATGAGCGACCGCTTGCTGGTATGGAGGTACTCGATCGGGTCCTCAATGGTGATGATGTGGTGGTCGTAGTTGGTGTTCAGGTAGTCCACCATCCCGGCGAGGGTCGTCGATTTGCCGGAGCCGGTTGCGCCGGTGATGAGCACCAGCCCTTTCGGCTTCTGGCACAGATCCGTCACGACCTGCACCGGCAGGCCCAGCTCGTTGAAATTCATGATCCGGAAGGGCAGCATGCGGATGGCCACCCCCACGTAGCCCTGCTGGATGAAATAGTTGGCGCGAAACCGGGCCAGCCCCTCAACGGAAAAGGCGAAATCCAGCTCCTTCCACCGCTCAAACCGCTCCACCTTATCCGGCGCGAGCAGGCTGTAGGCCAGCTCCTTCACATCATCCCCGGAGAGCGGCGCGTGATCCGTCGCCACCAGCCGGTCATCCAGCCGCAGGTGGGGAGAGGAATTGGCGCTCAAGTGGAGATCGGTCGCCCCCTGCTCCACCACGAGGCGGAGCAATGACTCCATGGTCGGTTTCGTCGCAACAGCCATCACATTTCCTCCTCTATATGATGATTACGGTGATTCGCTACTCACATGACAGTCGAAAGGCTGATTTCAGTGATAAAACATAAAACGTTGGGTGATGTTAAGGGGTTGTCACTGTAATCGCTTTTCGCAATCACTGTAATCATGTCAGCGTTCGCCATGGCGCCGAGCTCCCCGTGCCCTGTGCATCATAGCGTCCACGATCCGCTGCTCAAACTGCTCGGCGGTGGTCACGCCTTCCCCGGTGAGGCTCAGGCGCTTGAGGGCATTGACCATGGCGGCGAGAATTTGATTTCTGGAGAGCTTGGTGCCTGACGAGAACTGGGCGTCTTTGCCGATCTTGTCGATGTAATCGACCTGCTCGCGGTTGAGCGAGGCGATCACGCGGTGGGCGTGGCAATTAGCGGCGTCGTTGCGTCGTTCCATATAAGCGGCCAATCCTATTCGTATGATTACGGTGATTCGCTACTCACATGACAGCCGAAAGGCTGATTTCAGTGATAAGGCGTCAACTGATGGTTTCGGCTTTATCACTGTAATCGCTTTTGAAATCACGGTAATCAGTGATAAAAAAACAGACGTCCCATGAAAAGGCCGTCTGTGGCATTCCCCGTCGGCAACCTGACTATCCGTCCGGTACCAGGTACCGCATCCTTGATGCGGTACCTGGTACCGGTTTGGATTCGTGGTTTTGCGTCCTTGCCTTACGGCAAGTTTGCCCTTTTCACACGGAGCGATGCAACTATACCACACCGTTCATAACATCATCAAGTCGACTTTCAGAAAATATCCTTCGTGGCCTTTGTGTCAAATGCCCTTTGCCACTCAGCCACTTTGCCCTCAGCCACTTGTCATGCCTCGTGACGGGACACGCTTTGCAAAAGCCCGAGCGCCACCCACACGGTGATCATCGAAGATCCCCCATAGCTGACAAGCGGCAACGGCACCCCGACGACCGGCAGGAGCCCGATCACCATCCCCATATTGACGCACGCCTGATAGGCGAGCCAGGAGCAGATCCCCGCGATGAGCAGGCGGCCGTGAGGCTCCGAGGTGCGCAGCGCCAGCTGCATCGCGCGAAGCAAGAGGGTGCCGAACAGCGCCACCACGGCGGCGCAGCCAAGAAAGCCCCATTCCTCCCCGATGACAGAAAAGATGAAATCGGAGTGGCGTTCCGGCAGGAAGCTGAGCTGGTTCTGCGTCCCCGAAAACCAGCCCCGTCCCCAGAGCCGCCCTGATCCCACCGCAATGATGGACTGGATGATCGTATAGCCCGCTCCCAACGGGTCGGCGTGGGGGTTGATGAAGACCAGCAGCCGGTCCCGCTGATAGTCTTTCAACAGATGCCACGCCACCGGCAACAGCGCCAGGAGGCTCCCGCCGAGAACCCCCAGCGCCCGGCGGGAAGCCCCGGCAACCACCGCCATCCCCGCCCAAATCGCCGCCACAATGGTGGCGGAGCCCAAATCCGGCTGCTGAAAGATCAGCAGCGCCGGCGCGGCCACCAGGAGCAATGAGATCGCGAGCGCCCGTGTGGGAAGCGGGACCGGTTGGCTTGCGAAGTAGCGGGCGAGCAGCAGCACCGTGCTCAGCTTCACCAGCTCGGAGGGCTGCACGCTGAATCCGAAGATCGACAACCACCTGGCGGCGCCAAGACGCACCGCCCCGGCCACCTCGACCAACAGGAGCGCGCCGAGGCTCACCCCATAGGCGATGGCGGCCGCATCGATCCACCGCAGGTAGTTCGTGCGTGCGACGCCGAGCGACAGCAGGATCCCGGCGACGCTCCAGATCCAGTGGCGGTACGCGATCGCAGGATTGAGCGTCGCCGCGGCGCTGGCCATCGCGATCCCGCTGATCACCACCAAGGCCGCGCCGGCGAACAGGACCCCACGATCCCATGCTCGCACAGGATTCAAGGAGACTTTCATCGCGTCACGTACTCGCATATTGTTCGGGCGATCTCCGCGGGCAGCTCACCGCCCGAGCCCCCGTGCTCGGCCATCACCGCCAGCGCCACGGTTGGCTGGTCTACCGGGCAGAACCCTACAAACCAGCCGTGCGTCTGTTCCGGAATGTGCGTCTGCGCGGTGCCGGTCTTTCCCGCCATCGTGACGCCCGGCGTGAAGGCCCGGTGACCGGTGCCGGCGGGATTGCGCACGACCTCCTGCATGCCGATGCGCACCGCCTCGATGGTGTCCGCCGACCAGCCAAGCCGCCGCCGTGTCATCTGCCCGCCTACCGACTGATCTCCAATGGCGCTGACAACCCATGGCTGTACCAGCCAGCCCCGATTCGCCAGCGCACCGGCCAGGACGGCCTCCTGGAGCACGGTGACAAGAATTTCTCCCTGACCGATCCCCAACAGGGCGATCTCGCCTTCTGTCAGGCGCCGCGTTGGGAGATGCCCCGCCTGCTCCTCGAGGATCCATCCGGTTTTTTTGGACAAGCCCGCCTGCTCGAGCGCGGCCCGCAAGCGGTCTCTGCCCAACCACCGACTGACCTGCATGAAATAGACGTTGCAGGACTGCATGAGCGCTTCCGGGAGCGTCATGGGACCATGGCCGTCCCGGTTCCAGCAGTGAAACATCCGGTCGCCGATCGTGAGGCGACCGGGGCACGTAATCGTGGTCTGCGGAGTGATCAGGTTGTGTTCCAGCGCAGCCGCGGCGGTGACCAGTTTGATGATCGAGCCGGGTTGGTAGCTTTCGGCGGCGGCACGGTTCACCAGGGGCCTGGCCGGATCGTTGAGAAATCGGCGGACCGCCCTGGCATCAAGGAGGGCGAACGATTCCGGCGTAAAGGTGGGCATGCTCACCATGGCCAGCACCTCGCCCGTTTCCGGATCCAGCACGACCGCCGCTCCAGGCTGCGCGCCGAAGGCCTGCTCAATCAGCGATTGCAGCTGCGCGTCAATGGTCAGCGTGACCCGGGCCCCCGGCTGGGGCCGGCGCCGACCGATCTCCCGCATCTGTCTGGCGCGGTTGTTCACCTCCACCACCAGCCCGCCGGGACGACCAAGGAGATCGTGATCCAACAGCCGCTCAAGACCTGCGCGACCCACGAGGTGCTTGGGGCGAACGCCGTAGGATTTCAACTGCGGCAGCTCTTCCGCGGTCGGCTGGCTCAGGTAGCCCAGCAGCTGCGCTGCCGTCTGGCCCAACGGATAGCGCCGCACCGTGTCAGGCTTCACGAGCAAGCCCGGCGACTGCCACCGCTCCTCCTCAAGACGCAGCGCGGTCTCTTTGGGGACCAGGGCCACCACGGTGGCCGGCACAAACGAGAGCCACCGTTCTCTCGTGTAGGCCCGCTGCAGCGCCTCAACGGACTGGCGGGTGCGCGTGCCCACCCGCTCAAGCAGCGAGGGGAGATCCTCCACCTCCTGGGGAATGACCGCGACGCGAAAGATGGTCTGATTCGAGGCAAGGATGCGGCCTTGGCGGTCCACGATAAGCCCGCGGGGCGCCTGCTCCGGCACGACGCGCAGCCGGTTGTCCTCGGCCAATCGCCGGTAGTGCGATCCTCGAACCAGTTGGAGGTGGCTGAGGCGCACCAGCAACACGCCCAAGACCGCCAGCAGGACAATCTGGAATTGCACCAACCGCCGGCTCATCAGCGGGACCGTGGTTCGACTCGCGTGGCTCGCTCACTACGGTCCCGAGCGAGGCCAACGGCCGAGTCGAGGGACCGAATCACGGGGACGATGAGAAGTGTCACGATGAGGTGCACGAGGATCCAGCCCACGAGAGACCACGACCAGAACCCGTCAAGCCAGACGGCATAGAGCGTCATCAACAGGCAGGCCGCTCCCACCAAGAGGCACAGCACTCGGGAATCGTTGGCATCCCATTGGGCGCTGATGGACCTGACGGTCCAGCCGAGGATGAGATAGCTCACGAAGATCGGCCCTTGAAAACGGACCGCGAACAGGATCGCAAACAGTCCTGCCAGCGCGGAGAGTGCAAACCACCTGGGGGGCGTCCGGACGACCGCCAGCACGAGCCCTGCCACGGTGAGATTGGGCACCCACCACGGCGAAACTACAACATTCGCAAGCAGGGCATGCGCCGCCATGCAACCGAATAACCGTGCCATGAGTGCTGTTCTAAATGGAACCGCCATTGCATCTTAACATTCTGGCGGTTCCATTTACCCCGAGCGAGCAAAGCGAGTCGAGGGGTTACCCTTCGACTTCGCTCAGGGTAAATGCGACCACCATGTTAAGATACAATCGAGGTCGCATTTAATTCACTCCTCTCATCGATACCATTTTCCTACCGAGTGGCGGAGGGCAGGCAGAGGACGTCTTCGATGCGGCCAAGCTGCGCCGCGGGCTTCACCAACGCCCACGCGGTCCCTGACAACTCATCTCGCGACACCCTGGCGACCGTCCCCAGCAGCAGCCCCTTGGGAAACGGGCCTCCTAAGCCGGCCGTCACGATCCGATCGCCCTCCTGAATATCCGCCTCCGCATCGAGGTACACAAATTCACTCGTCCCCTGCCCCCGACCGATGAGCAGGCCCGTTTCGCGGGAGCGTTCCACCAGGCCTGCCACCCGGCTCTCCGGATCCGTGAGCAAAAGGACCAGGCACGTCGTGGCGCCCAGCTCCACCACGCGGCCGATGACGCCGTGGGCATCGAGGATCACGCTCTCCAGCGTCAGGCCGTCGCGCTCACCCCGATTTAAGAGGACGGTGTGCTGGGTCGGCAGCGTGGAACGGCCGATGACGCTGGCGATGATCCCCCCACCTGTCGGTAAGCCAAAGGCCGGCCCCGAAGGGGCCGGGATTGCCTCTGGCAATCCCCCGACAGGTGGGGGGATGACCCCGCGGCTCAGCAGCGCCTGCGCCTCCTGCGCTTGGCGCAATGCTTCGCGCAGTTGGGCGGCTTCGAACTGACGCTGGATCAGCGCTCCCTGAAGCGCGGCGTTGTCATGAACCAAGGAGGGCAGGCGGGGCAGCGTGACCAGCACGCCCACGGTATGCGTCAGGAGGGTGAACGGCAGGCGAACGAAGAGGAGGGTGACGCGCCTGACCGACGCGTCAAACAGCAGCACGGCGCCCACAAGCACGGCACCGATGAGCAGAGGGCGGGAAACGCGGAGGTGTCGCACGAATGAGGGACGGTCGATCGCTCTGTCGCTGATCGACGCTGATGCCGACGCTGATCAACGCCGATCATCGGCGTCCAATCAGCGTATAGATCAGCGCGTATCAGCGCTCTCAGATCTCTTGTTGGGACGAAAGGGCGATCCGGCTGCGCAGGTAGCGGATGTTATCGAGCCCTTTGCCGACCCCCAGGGCCACCGCGGTCATCGGGCTTTCCGCAATGTGGACCGGAAGCCCCGTCTCTTCGGCCAGCAGCTTGTCCATGCCCCGCAACAGCGAACCGCCACCCGCGAGGACGATGCCGCGGTCGATTAAATCCGCGGAGAGCTCAGGCGGCGTCTTCTCAAGGGTGAGACGGGCCGCCTCGACAATCGCGCGGGTCGGCTCGGACAGCGCCTCGCGGACCTCCTCTGAGGTGATCGTCACCGTTTTCGGCAACCCCGCCACGAGATCCCGGCCGCGGACTTCCATTGTCAGCTCTTCGTCCAGCGGGTAGGCCGATCCGATGCGGATCTTGATCTCTTCAGCGGTGCGCTCGCCGATCATCAGGTTGTAGGCTTTGCGCAGGTGTTCGATGAGGGCATGGTCCATCTCATCGCCGGCGATCCGGATCGAGCGCGATACCACGATCCCGTCGAGCGAGATCACCGCCATCTCGGTCGTCCCGCCGCCGATGTCGAGGATCATGTTGCCGCCCGGCTCATGGATGGGCAGCCCCACCCCGATGGCGGCCGCTTTCGGCTCTTCCACCAGGAAGACCTCGCGGGCCCCGGCCCGCAGCGCCGAGTCGCGGACGGCGCGTTTTTCCACCTCGGTGATGCCCGAGGGGATCGCCACGACGACGAGCGGCTTGTTGATCTTGCGCGGCTGGACCTTCTTGATGAAGTAGCGCAGCATCGCCTCGGTGATCTCAAAATCGGCGATGACCCCGTCCTTCATGGGACGGATGGCGGAGATGTTCCCGGGGGTGCGGCCGATCATCCGCTTGGCCTCTTCGCCCACCGCCAGCACGCGCGAGGAGCCGCGCTGCACCGCCACCACCGACGGCTCGCACAGCACGATCCCCCGCCCTTTGACAAACACGAGGCTGTTCGCCGTGCCGAGGTCAATGGCGATGTCTTTGGAGGACAGCCCCAGCACAAAGTTCCACAGGGTCTCGAGGATGCGCGCGAGGCGCTGGATGAGCCGTTTGATCATTCAGGGGTGCGGGAAGTTGCGGCCATCCTAACAGAGGGGTCAGGGCTTGTCAACGGTTTTTACCGTCGAGGAACCGGCCACGCGCGCCACATCCGCAAAGAATTCCGGGTAGGATTTGGCCACGCACTCCGCCCCTGTGATGGTGGTGGCCCCCTGGGCCACCAAGCCCGCGATGGCCAGGCTCATCGCGGTGCGATGATCGCCGGCGCT
>CAYJWN010000028.1:0-17986 GCA_964373835.1 uncultured Planctomycetales bacterium
ATTCAAAATTTTGACTTTTGACTTGTACTTTTGACTTTTGCCTTGTGGTTTTGACTTTTTCCTTTTGCCTTTTGAGTTAAAACAGGTACAGCAGCGGAAACAAGAAGATCCACACGATGTCCACGAAGTGCCAGTAGAGCCCCGCAAACTCCAGCCGGCGAGCGCTGGATGCCCACCAGCGGGCCTTGGCGGTGTAGGCGAGCACACAGAGGTTGAAGATGATCCCGCCCAGCACGTGGAGCGCGTGAAAGCCCGTGAGCGTGAAGTAGCAGGACCAGAAGACGTTGGTGCTCGGCAGGATGTGGTGCGTGAACTTGGCGCCGTACTCGAAGCCCTTGATCACGAGGAATGCCGAGCCCAGCAGGATCGTGGCGAGGAGCCGTGTGCGCACGGCCGGCACGGCGTGCTGCTGCGCGGCGGCCAGGGCCAGCACAATGGTGGTGCTGCTGCAGATGAGGATGAGGGTATTGAGGGTCCCGATCGCCACATTGAGGTGCCCCTCATGGCCGGGCCAGCTCGGATGGCTCATGCGCAGGACGATATAGGCGCCGATGAGCCCCGTAAAGAACATCACTTCCGATGCGAGAAACACCCACATCCCCAGCTTGCCGCTGGGGATGCCCGTTGCGGTCTGTGCGGGGACGTGCGGGGAGAACGAAACAGCGTGCGCGTTGCTCATAGAGCGCTTGTCACAGTTCAACTCAAAAGTAAAAACGCAAAAGGTAAAACCACAAGTCAAAAGTCAAAAGTTTGAATTTTACCTTGTGATTTTGACTTTTTCATTTTGCCTTTTACCTTTTCTAGCGTCCTGAAGCTCCTAGAACCTGCTCGACCTGATCGGCGGAGTACGAGGCCATCTGCTTGCCGCTGGCATCACGCACCAAGACGCTGCCATCCGCCAGCGCGCGTGCGCTCGCCAGCAGCCCGGAACTGACGCAGTGCCCTCGTGATCGCATGGTCCCTCCCTTCATGCTGATCCCTTCTGCGCGTCCTGCGCAGCGTAACACACTCCTGGCCGTCCGCGCAAGCTCAACAGCGCGGTTGCCGAGAGCCCGGCATAGGCCGCCAGCGACAACCACAGTCCGCCGCCAATCGCCACCGCGTACGCCTTGCGGGTGTCGGTTGCCAGCAGCGTCCAGCACCCGTAGCCGGCGACGGCGGCGCACAGCAGCGCAACAGCCAGCGCCGCCGGGCGATGCCCACCCCATGCGGTCAACAGCAGCCCGCACACGACGGCCAATCCCGGCGCCAGGTAGACCGCGTAACTCTTCCAGCCGATCTGCTCATCGGTCTTCGAAAAGGGTGTCAGGCACTAAATGGCCAAAAAGTGTCTGACACCTTTGTGCGGCCGGACGTTCAGATTTCCAAGAGGAAAGCTGTCGAGCGAAAGCGGTACACGGTGGGGCCCGCCGAGCGATCCGGCGAGCGCATGCCGTAACCCGCGCCCTCTACTGGCTGGTGAGGGCGCTGTACATGCGCAACAGCGACGGCCCGAGGATGATCACGAACAACGCAGGCAGGATGCAGAAGACGAGGGGAAACGCCAGCTTCACCGGCAGTTTCTGGATCAGTTCTTTCGTATCCTGGTGCCGCTTAAACCGCAGGGCGTCCGCGTACACCCGGAGCGTCTGCGACAGGCTGCTGCCCAGGCGTTCCGACTGAATGATATTGGACACCAGCGCCTTCATGTCCGTCGAAGCCCCGCAGCGCGTCGCCAGATGCCGCAGCGCCTCTTCGCGCGGACAGCCGGCCAGCATTTCTTGATGCGTTAGCTGGAGCTGCTCGCGCAGGGCAGGAGGCGTCAAGTCCGCGTCCGACCCGACGCGCACGAGCGCGGACTGGAAGCTCATGCCGGCACCGAGACACAGCACCCAGAGGTCCAGCACGTCGCTCAAACCGTTCTTGATCGCCTCCAACTGGCGCCGCACGTGCCAGTGGATCCACCAGCGCGTCACAAGCCGCATGGCTACCCATGAAAGCCCCGCCGCCCCAATCCATGCCACAGGAGCCGGCATGCCGGAGAGGCTGCGAAGCACCGCCGGGGCGATCGCCGCCACCGTTGAGGCCAGCAGGCAGGTCAAGAAAACTTTGTGGCGTACCGTCACTATCCCCGGACCGCGCTCATGCGGCTTCACGCGCAACAGACGCAGGAGGACATTCAGCGTAACCTCAACCCAGCGGCCGAGCGTCGCGGTGAGCCTCGATCCTCCGCCAGCCGCCGCCACACCCGTGGGGGACACGCTCGCCAGGAGGCGGCGTCGCGTCGGCTGGAACCGCTGGGCTGCCAACGCCCAGATGAGACAGACCGCGCTCGACACGCAGAGGAACGCGGCAACGCTCGCGACAATCGCGTCCATTGTGCTCATTGAATGCGCGGGTGGATGAGCCACCAGATGGCGGCGAACCCTATGAGCTGCAGCCCGACTGCAGCCCATAGCAACGTCTGACCGACCTGTATCTCGACCAGCGGCCGCAGATACGCCGGATTGAGGCTGAGGAGGCCAAGCCCCACGAGCACCGGCAGCACCCCCAGCACCCATCCGGTGAGACGGCTCTCTGCGGTCAGGGTCTTCAGCTCTCGGAACAGCTGAAACCGCGCGCGCACCGTGGACTCCAGCTGATCCAGCAACACGGCGAAGTTGCCGCCGATCTCTCGATGGAGACACGCCGCGGCGGCAAACAAACGAACGTCCGCCATCGGCACCCGCTTGGCGAGCCGTCGAAACGCCGCGCTCGCATCGGCCTCTAACAGCGATTCGTTCAGCAGCCTCCGGAATTCCAGCCGAATGGGATCAGGAAGCTCAGCGGCCACGATATCCAGCCCCGACTCAAGGCCGAGCCCCGCCCGCAGCGCGGAAACGATCAGCCGAATGGCATCGGGTAACTGTTCAGAGAGCCGCTGAAAGCGTTGCTGTCGCTGAGAGGCGACCACGGCATACGGCGCGCACCCGGCGGCCAGCACGATGACCAGGGCGATGAGCCCTGGCGGATGCAACCAGAAGGCGATGAGTCCGCCCCCCAACAGAGACACGAGCTGGATCATGACACAGGCATTGGCGCTCATCGGGGAACCGGCTTGTTCAAGCCACAGCGCGAGCCGCAGGTTGAGCGACCATGGGCTGAGGAGCCGCACCAGGACGGGCACGGTGATGGATCGATACGGCGGGAACGGCGCCACGGTCGAAGGAGCCGGCGTGGGCTGAGCGGCGACGGCGCGCAGGCGGCGGGAGAGTGCGCGGGCGGAGGCGCGATGCTGGAGGCGCCTCAAGAGCTGCCAGACCACCAGCGCGGTGAGGCCGCCTCCGGCGCTAGCGAGTGCCGCGGCCTGCCACATGGGAGAGTCTCTCAGCATCCGACGCGGCCAAGGAGGCGACGAGCTGCGGAGGCGCTTGCAGGCCGGCTCGTTTAAGCTCTTCGAGAAATGCGGGGAGAATGCCGGTGGTCACAAACTCCCCGTGCGAGATCTCGGGTGTCGGACCGGCACGCGGCTGATACTTTATGATCTCTTGCAGCTTGATGATCTGCTCGTCGATCCCCGCGACTTCACAGATGCTGACGATGCGGCGCACGCCGTCCGGAAACCGATGGAGCTGGACCACCAGATGGATGGCGGAGCCGATCTGCCGCCGCATCGCTTCGCTCGTCAGGTTGACTCCGGCCAGCAGGATCATCGTCTCAAGGCGCGCCAGCGCGTCCCGCGGGCTGTTGGCGTGGATCGTCGTAAGCGAGCCCTTGTGCCCGGTGTTCATCGCCTGCAGCATGTCCAGCGCCTCCGCCCCGCGCACCTCGCCGACGATGATGCGATCCGGGCGCATCCGCAGCGCATTGCGCACGAGGTCGCGCTGCGTGACCTCGCCCTTCCCTTCGATGTTCGGCGGGCGAGTCTCCAAGCGCACCACGTGAAGCCCGGCAAGCCGCAGCTCGACGGTGTCCTCGATCGAGACGATGCGTTCCGAGGCGCCGATGTAGCCGACCAGCACGTTGAGCAGCGTCGTTTTACCCGAGCCTGAGCCGCCGGAAATCAGGATGTTGCGCTTGGCCCTGACCGCCGCTTCAAGCAGCGACGCCGTCGCGGGGTTCAGCGACCCGAACCGCAAGAGATCGTCCATCGTCAAGGGCTGTTCCTTCACGCGGCGGATGGAAAGGGCGGGCCCGTCCACGGCAAGCGGGGGGATAATGGCATTGATGCGGGAGCCATCGGGCAACCGGGCGTCGACCATCGGCGAGGACTCGTCGATCCGCCGGCCGGCCCGGCTGACGATCCGCTCGATCACCTGCAGGAGATGGGCATCATCCCGGAACGCCGCCTGCACGCGCTCGAGACGGCCGGCGCGTTCCACGTAGATCTCATCGCAGCGATTCACCAGAATGTCATCCACGGCCGGATCGCGCAGGAAGGGCTCCAGCGGCCCCAGGCCGAACGTCTCATGCTCCAGATCCTCGACGAGCTTCCGGCGCTCCTCCTGATTGAGCGGCGGATTATCCTCCTGGATCAGCTGCTCCAGGAGCTCGCGGACCTGCGCTCTGGCGGCGGGCGAGTCGATCAACGCGAGCTGGCCGGAATTGATGTGCTCGATCAATCGCTGCTGGATCCTGCGCTTGATCTGCTGGTAGGGGCTGGGGCGCCGGGCCGGCTCTGCCGCCGGTTCGAAGGCGACCGGCGCACGAGACAGGCGATCACGGAGTCCCATGCGCGGCTCTTCCGAAGAGCGCCCGCACCGCTCCGAGGCCACGGGAAGGGCCCTGTGGAGGACGGCGCAGCGCTCCGTTCGTCTGGGACAGCACATGCGCGGCGACCAGCCGATCGAAATTGGCGGCCAGCGCCCCCCGCGGCTGGATGGCCCGGACGGCGGTGCCCTGATTCATCGCGCGAACCACGGTGAGATAGTCGTTGGGGATATTCCAGTGAATCGGCCGGCCCAGCGCCTCCTCCATCGCGCTGTGGTCCAACCGTTCCCTGGCATTATGCCGGTTGACGACGACGACGAGCTTTGACGCATCATAATGCAGCCGCTCGAACAGCTCCAGGCTGCGCCGGGTGTTCCGAATCGACGGCAGATTGGGCAGCGTCACCAAGAGGAGGCGGTCGGCGCCGTCCAATGCCGCCAGGCTCGTGTCATGCACCTCGTTGCCGGCGTCGACGATCACCGCATCGAAGGCCGCGCACAGCCGCTTGAGCAACCGGCTGACCTGCACCGGCGTCACGAGCTCGGCTTCGTCCAGCGCATACGGCGCCGGCAGCACGTACAGCCCCGTCGCATGTCGGGTCAAGACGCTCTTCAGGTAGCTGGGTTCCGTCCGGTCGAGCTCCGTGGCCAGGTTGACGATGGTGTAGGTCGTCGGCGTATCCAGAAACACAGAGATGTCTCCCCGCCGCAGCACCAAATCGACCACCGCCACCTCGCCGGGCACCCGCGCTGCCACCGACGCCGCCACATTAATCGCCACGGTCGTGGTGCCCACCCCGCCCTTGTAGCTGAAGACACTAATCAGCTGGCCGCGCGCTCGCGCTCCCGGCCGTCCGGTCGCCTCGGAGATGCGCGCCAACAGCCCCGTAAACTCCTCCATGGTGGGGTCGGTGGAGAGGTAGTCGCTGATCCCAGCCCGCATCGCATGGAGCAGCCGCTTAGCCGACGGCTGCTGATAGGTGACAACGATCGCGCTGCGCCCGCCGAGCTGCCGAAACCGCCGAACGTCTTCCAGGAGCCGGTCGGTCATCGAGTCGAGATCAATCAGGATGAGGTGGGGGGAGGGATCGACCTGCTCCTCCAGTTGCCCGCGCCGGCTCACCCGGCATGACGGGCCGCCCTCCCGTTCGCAGACGGCAGCCAACGCCAGCAGGCGTCCAACCAACTCCTCGTCTTGGCTGATCACTTGCAGCGTGATCGAATTGTCCGACCTGGCCATTTGTTGCTCCTCGCGGTCCCTGATACGTGACGATTCATCAACCGCCTTATTCAACGAGCCCGACAGGAATCCGGGCGGCGATCTGGTTGAACACCTCTTCGAGATCATCGGTGGTGGGCGCGAAGAAGTGTTGGCCGCCGGTGGCTTCGGCCATGTTCCGCATGGACGCTTGATTGGTATCATTGCCGAGGCTGATCGTATAGAGGATGACTCCGTTGCGCGCCATCTCACGGCCTTCCTCAAGCGCCTGCCGGGCCGAGGGGTTGTTGGCATCTCGCTCGATCAGCCTATCCTGCCCAGGTGTGCCCACCGTCTGGCAGCTCGACGGGTCTCGGCGGGTGTTCGCCCGTCCATCGGACAACAGCACGGCCACCTTCAATCCGCGCGGCTCAGCCCGCGCCGAGAGCAGCTCCCGGCGCGCGGTGCACAGCGCCGCAGCGATGTTCGTGAACCCGCTCGCGTTCGGCCGATCGATCGCGGCCTTCACTTGATTGAAGTCCTCCGTGAGGGGCTGCTCCAGGGCGGCCACATCGTTGTAGAACACCAGCCCTGCCTGATCGCCCTCGATCGGAAAGTTGCGGAGCAGGTCCAGAAAATTCTTGGCGGCTGCCTTGGTGTCAGTGAGCGGCTGTTCGGGGCTTGCGCCATCATCGTTCATCGACCCTGAGCGATCAAGCGTCAGCACGATGCTCCGGTTGCCCAACGAGGCGGTGGCGGTCGCCGCCACGTCCGCCCGACGCTGACCTAAGACCGGCGCAAAAAAGAGTCCGGGCGCCGCGGGGCTTGAGGTCTCCGTCAACCTGAGAGCCACGCGCGCGCTATTCGGGGCCGTGGTCGTCTGGAAAAACTGGCGGGTGTCCGGATCCCAGTGGCCGAAGACAAGATCCTGCTGCGCGATATTGACGGTCTGCCTGAGGACGGGGTTGAGGCCCGCGTACTGTTGGGCGCGCTGCCGGCCCTCCGCTTGTCCGACGACCAGGCCGGAAACCGCGGCAATCACGGCGGCATCCGCCGCGTTCTGCAACTCCGAGCGCACCTCGGTCAGAAAGGCGCCGTCCACCGCCAGCGCCGCGATCCCGAACAGCGCCGTGGCCAGCACGGACGCGGTGATGAGCACGGAGCCCCGCTGCGATTGGCCCATCCCAACCTCAATACCGCGGGTGACGCCGGAGGGGAAGCCCCGCCCTAAAATTCTGGGATGGGCTCTAGCGCGACAGCGGACCCAGCGCGGAGTGGTGCCGTTGTTTGCCATTAGGCAGCGTATCGTTCCGGAAGGTTTTCACGTTTCTCCCGCTCTGACGTTCCAGCGCGGCCGGCTGGGCGCGCGTGGGAGCGGCCGCTTCCCGCTGGGACTGGGTCTTGAAAGCCTGGGGGACCGGTTGCTCCGGCGCCTCGGGCTTGGCAGGAGCCTGCGGACTCTGGAGCGTTTGGTGTGGGGGGCCTTTAATGGCGCCGCGGAGAGCGTCGCCGCGGCTGTCCGCATACGGCGGAGTGGCGCGCTGCTCATCGAACGCCTGCTGGACCGCTTGGGCGTCGCTCGCCGGCGCATGCGCTTGAAGTGTGGTGGGTTGAGTGAGCCGTGGCGTCACGAGAACCAACAGCTCGGTCTCTTCGTTCTTAAATTTTTCGCTGCTGAACAGCTTCCCGAGCACGGGCACGCTCCCCAGCCACGGCAGGCGGCGGTCGGTGCGGGTCTCCATCTGGGAGAGCAGCCCGCCGATGACGAGGCTTTCCCCGGAGCGCATCTGGACGGTCGTGCTGGCGCGCCGCGTGACCAGTCCGGGAATCGAAAAACCGCCCAATCGCACCGCCGCCGGCCCGAAATCCAGCACGCTGACCTCCGGCTCCACCAGCATGCGGATCGCCTCATCGCTCGTGACAATCGGTTCAAAGTCCAATCGGATGCCGAACTCCTTAAACTCGATGGTCACGGCGTTGTTCGCGGCGCCGCCCGTGGCGGCTGACTGCACGACCGGAATGGGAAACTCGCCTCCCGCCAAGAAGCTCGCATGCTCCCCGCTCATGGCGAGCAAATTCGGCTCAGCCAGAATGCGGATCAGCCCCTGTTCTTCCAGGGCGTTGAGCGCCACGCTGATATCGGTGCCTCGACGCAATTCAAACAGATGGCTGACCGTCGAAGAGAGCAGGAGGTCTCTGCCGTTTACCACGCGGCTGAACCGGGGCGTGGCGGGCAGCTGCGGGCTGAGATTGCCGGCAAGGAAGCCGGACTGGGTGTAGTCGGGACCTTGCACCACGTAGTCTACCCCCAACGATTTTGCCAACGAGCGATCCACCTCGGCAAACCGCACTTCGATGAGCACCTGCTTGGCGGGAATGCGCAGCAGGCTAACCGCCTTTTCGGTGTGGGCGCGCGCCACCGAGAGCGACTCATCCGCCGCATCCTTGGAGCTCACCTCGCCTGAGAGCACGACGACGCCTGCGGCGCTCTGTACCTCAATCGGCTCCTTGGGCAACACCTGCCGCAGCGCCCGCCGCAAGCCGTCAAGATCCTGCTCCACCATCACGGTCATCACCTGGCTCGTGCCGGAGACCCACACCACAAGGCTCGTGGACCCGACCTGCTTGCCGTGCACGAGCAGCTGCGTGGGCGAGACGACCACGACATCGGCGATCGCGATGTCATTGACTGAGGTGCGTTCCACCGGCTCCGCGAACTGCAACACCGCCGAATGGCCCACGGCGACTTCCACGGGCGGGAGGGCCGCCGTCGCCTGAATGACGACCGGCTCCTGCATAGCGCCTGTTGCCGGCTGGATCGGCAGCAGCCAGGCCGCAATGACGCAGACCGGCGCCACCACCCATCCTGAGAACCGTGCCAGTCTCATCGCTTCTCCACTCATTTCATTCTCGGAACCGCTGCCGCGTCCGGTCCATGCCTTTAATCACTTCCACGACCCGGTAGCTCGCCGAGGGTTCGGCCTCGGGTAGCAGCGTGTCGCGTGTGACCCCGGAGGTCGACGCCACCTGCTCATCGGCGTAGCTGCGGACCAAGAGTTGCATGGTGCCGATGTGCATGGCCAGTGAGAGCCGCTCGGCATCCTGAGGGGTCACGGCCAAGGTCACGGGGATTCCCTCCGAACGGCTTGCGCTGTTCGAGCCGTCCGGAACCCGGAGGACTTCGATGTCCTGGAGCAGAATCTTGGAGGATGAGACGCCTTCGTCGTCGTCCATGGTGACGACGACATCGACGCGATCGCCCGCCTGGAGCACCTGCTGGACGCCGCCCCGAGAATCGATGAACACGCCGACCGCCCGATAGCCGGGCGCAAGCGAAGCGGTCACGAGGGAGCGGCGCGCGGCGGGAACCAAGGAGGCTTCAAGCACAGGCGACCCGTACGGAATCTGCTCCTTGACGACGCGCCCGAAGAGCGCGCGCGGATCGGACACCGTGCCGGCCGGCACGGTGTCTCGAGGAAGCGTCACGACCTCCAGGTGATCGGCGCTCAACAGCGTCCCGCGCGTAAGCGTCGTGCGCGCAACCACCATTGGGACGCTGCCCGGCGAGCGCGCCAGCGAGGACCCGCGGCCCACGAGACGCTGGTAGATGCCGCCCGCGGCCACCAGGCCCGAGGCGACCGCCACGCTCAACATGAAGACCATCCCGCGCCGTGACACGGCTACCGCGCCTCCCCGTTAAATCTCATAGCGTGTGATCACCTCCGCTTTCAGCGGAATGGCCGCGCGGCCTCCATTCGGAAAAATCATCCCGATGACTGGCGAAAAGTTGACTTGGGCGCTCACGGAAAGCAACTGACCCGTTTGCAGCGGGGTGGTAAATGTTACGCGCGGCGTCCCGGCCGGTGTCAGGCCCCCTTGCCGCAAGATCGCATCGATGCGACTCAGGATTTCCGCGTCATTCGGCGCCAGGGCCGGTTTGATCGAGGCCCGGCGTGCGGCCTCGCGGACGGCGTGAGTCAGGAGACTGTAGCTGAACCACGCCCTGCCCAGCTCCAGGATCCCGATGAAGAGCATCATCAGGAGCGAGAGGAGGAGGGCGAACTCGAGGATCGCGCTGCCTCGGTGGGCCGCTCTCGCTTGGACCTGTTGAGGGAACCGCAGCATCGCTCACTACTCCATAACGCATGGTTGAGGAAGAGGCCACGTGCAAGGCGTTGCCAAATGCCGCCATCAGTCCCGGAACGGTTGGTTCAAAGGTCTGGGTGACCTCCACCGTGACCGGATCGCCCACGTTCAGGGGCGCGGCAAACCGCACCGACGGTGCCGCTCGGGCTGGATCCACGCCAGAACCCGCCAGGATGGCCTCCACCACCTCAAGCGCGCGGGCGTCGTCGCGCTGGAGATTCGGCGTCGTCGAGGCCACGCGCGCGCCCTCACGGGCGGCGGACAGCAAAACGTTCTTCAGCCTCCAGGCGGCGCTGGCGTCTCCGACCAGAAACGCCAAGGCCAACAGCAGGGGAAGCACGATGGCGAATTCGACAATGATACCGCCCCTACACCGCGGCTTCATCTGGAGCTCCCCGCCCTGCCGATGGAAATCTACGCCCCTGTTCGTTTACTCGCCGCCCAGCGCGATTCGAACGTTGTCAAACACGGTCTCAATTTGCTCGCGTACCGGCTTGATGGCTGTAGCGAGGATGACCGCAATCAACGCCACCAGCAACGCGTACTCAATCATCGCCACACCCTTTCTATTCCCCAGCATGCGTTCGTGTCACCTCCCCTCATTGTTTCGTTTTACAGACACTCTATAGCCATAGAGAGCACATTACATGCCAGGAACACAAAGCGAAAGATTGCAGCATCTGTTCCCTAAGCTTTTCGATAATTGAATCGCCTGGCATGTCCATGAAATACAACGACCTGTTGCGTAGAGGAGACCCGGGGGCTTTTAGCCCTATTAGGCTACGCCTCAGGACGGGGCGGCGTCAAGCGGAAATGGGTCGGCGGTCGATCCGTCGACTCCTCCCGAGCCAGATGAAGACCGACGGCTGAAAGACAAGGCCGTATACTGCGCTTCCCATCCGCTGGCAGGCGCTACTGGGCAATCCCTTCCACTTCGAGCGTGATCTCGACTTCTTCCCCCACGAGGAGCTGCCCGGTTTCCAGCGTTTTGTTCCAGGTGAGCCCGAAGTCCTTCCGGTTGATCTTCGTCTTGCCGGTGAAGCCGGCGCGGACGTTGCCCCACGGATCTTTGCCGACACCGTGGATCTCCACATCCAGTACCACCGGTTTCTCGACGCCGTGGATCCTCAACAGGCCCTGCAGCTTGGCGCTGTTGGGGGTGTCATCCGTCACCTTGGTGCTTGTGAAGGTGATGGTGGGGTACTGCTCAACGTCAAAGAAGTCTTTGGAGCGGAGGTGATTGTCGCGCTGCTCGACGCGCGTGTCGATGCTGGGAGCCTTGATCATCGCGGTGGCTTGCAACTGCTCGGGGTGTTCTGGGTCATACGCGATGGTGCCTTCAAAGTCTCTGAACATCCCCTCGACCTTGCTGAAGAGATGGCGGATCTTGAATGAAACGCTGGTATGGTCCTTGTCGATCGCATACGTCGCCGTCCACGCCGAGGGCCCGACAAGCAGCGTTCCTGCAAGCACGAAGACCCCAATCCATCGACGCATAGCGCTTCCTCCTCTGTCAGGCTGTCAAGCCTTCGCGAGCAGCTCACGGACAAGCGTGACGATGTGATCGCGGATCTTCCGGGTTTCCTCAAGCGGCAGCCCGACCGGATCCGGAATCTGCCAGTCGATCCGGCGCGTGGCGCTGACGTTGGGGCAGGCGTCGCCGCAGCCCATGGTCACGACGTAATCCCACTGCCGCTGGGGCACTGCATCCAATCCCTTCGAGTGATGGGTGGAGAGGTCGGCCCCCAACTCACCCATCACTTGCACAGCAATGGGATGCACCCGGCCGCTGGGATTGGAGCCGGCGCTCCAAACGTCCCACCCTTCCTTCTTGAGCGCTTTGGCCGCCGCCTCCGCCATCTGGGAGCGGCAGGAGTTCGCGACACAGACGAACAACACGCTGGGCATTCCTCTGCTCAGGGCGCAGCTTTTGGATTCATTTGCGGCTGAGGACCTCGATGAGTTTCACATGCGTCGAAGTCGTGCCCCCTCCGGTTTCTTCGGCGATGAACCGGTGGAGATCTTCCAACCGGTCCACATCATAGCCGCGGCGAAGCGGGTGCGCGTGAAGGCCGAGCGCGCGAACCTTCTCAAGCGTCCGCTGATAGACGCCGGACGTGCTCCATGGGATGTCTTCGAAGAGTTCCGGCACAGGCTTCGCGAGGCCGAGTAAGTAGTAGCCGCCGTCTTCTGTCGGGCCGATGACGACATCGGTCCGTTCGAGCGCGGCAAACGCCTGCTCAATCTCCGGAGCGCTCAGCCACGGCGAATCCGTTCCGATCACGATCACGCGCTGCGCCCCATCCTTCACGACATCCCCCATCGCCTCACTTAACCGCTCACCGAGGGTGAGCCCGTGTTGCGGACGCAGCGTCCATGCCGAGCCGAGCCATTCGCGCGCCTCGTCCATCGCCTCAGGAGGATCCACGCAGAGGACGATCTCTTTCTGGAAGGCTCTCAGCCGAAGCAGGGTCAACTCGGCGCACGCGCGGTAAATCTCCGCGGCCGCCTCATCGCCCAGGTGGGCCGCCAGCCGCGTCTTGACCTGGCCCGGCGTCGGGTATTTGAGGAAGACGAGTAAGCGCCTCATACGCAACTGGGCTCAAGGCTCGAGGCTCGAGGCTGTAGGCAGATGCCGTTGCCTAGAGCCTAGAGCCTCCGGCCTAGAGCAGTGGGCTGAATCCAAAGCAACCCTCAGAATTGTGTAGATAATGGCGACGCCGGCGCGGAGCGTGCCACTGATCGTGCCGGAAATCTTGGAGCGGCCGATGCGCGGGCGGTAGCGGACGGGGACTTCGACGACGCGCAGCCCGCGAATTGCGGCTTTCGCCTGCATCTCGACGGTCCAGCCGAAGGCTTGATCGCGCATCCCTAAACGCTCAAGCGCCTCGCGGCGAATCGCCCGAAAGGGGCCGAGGTCCGTGTAGCGCACGCGAAATAGCGCCCGCATCAACGCGCACGCCAGCCAGTTCCCGAACCGCTGCTGCGGTGTCAGGCTGCCCGGCTGCGCCAGCGCCGTGCGGGAGCCGATCACCAACTCCGCCCGCCCTGTAGCGAGCGGCTCAAGAAGTGCTGGCAGATCGTCGGGATAATCCGAGTGGTCCGCGTCCATGAAGACGACGGTATCCACGAGCGGATCCAGCGCCGCCAGGCCCGCCAGGCACGCCCGGCCGTAGCCTGGGATCGGCTCCCGCACCACCCGCGCCCCGCCCTGGACGGCGATCCCAGCCGTCTCATCCGTCGAGCCGTTGTCCACGACGAGGATCTCGCGCACCCCAGCGCGCGGGATCTCGTCTAGGACCTGACGGAGAGCGAGGGCTTCGTTGCGAGCCGGAATGACGATCGCCACCACCATCGTCGAAGGCTCCACAGACCCACCACCGCCACAGCCGCGTATTCACCCACGTGCGCCCACACCGGCATGGCCCACGCGCCGCCGGCAAGATACCCCGGCCACACCGTGTAGGCCAGCACCACCACCCCCGTGAACGCCACCACCGATGGGACGCGCCAGAAACACAGAAACGGGATGAGCCAGACCAGATACCACGGATGCACCGCCGGGCTGAGCAGCGCCGCCGCTCCCAATCCGCCGAAGAGGTAGCGCAGCGGATCCGGCTCACGACGCGCCCACCAGAGCAGCCACAGCCCCCACGCGCCAGTCACCACCACCCGCGCGATCCCAGGATGACCCACCACAATAGCCAAGACCATGTAGAGCGAGGAGTTGGATTCAAATCGCGCGGTCATCGTCGAAAGGCTCTGTGTCAAGGCGCTCACAACCGTGGGACAGCAGACCAGCGGCAGCGCCGCAAGGACACACAACAGCGCAAGCCACCGGCGGGCCACCCGGCGGCACCACCACCATGGCAGGAGGATGACCGTCGCGTACTTGGCCAGAAACGCCGACGCCCACCCCACAGCCGCCAGCCCATGCCGCCCACGCTCCCAGGCGAGCAGCCCAAGCCAGAGGCATGCGACACCGAGGGCGTCGTTGTGCCCGGAGCCGGCGATTTCAAGGACGGCCAGCGGATGCCACGCATACGCCACCACCCACAACAGGGAGAGCCCCCGGCGCCATAAGATGACGAGGATGCTGGCAACCGTGATCAGCTCAGCGCCAACAAACACGACCTTTTGAGCGGTGAGCGTGTTACCGAGGATGACGCCGACCCGAAACGCCAGTTGCGTCAGCGGCGGGTAGACGGTGCGCAGGTGGGGGAAATTGATGGACTGCCACTGCGCATCGCGCAGCGCGGCCAGCTCGGGCGCAGCAGGTGGATAGCGATACGGGTCGATGCCGGCCTGCTGGAGGCGTCCATCCCATCGATACCGGTAGATGTCATCGGAGAGCGTCGGCGTCGTGGGCAACAGGATCGCGCGAAACAGAACCGCGCCGATGGCCACCACGGCCAGCAGCGAGCCGGCGGCTCGCAGGGAGACGGCCTGCAGCCGACGGATGAGCCACAGCGCGGCGAGATAACAGCAGAAGGCGAGCGCGAACCACCCGTAGAACGACGCGAGGCGCTCACGGGCATCGCCGAGGAGACGGATGTTCCACCAGGCAAGGCCGGATGCCGCTCCACAGCCAGCGAGCATCGGCACGGCCCACGAAGCCGCCCGCGCCGAGAGGTTCTGATGCGTAGCGGCGGAGTCCCGAGCAGAGTCGGGAAAAAAGGGGTCAGGCACTTTGAGGGCGAAAAGCGTCTGACCCCTTTTTACCATCTGGACTTTTGCAAATCCCAAATTCCAAATCCCAAATTCCAAACAAGCGCCAAATTCAAAATCCCAAATTCCAAACGTTTGGTGCTTGGCGCTTGGAGCTTGGTGCTTGTCTGGTGCTTGGGATTTGGTGCTTGGTGCTTGTCATCGCGGCCATTTTGCAAAACTATAGTACCATGTCATTTGGCCTGTCCTCCGGCGGTCGCCTGCCGCCGCTTCCACGCGGAGGCGGCCACCATGAGTCCGACGATCAGCAGCACCGCCAGCCCCAGCTTCCAGATCTGCTGGGGATTGGTGAGCGAGTAGCCGAGATAGACATAGGCAAACGCGCTGGGTGCCATGCCGAGGAGTGTCGCCAGGACATACGGCGCGAACTTCGCTCGTGAAAATCCCAGCCCGTAATTCTGGACATCAAACGGCAGATTAGGAATGAGCCTGATGAGCAGGACGGTTTTAAAACTGTTCTCGCCGATCTTGTGATTGAGGGTGGCGACTGGACCCTTCAGGAGCTTCGCCACCGCCTCACGACCGAGGAGGCGCGCGACGCCAAACTGCCCGCAGGCGCGCACCGTGGCGCCGGTCAATGCCGCCACGGTCCCCCATGTCGGTCCGAACGCCAACCCACCCGCGATCGTCATCACGCTGGCCGGCAGCGGCACGATGGGCTGGCCGTAGGCGGCCAGATAGCTGAGCGGCGCCCAGACGCCGAACGACAGCACGAAGGCGCGCACCCGATCTGGCGAGAGTTGCCGGGGGTCAAGCCCCGCGGCGCGCAGACCGAACCCGATACCAGCGATGATCAGGGCAAAAAGGCCGAGTTTCACCCATAACGATCCCTTCACGCCCATATCCTTGGTATCACCCGCCCCTCGATCGCCTCATGGCCAGCACCATAGCAGAAATGGCCTGAATTGTCGTGAACTGTGTGGCCTACGTCAGGCCGACATGGTCCGTGTAGAAGAAATCCCTGTCAACTTGCGCCACGATGGCGCCGGAGCGATAATGGGGTCAACAAGGAGGTCCGTATGAAACATGTTGACGGGCTGGGGATGCTCGTGGCCGTGGGTCTTGTCTCAGGATGCGTGCCGCGAGCACACGGAACCACGATCCTCAAAGGCACGCAACCCAACTCCAAAATCTCTGGCACCGCGACACTCGTGCAGACTTCAAACGGTTTGCACGTCACCATCAAGGTCGCCCATGTCCCGCCGGGTCTCCATGGTCTGCACTTCCATGAACATGGCAACTGCGGCGATGGCGGCAACGCCGCTGGCGGTCACTTCAATCCCGACAAGGTCAAGCATGGATTTCTGCCCAAGGAGGGGTTCACCGGCGCGCACGCAGGGGACCTGGGTAACATCGAGGTCGGCTCGGACGGCACCGGCACGCTCACCCTGACAGTCCCGGGCCTGACGCTTCGCGACGGTCCGCACGCGGTGGCCGGACGGTCGATCGTCCTGCACGAAAAGCGGGATGACTTTGGTCAGCCGACTGGCAACGCCGGCGGCCGCATCGCCTGCGGCGTCATTTCAGCGGCGAGTAATTGACGGGGCTGGGGGTTCGGGGCTGTGGGCAACTACCCCGAGCCCAGAGCCCTGAACCCAGAGCCAACAAGCATCTCGACTAGTATTTGACGGAGCAGCCGTAGGATTTGCTCTGCGGCGTTGACACGGGCTTGCCCGCCATCGCTTCATCCAGCGCCAAGTGCACGTAGTTCGTGGCGCCGGCGACATCCGCCGGATCGGCGGACGGCCGGTTGTCGATCGCCCCCGCGTAGATCAGGACTCCCTCCGGGTTGATCACAAACATGTGCGGCGTGGTCTTGGCCCCGTAGAGCCGTCCCACTAGCGAAAAATCCGGCGCCGGCTGTCCGACCGCCGGCTCCGCCTCACAAACCCCCAAACCCACACTCCAGGCGACTAGTACGCCCGCGATCGCATGGCCAATCTGGTGTTTCATCGAACGGCTCCTCATCTCATCGCTGCACAGGGCGGGCCAAACGGCATCGCCAACACGCGCCCGAAGGATACATCCGCCGCGCGCGGATAGTCCGGCAGCCCGATCACCGCCCGCTGTTGGTCCACACCGAAGCGGTAGGTCCCGAACAGCCGGTCCCACCAGGAGAAGATCGTGGAGTAGTTCGAATTCGTATCCCGCGGGTTCTGGAGGTGATGGATCCGGTGCATATCGGGCGTGACGAAGATGAGCCGACACCAGCTCTCGAGCGGCTCAGGGAGCCTGAGGTTTGAGTGCTCGAGCTGATTGGTGAGCCCGAAGATGATTTCGAAGATCACCACGCTGGCCACATCCGCCCCTACGAGGGCGATGATGCCCAGCCGGAAGATGGCGGAGAGGACCATCTCGGTCAGGTGGAAGCGTCCGGAGGTCGTCACATCCAGATCCCGGTCGCTGTGGTGCACCCGATGCATCCGCCACATGACTGGCACCCCGTGGTAGGCCCGGTGCCAGACGTACGTCACGCCGTCAAGGACAAGCACCGTCGCGAGGACGTTCCCCCACCCGCCAATGCCCAGCCGGTGCAAGACCCCGATGCGGTGCAGCTCGTACGTATGGTAGACGGAGACGATCAGCCCGCCCAGCACGACGCTGAGGAGCAAGGCGTTTGACCCGGCGATGAAGAAATTGATCACGTAGCGCCGCCAGCGCGAGTCGACGGGTCTGCGGAACGGCCGCACGCTTTCGATCAGCAGCAACAGGGCGAGCCCGCCCATGCCAATGAAGCCGCGCTCAACTGTTAGGAGAGGAACCATCGTTAGTCCGTAGTCCATAGTCCGTAGTCCATAGACAAAAGGGGCTGGCTACGGACTGTGGACTATTGACTGCCGGCGCTATCAGTGTTCGACGCTGGCGCCGGCCAGCCAGCGCTCGCAGTCCATGGCCGCCATGCAGCCGCTGCCGGCG
Organism: uncultured Planctomycetales bacterium; assembly: GCA_964373835.1. GTDB lineage: Bacteria > Omnitrophota > Gorgyraeia > Aquiviventales > Aquiviventaceae > CAYJWN01. The sequence goes on from CAYJWN010000028.1 coordinate 17,656, forward strand.
GCCGTCACCGCCTGGCGGTACTTTTTATCCTGCACATCCCCGCACGCAAAGACCCCGGCCACCGAGGTGTGCGTCGAATCGGGCGTGGTGATGAGGTAGCCGTCCTTGTCGCGCTCAAGCTGGCCCGCGAACAGGCCGGTGTTGGGCGTGAAGCCGATGGCGTAGAACAGCCCGCCGCAGGCCAGCTCGCGCGCCGCGTTGGTCTTGACGTCCTTGAGGCGAACGGCCGACACGACATCGTCGCCGAGCACGTCCTCCACGATGGTGTTCCAGATGACTTCGATCTTCGGGTGCTTCAGCACGCGCTCCTGCATGATCTTGGAGGCGCGCA
>CAYJWN010000029.1:0-17978 GCA_964373835.1 uncultured Planctomycetales bacterium
CTCAAGCGGGGTATCTGATCCAGCAGCGATGGGCGGCGCGGCTGGGGCGGCCGGCGCCGCTGGAGCGGGCGACGGCGCAGGTGCTGCCGGCAGCACGGCTGCGGCCGCGGCGGGAGCCGGCGTCACGGGTGCTACGGCTGAAGCTGAGAAAGTTGCTGGCTCTCGTTCTGCGGGAGCTGCTGGAACGGGCGCTGGCACAGGCGTTGCCGACGTGGCGGCACGGGCGCGCTCCACTTCGCTGAGCCGCGCTCTGACTTGGTCGCTCAACGCCTTCAACTCGTCGGTGAGTTGAAACCCTTCGGCCTCTCGATCCAATACCTTCAAGTTTGTCCGCACCACGACCTGAAGCACCGCATCATCCACAGCGGAGGCATCTGAGAGGCGGTCGAGGGCATTTTGGTAATGCAAGGAAAGGCCGAGCGTTTTCTGCCGGCGCTCCTGTAAGGTCTCTTGATAGTCGTCCTCGACCCGGTGGACCAGCATGTTGAGGCGCAGCCGCTCGTCTTGGGTGAGCGCCTCGGCTGCGGCGATGCGCTCAAGGAGGTAGGCGTCCGGCTGGCCGCGCTCCCGAAGCTGCTGTTTCTCCCTCGGACTCAGGCCGATGGCATCGGCAATCCGGCCGAAGAGTGCATCTCGGACGTCCTCAAGCTGAGACTCGGTCTTCGTGGTCAGCAGTTCCCGGTCCATGCGCTCGCCGATTTCCTTGGAGAACGCTTCGCCTCCTCGGACAAGGCCGGCCAGGCCCAGCGCGCCAAGCGCCACGAACATCTGCTGGCTCTGCACGAGACCAGCGGCCCACGCCGGAATGATGAGGTGCGCGCCGAAGAGCAGCGCGACGACGGCCAGGCCCGTTGCCATGTGCAGTGTGGAGCGGCGCACATCCAAGAACATTCCGCGCCACCCAAAGACCATCGGCCCCTGCCCGGCCCGCAGCGCCCGGGCCGCCTTCAAGATCTTGGCGCCGTCCAACTGGCCGATCGGCATCAGGTTGAAGAGTGCCAGCATGATGTTGCTGCTCATGTAGTGCAGCAGGAGCGACGTGACGGTGATCGGCGCTGAGGCATCAAGCGGGAAGGAGGAGACTGGAGCGCCCAGCCACGACGCGACGAAGAGCGCTGCGGCCGAGAGCGCGGCCAAGCGCAGGTTCATGAGCGGCCCGGCAGCGGTGACATCCAGCATCGCCTGCGGCCGGCGCTTCACGCGCTCGCCCACCTCCACCGGTTTGCCGCCTGGCAGCGGAATGCTGAGGCCTGAGCGGCCCAGCCACAACCCGATCGCCGACCAGAGCATCAGAAACACCGCGCCGGCCGTGCCCATCGTGGCGCTGACAGCAAGCGGCACCAAGGTGTAGAGAGTGTGGACGTGCGACATGGGGTTGAGGAAGGCGAGCCATCCGGTCCGGTGCGCCGAGGTGACGTCGCCATACTGCGCCGCCTTGCGGGCGTGGGCGACTTCGTGGGGGTTGAGCGCCATCACGGTCAGGATGAGCGCGGCCACCGACGCCACGCCGCCGATGAGATACGCGGCGAGTGCTCCGCCGACGAACAGAGCGGCCTTTGCCGGCGCGCGCTGCGGCGCTTCAAAGTAATCCAGCGCCGCCCGCCATCCAGGTGCCGGTTTCGGTGCAGGCGCCGGAGCGGCGGCCGCAGGCGATGGCGTGGCCGGCGCGCCGGAAAGCGCTTCGCGCTGCTCGTGTTCAACGGCTTCAAGGGCGGCTTTCGCTTCGGCCAGGTGCTTTTCAGTCTCTTCGACGCGCTTCTGCTGCGCCGCTCGCATCATGCCGGAGAACTGCTCGCCCATCTGCTGCTGCTGCACCAGCGCCTCGCGCTGCTGCCTCAGGCTGTCCCGGTCGCGCTCCCTCACTTTCAGAAGCGATTCCTCGATCTTCTTCAGCTCTTCGGCCAGCCGGGCGCGCTCACTCGCCGCCTGCTCCTCGTACGACGCGCCGCCCTTCTGGATGCGCTCCAGTGTCGCTTCGGCGGCTTCGACCTTCAGCCGGGCCTCAGTCAGCCGCGGCAGGAACTCCATGAACGCCGCCTGCTCCTCGATGAAGCGCCGCAGCTCTTCGCGCCGTCTCGGGTCGGCCAGGATGGCTGACAGGTCTTCCTCGCGGCCCAGGATCTCGAGCAGCCCCTGGTAGAGACCTTTCTGCGGCGAGCCGGTCAGCAACTCAAGGTAGCGATCTTTCAAGCCATCCAGAGCGACGCGCGTCTGGCCGCGCTGTGTCATGGCCAGGCTCTTGAAGGCGTGGCTGATGGAGACAACCGCTTGCAGCAGCACCTTCGGCAGCAGCACGGTCACCACCGTGATCAGCAATGAGCTTGAGAGGCCCAGCTTGGCCAGCAGCGCGGCCGCGGCCCAGGCAAACGGATTGCTGACCACGCCGGCCAAGATGAGCGGCGAGAAGAGGGCGAAGGCGATCACCGCCACGCCGGTTGCGACCAAGATGAAGCCGCTCTTCACGCCTTGCTTGACGAGATAGTAGCCAGGACCGATCAGGTCGCGCAGCGCCTGCGGGATCGTGAAGAGCCAGCTATCCTGGAAGAACGATGCGGCTTTTGCGCCGTGAAAAAGCCAGGAAATGAGAAACGTCGCGCCGGTCACCTTCAGGCGCAGCGAGGAAAATGGGCGGGTGAATGCTTCCGGGCCTTCGCTAAAGAGCCATTGCAGCCGGGACGGCAACTGGGATGCCACAGCATTTTGCTGTTTCCGCTGCTCGCGCTTGGCCGCCTGCTGCTCGTGGCGGCGGACGATCTCCATGGCCGCGCGGTGGACCAGGCGGGCGGCGGCCTCGTCAGCGGCCAGTTGCTCTTCGGTCAGCGCTCGGGCCTCCAGCAGGTTCTTGCGCGCCCCGTCGTAGCGCTCGCGGCGAGTGAGCACTTCGGCAATGGTGAGCCCGGCGATCTCCTTGGCGTCGGCGGCCCGTGAGAGGAGCGCCTCGCGCACCTGCGTGAGCTGCTTGGCGCTGAGACGGCCGCCCAGCGGCGCCACCAGCGCGATCACCACTTCGCGCGGCTCATCACCGCCGCCCACACGCACCAGCGCATCGGCGAGCGCGCCGAGCCGCTCGACCGTCGCCTGCTCATGCTTCTTGAGCCGCAGCTGCAGGATGCCGTAGCGCAGGCTGTGCATCCAGGGCCAGCCGACTCGCACTCCAAGCCAGACCCGCGCAAGCGCCATCTGGAGGGCCGCCTGGATCCGGTCCTTGAAGGCTGGCGGCGGCTCGGCTCCTCCTCTGACGAGCTGAAGCGCCCTGAAGCGGTAGGCTACGTCGCGTGCGCGCTCCTCGCGCGTCTTCGCCCGCTGCCGCAGCGCCAGCCGCCGCCCGACGAGGCGCTCCAGCGCGCGGCGCGCCGGCTCAGGAGTGGCCCCAAGCACGGACTGGGCGTACTTCGCCAGTGCATCCTCCAGCCGATCTCGATCCGACGCGAGCCACTCGAGGATCTGCTCGTCCGTTGGCGCCGCGGAGGGCTTCAGCGCGGCGATGACCGCACCGATATTGAGCAACTGATCCACGCGCTGCTGCGCGCTCGAGGAGGTCAGGAAGCCGCGGTCGGTAAGCTGCTGGAGCAGCGCAACGATCTGCCAGAGCTCAGGCTGTTTGTCGTCAGGGAGGGTCCCGAAGAAACGGATGGCTTGGCGGGCGACGGGATCGGCCAGCGCTTCGTGCAAGGCCTTGACCGCCCCCAGGAAGGCTTTGCCCTGCTTGGTGAGCCGGCCGGTCACCGCGCCGACATAGCCCTTGGCGCGCATCCACGTGGTGAGCGATCCTGTTGCCGCCGGCTCGGCGTTGGCGAGGTACTGCTCGGTAAACTGCTGCTCGGTCTCCGGCGGTGAGCGCTCGCGGTCTTCGAACCGCTCCATGATCTCGCGAATCTGCTCCTCCTCGCTCGCCGCGTGCTCCCCGGGCAGCAGCAGCTCAACGAGCGTCTTGCCGACGGCGATCACATCGTGCAGGCTCTTCGCGGTCTTCCACGACTTGGACGCATCGGCCTTCACCTTGCGATAGCCGTCTTCCTTCACAGCGGTGACCTCGGCGAGGGCATCCTTCACCTTCTGGCGCAACGCATCGGCCTCGGCGCGGCCCTCGTGCTCGGCCAGTGCCGCTTCGAGGAACTTGAAGACGTGCTCGGCCTGCGCCAGCTTGTGCTTGACGATCTCAGCGAAGATCTGATCGCCGTCGTGCAGCTCCTGGCTGATGAGCAGGTTGCGCCCTTCGCCCCGCTCGTTGAAGACCATCTCCAGCGCTTGCTGGATCAGACTACCCAGCTCCGTCGCCTCGCCACCGGCGCTGCGGCGCCAGTCCTGGAGCGTATCGAGCAGCCAGCCATGCACCGCCTCAAAGAGCTTCTGCCGGACGCTGGCCGAGCCCTCGCGCACCTCGAGGTACTCGAAGTAGAGCTGCACCTCGTTGCGGAAGATCTCCTCGTCCACCAGCCGCTTCAGGACGTCTTCGCTGACCCCCTCGGCCGCCAGCGCCTCAACCGCCTCTTTGGTCAGCGCCTGGCGCAGGTCTTCTTCGCCGCCGCGCCGGTAGGCCTCCAGCAGCACCCCGGCGGTGTGGAAGCCAGCCGCCTCTAGGGCCTCCAGGACTTTCACGATGGACCGCATGCCAAAGCCGTCCTTGAGTGCCAGCAGCAGCTCGGCGGCCTCGGCGTCAGTCTTGCGGAAGATCTCATAGAGCGCATCGAAGTACTTCTCGCGGATGAGCTCCAACGCCCGCTCAAGCCTGGCGGCGTCCATATAGAGGAAGATGTTCGCGTGGTCGGCCGCCCCACGTGCGACACGGCCGATGGCCTGGATCGCGCGGGTCTTGTAGAGCCGCTGATCCACGAACACGTGCTCGTCAATTTCCCCCTGGTAGTCCAACCCCAGCAACCCGGCGACATTCACGACGACCAGCCGCCCGTGCCGCGTCACGTGCCCGCTGTCGTCCCGCACGGTGCCGGCGCGCGCGGCGATGTCGTTGTCATCGGTGCTCTGGGTGGTGATTTCGTCCAGCAGCCGGTCCAGCGCCTGTTCCAGCGGGACCGAATCCTCCATGCCCATCCTGCTGGCAATGGCGCGGAACTCCTCCTTCCATTCGGAGAGGATCAGCTCGCGCAAGGCCTCCTTGAATGCCTCCACGTCCTCCACCGCCATGTAGACGAGCAGACCGCGCCCGTGCTTCAGCGAAGTCAGGATGTCCCGCGCCCGCTGGCGCATGTCGGTGCGCGCCACCCGCACGAGGAATTTCCGCACGATCTTCCCGCCGCGGCCCAGCGCCGCCTCCCGCGCGCCTTGTGCAATCGCTTCGCCCACGGCTTCACGGCCGTCGAAGATGACGTCGAACTCGCCCAGTGTCAGCCGCGAAGCTTCCACTTCGATGACCGGAATGCCGAGCATGGCTTCGATGATCCGCGCGGCGGCGACGCCGATGGTCCCTGAAGCACCGGCCAGGTGCGCCTCGGGGTTGAGGCTGATTGTCTGGCGCAGCACCGCCTGCATCGTCGTATCGTTGACCTTGATCTTGTCGAGGTTGATGAACTCGCCGTAGCGCTCGTTGAGCAGGATCGCCAGCGCCATCGAGAAGTTGCCATCGCTGAAGACGCTGCGGCTGCTCTCCTTGCCCTCGTGGGCCGGCACCGGGCGGATGCTGTCGGCGAGCTTCTGGTGTAATTGCGCGAACTCCTCGCGGCTGAGCTCCATGAGCCGCTGGCCCGGGGCGGCGCTCGCTTCCACCACGATGACGCCGTGCTCGGCGAGCAGGGCCGCCAGCTCCCCTTCGGTCATCGGGCGGGGCCGCCCGTTCTTGAGGCCGCGGGCGAGGTGGCGCTTCAGCGCGCCGTTGATCTTCTGGGCGGCTTGCTGCGAAAGGCCGCGGATGGCCTGGCGCAGAACGTCGGTGACGTCGCCATAGCCCGGCGCGTAGCGGTCGTTGAGCACCGCTACCAGCCCATCCAGCGCTGAGCCGATCTCGGCCTGGGAGAAACCGGCCTTGAGCAGGGCCTCTTCGGCTTCCCGGTTCAAGTACGGCTGCCGGCTGTCCTCCTCGTCAAAGGTGTAGGCCGGCTCATGCTTGCGGCCTGGCTCATCAAGCTCCCGCTGCAGCGCCTCTTTCGTCGTCTTGCGGAACTTGTTGCGGAGCGTGTCCAGAATCTGGCGGATTCTCGGCTCCACCGCCGCGCGGTCCACGTACTTATCCCCGCGGCCGATGATGAAGGTCTCCGTGCTCAGGGCGAAGGCGTGAATTTCATCAATGAGGATTACGTTCACGGATCGCAGGGCTTCGCGCAGCTCGGCAGCGTCCGGCTCCTGGATCTCGTCTTCGAGGAACGCGCGCGCCTGCCGGCTGAAGATGACCACCGTGTTGGGGTTGTTGATCGCGCCGCTCAGGGCCGCGCCGCCGTCTTTGCCGTGCAGCCGTTCATCGCGCAGCGCATCGCCGTCGGCCAGCTCGTAGCCGAGCGCCTCGAAGAACTGCCGGTAGGACACCTTCGCCCGGATGTCTTCCGGCTTGCCGTTGACGATCTTCTCAACTGCTTCGTCGCTCTCCACGCGGATTTCGATGCGGGCCTGCTCGCCTTTCTGCAGCCGCAGGTGGAACGCTGTGCCCAGCAACCCGAACGTCTTCCCACCCGCGGTGCGCAGAATGACCGCCATGCCGCGCAGCAACCCGAGGATCATCAGCCGCTGCGTCGCCATGCGCTTCTCGAATTCCACCGGCTCGAAGCCGGTCTGCTCCAGCATCAATTGTTCCAGGTAGGCCTGGCGCGTGAGGAGGTCCTGCGAGAACGGGTCGTCGCGATGCTGCACGACGTGGCCAAGCTCCAACGCCTGGCGCACTTCCGACAGAAAGGCGCGGTTGAGGGTGGGATCAACCGGCCGGCCGGCCTCCTCAGCGAACGCCTTGTGCCGCGCGCCCACGAGGGCCAAGGCGAGCTTCTCCGTGACGTCAACGGCCGCGCGCATGCGAGCGGTCAACTCCGCCAGTACGGTGTTCACGTGAGCGGTCGGGCGGCCCTGCGCGTCGCGGAACTCCCCATCGATCCGGTCGGCGGCCTCGCGGATGCGCGCCCGCGCGTCCTGGATGGCCTTCACCGCTTGCGGGAAGAGCTTCTTCTGCACCAGATCGGCCATCGCGGTAGCGGCGGCACGCGCGGCCTGGGCCATCCGGGCGCGCACGCGCTGGCCCATGGTGTTGGTGCGCATCGCGCGCTCTCGCTCGATTGCCTGCTTGCGGGCGGCCTCAGCCTTGGCCTTCGCCTCTACCTCCCGCTCCTTGGCTTGACGCGCCCGCTCTTCGGCCTGCCGCTTCAACTCTTCCGGCGTCGGCTTGGCCTCAGCGGAGACGGCTGACGGAGCTTCTACCGTTGGTGGCATCTCCACTACCGGCGCTTCAGCCGGTACCGGCTCTCCAACTGTCTCCTCTTCGCCAATCGCTCCCCCCTCTTCCTCTTCGCCCTCCACGGCAACGCCCTCTCCGCTACTCCGGAGACGCCGCGCCAGCCGGGCCGCGCCCATCGCGCTCAACGCCCCTGCGCCAAGTTTCACTAACGCACCCCCAGCCGCCGCGAGCGGGATTCCCACCCCAGCGTTGGCGATGGCCGGCAGCAGCGCGACGATCGCCACGGCAACGACGACAAGACCGACGCGCGTCTTCAAGAGGACATCCAACACCGCGCTCACGCCGCGAACGATGACAGAGAGCGCGTTGAGGAGCCGCGCGAGCAGTCCCTGCTCGCTGCGCGCCAGATTCGCCAACGTCTCCGAAATTCGGTTGAACGTGTCACGAACGCGCTCCCAGAGGCTGCGGCGCTCGAGAACCGGCTGCGGAGGTGGCCGCCGCTCGATGATCGGCGGCTCCGGTGGCCGTCCGCCACGTCCGCCGATGCCGCCAGCGCCTCCGGGGCCAGGTCCGCCGAATCCTCTGCCGCCACCCTCGCCTCCATCGCCCGAGCCTGCACCGGCTGCCGGCTGGCCGCGGCCTGTCCGCATCCGCTCGCTGGCCATCCGCCGTAGCGCCGTGATGCGCATCATCTGCTCAAGCGCCGGCGCAAGCGGTCCCGTTACGAGCGACATAGCCCATACCAGCAGCCAGTGAAGCCCCGCAGGCGTGTCCCGAGTCGAGGGATCGAGCCCCGGTTGCTGCTCAAGGAACGCCACCGAGGGGTAGGCGATCGTTCTGTCGCCGGGCAGCACGGTGTACGGCTTCACTCCTGCGCGGACATCGTAAAGGTCCTGCAGCGCGGCCTGGAGCGTGGGGTTGGACTTGTCGTCCTCAACGATGCGCTCCATGGCGGTCACAAACCGCCCAAGCGCTGGCTGGCTGACGGGCTGCATCGTTGGTGTTACCACGGAGCGGACGGCGGCACCGTCATAGATCCGTTGACCGAGCTGCACCCTTGCCTCAGGCGTGCCCACATAGTCGAAGACGATGCGCTCGATCTGCCCCCGTTCCTGCGCCGTTGGGCCAACAGCCACAGCTATCCGCCGTCCGCCCTCCGGTAGTTGCGTGGCGGTCATCAGCACCGGGCCGCCGGTCGCAGACAGCGGGCTCAGCGGCTCTTCCACCGCGGGTCCGAATGGCAGCGTGGGAATCGTCGCCTGAGGCAGCGTCGTCGTGGTGGACGACGGGATGGTCGTCGAGGTCGTGCTGGTTGAGCTCGTCGTCGAAACCGTGCTGCTCGTGGTGCTGCTGGTGCTCGTAGTCGGCGGCAGCGTCGTGGATGTGGTCATCGGCAGCGACGCAGTGGTCGCTGTGGCCGCCGGGACCGGCACCCGCTCAACGGCTGGGGCCCGCACGGCTGCCGGCCGGGTCGCTGGGGCGTCGGGAGGTGCGCTCGGTGCCGGCGTCGGAACAACTGGCGTTGGCTGCGCGACCAACGGCTGCCGCTGTGGGGCCGCTGGCGTGGACACCGGGCTCGGTGCCGCCATCGGAGTGGTGGAGATTGTGGGGGAAGCGCTCAACCGGACATTGATCACCCGGATCGCTTCTTGCGCGCGCTCGCGCAGGGTGGCATCGCCCGTGGCGAGCACGAAGCGCTCAAGCGCTGCCCGCGACTCGATGCTCCCATGAGTCGCCAGCGTCGGAATCGCGCGCCGCTGTTCCCTGACGGTTCCCTGCTCCAGGAGACGGATCCAGTTTGCCTGCGCAAAGGCGTCCGGCGCGTGCTCGGCCGCGGCGTAGAGCGCCTCGACGGTGCGCGCGTCAATCCGAGTGTTGATGTGCCGGTCGGGGAAGCCCTGGTCGTATTTAAACTCCTTCAGCGCCGCGCGCGTCTGCGGGCCGATGATGCCGTCCACCGCGATGTCATAGCCGCCGGCCCAAATCAAGATGCGCTGCAGCAGTGTGGGCGAGATCAGCGGCGCCGGGGCTGGGGCGCGCGGGCCGACGAACTCAGGCCTAGCTGGTGCCGCCGCAGGCAGCGTCGTCGTGGTGCTGCTCGTGGTGGTGCTCGTGAGTGTCGTTGAGGTCGTGGTCGGCGGAATCGCTGGCACAGGCAGGGTGGTCGTCGTCTGAGGTGCGGGGGCCGTTCGTGTTGGGATCGGCGTCCCGGGTGCGCTGACCGGAGTCATCGTCGTGCTCATGGCCGGCTGGGCGGCCTGTTGCGCTTGCCGCGCGAGTTCCGCGTCGGCTTGCTGCTGCCGGATGCGTTCCTGCCAGGTCGTGTGGTGCTGCTCTCGCAGCGAGGGCGCGGGCGGACCCATTGGCAGGGTGGTGGTCGTCGTTGTGGGCGGCACCGAGGTCGATGTGGTGGACGACACACTGGTTGAAGTGGTCGTGGTCATCGCCACAGTCGTACTGGTGGTGGAGGGTGCGGTCGTCGTGGTGCTTGCCAGCGTCGTCGTGGTCTGCGGCACGCTGGTGGTCGTGGATGGCAGCGTCGTAGAACTCGTACGGCTGGTTGACGTCGTTGTCGGCGTTACGGTGCTCGTCGTGGGGGCCGTCGGCGGCCCTCTGGAGGCGAGCGGTCCGAGAACGGCTGGAGTCTCTGGAATCACTGACGGCTGCGTCGTCCGTGTGACGGTGCCGTCGAGAAGATTCGGCTGCTGAATGGACGGCGGTGCCGACCTCTCCAGAAGATCCGGTTGCATAGAACGTTCTGGACTGAACGACGCCGCAACCGTCACAGGCGAGGGGGATGCAGCGGCCTGTCTGGTATTGGCGAGCCGAACCCCCGCCTGGTCAAGGAGGTACGGTGCTCCTCGGCCATTGAGGTTTCGTGACTGATGGTTAAATCCACGGTCGTTCAATTGACCGACGATCGCCCATTGGGTGTCGCCGGCGGCTTTGAAGAAGATGTCTCGCTGAAGCAGCACAATGGCCGGCTGGTCCTTGAATTCGCTGGCCACGCGTACGAACCATGGCCTGATCTCCGCCCACGGGAAGTAGACTCCGATCGAATTCGCCGCCCGGATGACCACCGTGTTCGTGGGATCAATGGGCGGCATCGGTTTGCCGGTAATGGCATCGCGCTGTCCATCGATTTGTGGCCTGAAGGCCTTCATCCCGTCGCCAGCAACGACATGGAGGAGGTCGAGGGTAAATCGTGAACGGAACGCCGCCTCCGTCCTAACATGGGTTCTGAGATAGTTGACCTCTTCCGGAAGATCAAGCGCGTAAACCGGAATGTCACCGAATCGCTGGACCGCTTCAACAGAGGTAATTCCTGCCAGCGGTATCCCGCGAACCACTTCTCGGTTCCCCAACCCGGGTCCGATGTCAATGAAAGCCCCCACCGGCGGCAGATGGAATTCATCCAACGCGCGTCCCGCGTGAATGTCTCTCACAAACTCCAACGAATCATTCTGGCGGCCGGTGAACGTCCGAGCCAGTATGCGGGTATTCGTATGCCGCTCCACAGCTTGTTGATAATGACCTAGGGTAGCCGCTAGATGGGCTTCATCGTTACGGGATAATCCTGTGACGGATTCTATTCCACCAGCGGAGAGACTTGGAGGGGGTACCGCAATCGCTGAGCGGGGGCTCAACCACGAGAGCGGACCCGAGCCAGTCTGTCCGGCGGCCATCTGCACCTGCGGCAGGGGCGCTTGCGGCGGTGGGAAGTCTTTGGCTAACTGAGCCTTCACCTGCGCCCAGTGGTCCTGGTCGAGCCGGTAATACCAGAGGCCGTCAATGCGCTGGTCCTGGCCCGACGGGAAGAGGTTTGAGACGTGCGACGCCGTGAGCCCCTGGAGCTGACTCAGGAGGGCTACAACGTCGGCTGGCGCCACGTTAGTGCCGGATGGGCCGAACGAACGCGTGACGACCCCCATCCCCTTCTGGATGACCGCTTCGATCTGCTGCGGGTTATGCTGGTAGAGCTCCGCGACAAGCGGCAGGGCCGCACCGAGTAATTGCCCGTGTCGCTGAGTCCGGTCATTGGCCGTCATAGAAGCGGGCATCTGGTTGTCGACCGTCTTGCGCGCCACCGCCCACTTCATGAACGGATCGAGGATGGCTTTGCCGTAGTAATTCACATCCTGCGTCGTATTGTAGGCCGCTTTCAGGGCATCCCACGTGTTGCCGGACTTGGCTAAGGTCCAGGCGATGTCAGTGGGATTGAGCCCGGCTTCCCTCGCTAGCGACAGCAACTCGCTCATCGAGGGCAGATCCACCGCGGCGTAGCCGTTCACTCGAATCCCAAACGTCTGCTCCACCGTGCGAACCATCCGCTCCACGTTGTTGCCGTGCAGCGCCGCGTTGATCTTCGCGACCCGCTCACCGCCATCAGCCTGAGGAATGGTAACTCTCGTGTCCCGCGGAATGGAGACGATCGCCACGTTCTGCGTTGCGGGATTGACGATTAACAACTGCAGCGCATCGGCGTTGCCGGTGCCATCCTTCCCGATGAGGAGATAGGCGTGCCCCGTGTCCAAGAACGTCGGAGCGGACACCCGGCTTTCAGACGGCTGCGGTGGTTGCTGGGACGTCACCGCTGGGGGCTGCTGCGGCTCCAGCGACTGACGAGCCGCGGGTGGCATGTCGCTCGGATGGCCCGAGCGAGTGGTGGCCTCCATCACCATCCGCAAGATGGCGACGGGCGCGTTGCGCAGCGACAGGGCCTGCTGCACCGACGCCGCGATGCCGGCGAGCCGGACGATCTCGGCCTGGAACGCCGGACGCTGCGACGCCGTCACCGCGCTGCTCTGCAACGCCTCGCGCAAGCCGCTGATGGAACCCCGAATGTTGGCGAGGAACTCCTGCGCAATCGCCCGATCTTGGGTCAACGGAATCGCCGCCCGCCAGAAGGCTTGCCGGGCCAGGTCGGCTTCTACCTGCGGGCTGAAGTAGATCGTACCGTTCAGATGTAATGTCGGCGCCCACGCGCGCAGCAGGCTCGGATCCGCCGTCACCTGTTGGATCAGCCGGGCCTTGGCCGCTTCCACGCGCGCCTGATGCGCGGCACTCGGCTCGGCCAGATTCGCCAGTTCGGCGCCGCTGAGATCCCTCACGAGCCCTCCGACGTCAGGACTCAGCGCTTTGACCTGCTGGTCATTCAGGCGGCTGCGTAGCTCATACGCGTCCACACTGAAGCCGTTGACGCGGAACGGCTCGCCGCGCGGCGTCTGCAGCAACTGATTCGTCAGCGCGTCAATCGCTTGGACGCGCCACTGCACGGTGAACAGGTTGTGGATCGTGTGCAGGGCGGCTTCGCTGGGATTGGCAACGCCGGCGTCCACCAAGCCTTGGCGAACCGCTTCCCGCGTCAGGTTGGGCGCGGCACTCCACACTTGGGCAAGATGCCGGGCTTGAAGCGTCGTGACGCCGGCCGCTTCGATCGGCCGCACGAACGGCAGCGGATTCTGGGCAAAGTCCTGGGCTTTCGTCATGGGAATGCCGCGGGCGGCGGCGTACGCATAGATCACTTCCCACACCGAGAGCCCGCCAGGCCACTGAGGCTGCGCAGCCAACGGCTGCGATGGGTGCACCAGCCCACGCGCCTGCTCGAGTAACAAGCCGTTCAACGGTCTTGACGCCACGACCGGGGCGAGCACCGGGTTGTTCAAGGAACGGGTCCACAGATTCGAGGCGACGGTCGCCACCCGATCCCAGATCGCTCGAGGCCCAGCCGACACCGGCGCAGGGCTCGTGGTGGTGGCCGTCAAGGTGGTGGAGGGTGTGGCTGTCGTCACCACGGCCGCTCCCTGCGTAAGCGAGACAGCCAGCCGCTCAGCCGCCTGCGGAGCCAGCAGGATCTGCGCATGCGTCTCCACGGCGCGCTGGACGTCGGTCGCCGTGGGCCGTTCGAGACGGCTGAGGCGTTCAGTCAACGCGGGCAGGTGGCCCGGAAGGAGCGCCGGCACGCCGCTCAACAGCACGGGCACCAGCGGCAGCCGGCTGGCAAGTTGCTGGGCCTGAACATCGGTGATCGGCGTGTTGGCGCGCGCGAAGACGTCCTGAACCGCAGGAACACTCGGCTGGGCCACCTGCGAAAGCTCCTGGGCGATCGCAGGCAGTTGTGACCTCGGCACAGCAGGCACGACCGCCTGGAGGAGCGGGCCGAGGCGGAGGGAGGCAGCGAGCTGCTGAGCCATCGGCTCCGCCAAGGCCGCGCCATGACCGCCGAAGAGTCGCTGGAGCTCGGCCGCGTCCGGGGCACGCGCCAACTGGATGTCCTGCGCGATCGGTAACAACTGTGTCGGAGCGATCTCGGGCGCCACCGCCTGAATGATCGGTCCAAGGCGCAAGGCCGTGGCGAGCCGATTTGCCGCGCTGTCAGAAATGGTCAGTTGCGTCTGTGTGCGAACAACCGTCTGGACCAACTGCTGACTCGGCCGATCAAGGCTCGTGAGCGCGTTGATCAACGCGGACGCCTGGGCCTGCGGCACGTCAGGAACCGTCGTTCGCAGGATGGCGCGTACCGTCTCGGGCGCAAGACCAGCTTCATGGATCTCTTCCGGCGGCATCTCGGCGCGTGCAGCCGTGGGTGCCACCGCTCCGGCGAGCGCATCCAGCGTCGGACCCCACGAGCGCGGCGTGGTTGCCGTCAGCACCGCTACTTGCCGTTGAAGCATCGCAAGTCGCTCAGCTGGAATCGTCACGTTCGGGATCGCGCGCTCGATCACTGTCCGCATTTCATCCGTGCCGGCTGTCGGCGGCAAGTTGGCCACGAGCGTCGCCGCATCGAGCAGCTGCGACCGAGGCGCTTGAGGGGCGAGCGGTTGGAGCAGCGGCAACAAACGCTCGACGGCTGGGGGCTGCACCTGCCGATCACGCCACCCAAACGCCGCGAAGTCAACCGGCACCTGGTGCTGCTTGGCGGCGAGGAGGAAGGCATCCCGCGGCAACTGGTCCGGCCGCAACGCGCCAGCGGCGAAATCGTTGCGGAGATTATCGACATGGACGTCTTCGCCGATCACCAAAATGCTGGTCGGTTGGTAGACCGCCAAGAACCTCGCGAGATTGTCATAGGCTTGCCGCGGCGCTTCGCGGGTGTAGATGTGGTGCAAGCCGGTTTCTTCCAAACCGACCATGAGGTGTCGGGCTCCCTGGACGGCGTGCCGCGCCTCGATGAATGCCTCGAGCGAGGGATAGCCAAGCGCCTTCACGACCCCGACATCACGTTCCAGTTGAACGCGAAGCTGCTGCTGCGCCTGGCCGGCGTTGCCGCGTTCAAACGGCAGGGGGTTCGCCTCCACTGTGCGGACATCGAGTTTCACGGGCGTCGCCGAGATGTAGCGCACATGATGCTGCTGCTCCAAGGCCGGCACCGCACCCCAAATGTGGGTGGAAGCCCCCTCAACGATGATGAGCACACGTCCTGGGTGCGCCTGAAGGTGCGAGGCAACCGCTTCCTGGATTTCGGCCCAGCTCGTCGTGTCGCGAGAAATCGTCTGTGGCGGTGTGTTGGCGAGCGCCTGGCGATAGATCTGCATCACATGCGGATCCGAAGCGTTATAGAGCGGGAGCCGGTCGTTGAGCAGGCCGGCTGACTGCAAGGAAGTTGCCATCCGCTCGGCGAGACGATCGATCGGTGTCGGGGCTACTGCTGGAGTCGGAGTGGTCGCCACAGGCGCCGGCTGAGCGGAAACTTGAGGAGCAAGAGGTGCCGTGGGCTGCGCCAGCGTCGTCGTGGTGGTCGTGGTTGGCACCGACGTGGTCGTCACGGGCGGCGTCAGGCTCGTCAAGGCGGCGAACAGCCGCTGCGCCTGGGGCTCAGCGAGTGTCAGGCCCTGCTGGGCGAAGGCCTGCTGGAGCAGGGGCACGTTCCAGGCGGGCAGGCTGTGGACGGCTTGGGTCAGCTGCGCGAGGGTAGACGGCGTAGCCGTGGGGACGACGGATTGGATCAGCGGCAGCAGGCGCAGGTGCTCCGCGAGCTGGGTCGCAGTGGTTGGCGTGCGGAGCTCGAGCTGGGCACGGGTGAAGATCTCCTGGACCTGCGGGACGCTCGGGGCGGAGAGCGCCAGCAGTGCGGTCGTCACGGCGAGAAGCTGCGCGGGCGGCAGGCGCCGCAGCTCCGGCTCAAGCTGGAGGAGCGGGCCCAGCTGCAGGGCCGCGGTGAGCTGGATGGCCTGGGTGTTGATGGCGAGATGGTGGACACCGTGGTCGCGCAGGAGTTGGGCCACGCTGCCACTGAGCAGCGGGGGTTCCAGCGTGTCTAACGCCGTCGCCAGTGGGACGAGCTGGTGCGCGGGGACGGTGGGGACAGCCGCTTGAATGAGCGGCCCGAGTTGTAGCCCACTGAACAGCCGCTGCGCCTGGGGCTCAGCGAGTGTCAGGCCCTGCTGCGTGAAGGCCTGCTGGAGCAGGGGCACGTTCCAGGCGGGCAGGCTGTGGACGGCTTGGGTCAGCTGCGCGAGGGTAGACGGCGTAGCCGTGGGGACGACGGATTGGATCAGCGGCAGCAGGCGGAGGCCGCTGGCCAATGCGTCAGCCTGGCTGGGCTGAATCGGTACTTGGACGGTGGCAAACGCGTCGCGGACGGCCTGCGCGGTCGGCTGCTCCAACCGGCTCAGCTCATACGCCACGCGCGGCAACTGAGTCTGTGGCACGGACGGCGTGACCGTCGTGACGATCGGCTGCAACGCGACATAGGCGGCAAGCTGCTGGGCCTGCGAGGTCGTGATGGACACGCTGTAATTGCGGAAGAGCGACTGCACGCCGGCAGCGGTCGTCGGACCCTGGAACTGCTGGAAGGCGAAGGCCACGGCCGGCAGCTGACTGGCCGAAAGATTCGGGACGGCTGCGGTCAGCACCGGTCCGAGCGTCAGGGCGGCGACAAATTGCTGCGCTTTGGATTCGGCGAGCGTCAGGTTCTGTGCCTCGAAGACCTGCTGGATGCTCTTGACCGTGGGTGCCTCAATCTGGGCAAGCCCGTCTGTCAGCGCCGGCAGGTGTGGAGGGTGCACGTCGGGAACGTTCGCCAGCAGCATCGGCACCAGCGGCAAGCGAACGGCTAGCTGCTGCGCTTGAGCATCCGGCAGGCGCATCTCGTGCCGCGCGAAGATGTCGCGCACATTCAGCATCGTTGGGTATGGCGCCTGTAAGAGCTCCCGGGCCAGCGATGGTGCCTGCGCGATGGGAACTTCCGGCACGACCGCCTGTATCACCGGGCCAAGCTGGAGGTAGGCCGCCAGTTGCTGGGCCGGGACTCTCAGCGGACCGGCTGCGCCGTGCTGGCGCAAAAGCTGCTCCACCTGCCCTGCCGTCGGTCTGGCAAGCTGGGCCAGCGCGCCAGCCAACTCGGGTTGCTGCGCGAGCGGGACGCTGGGTGCGACCGCTGTGATCGCTGGGCTGACGTGCAGCGCCACGACAAGCCGCTCAGCCGCCACGACGCGATTGATCTGCAATTGGTTCACGACCGGGGCGAGCCGCTCAGCCGGCACGCTGAAGTTCGGGATCGCGCCGGCGATGGCGGTATGGACCTCAGGCGCGCGTGCGCTCGGCGGCAGGTTCGCAACCGCCTCGGCCGCGCGCACGAGCTGCAACAGCGGGACGTGCGGGGCCATCTGCTGCAGCGGGATCATGAGATTCCTGATCCCGGGCTGAATCTCTCGTACGCCAGCAGGTAACTGTTGCGGATTCAAGAGCGGCGCGCCCGTTGCCAAATTCATCGGAATGATCGCGCCCGGCTGAGCCAGGTAGGTTCGATCGCCGACTTGGATCGCAGTCGGCGCCGCGATCACCTGAGCCGTAAGGAGCGGAGTCTGTGGGGCATGCGGACTCACAATGACCAACGTGCCGGCTGGAATCGTGACGGCCAACCCGTTCGGAGCTGTGGCGAGGCGCGGCTCACTGAAGCGCGCGACCTGGGCCGGGATGATATTGGCCGGCGGCTCATGGAAAACCGGGGTGTTCGTGACCGGGTTGATCGGCACCAGCGCCCCGGGCTGGGCGATATAAACGCGGCCATCCGACAGGACCAATGGGGTGGGTTGTGCGATCGATTGCACGGTCAGCAGTGGCACATCAGGCGCGTCTGGACTGACCGGCACCTGGACCCCGGCCGGGATCGTCACAGACCCAAGACCGATCACTTGGACGGTCTGAGGTTCACTAAAGATCCGCAGCTGCACCGATGTGAGGGAGCTCGGCAAACCGGTGGGCGCGGGAATTGCTGGAGGCAGCGTCTGCACGCTGGGGAGAAGCGGTGCTGCCCGCAAGGCGCCTGGCCCAAGGGCGCTGGCCAGCCGGTCCAAAACCGGACCCCACGAGCGCGGGGTCGTGGTCGCGGTGGTCGTCGTCGACATCGCCACAGCTGGTACCACTTCCCTCACCCCCTGCGGCAGCGGTCGAGTTGTGTTGACCACGGGCAAATTCGTCGTGGGGTTGATCGGCATCCGCGCGCCCGCCTCAATATAAAAGAGGAAGTCCCCTTGCTGGAGGAAGTGCGGCTCAGCGAAGGTCCGAACCTGCGCCGGGAGGGCGCTGGCGATGATGCGCGGCTCGGTCACCAGCGGCAGCGCGCTCGGGCTGGGTTGGTAGAGGAGCGTGTTCGCCGGCACGATGACGACGGCGCCGGCCGGGGTCTGGGCCACGGTCGGCACGCTGG
>CAYJWN010000030.1:0-17859 GCA_964373835.1 uncultured Planctomycetales bacterium
CTGGGAGCCTCGTGACTACTTCGTCGTCCTCGGGCTTGCCACTCCGTACCGCCAGGAGGTGCGTCTGGCCGCGTGCCGGCGGCGGCGCATCCCCATCCTGCGGCGCATCAGCGGAGGCGGCGCCGTTCTCCAGGGGCCCGGCTGCCTGAACTTTTCCCTCATCCTCCGCGTGGATCACCGGCCCGCCCTGGCGTCGATCACCGCCACGAACCGCTTCATCCTGGAACGCCACCGGAACACGCTTGAGCCACTGGTGGGCGAGGCCGTCAGCCTGCAGGGGTCAAGCGACCTGACCGTGCGCTGCCTGAAGTTCTCCGGCAACGCCCAGCGACGCCGGAGGCGCTGCGTCCTGTTCCACGGCTCCTTCCTGCTCGGTTTCGATATCCCGCTTATGGAGCAGGTGTTGCGCCTGCCGCGCCGTCAACCCGCCTACCGCCACGGGCGGCCGCATGCTGATTTCCTGACCAACCTGCGCGTGCCCTCAGGCATGATGAAAGCCGCGCTGCGGCAGGCCTGGGGAACGACGGGTACGCTGCGCCGCGTCCCGCTTGACCGCATCGAAGCGCTGGTCACGGCGCGGTACGCGAGCGATGCGTGGAACTACAGATTTTAACACACCGCGGTACCTGGTACCGGTTTACAGGGGGACGCTCAACGGCCCGGCCGGCGTGTCGTCGTTTCCTTGGCGGGACTTGCGGGGTGATTCGCGGGACTCCTCGCCGGAAGCGATCACCGGCCCCTCGCCGCTGACCCGCACCCAGCGGCCGCCCATGTAGACTTCTTTGAAGCGCTCATGCCGAAGGCGGCGCTGCTCAGGCCGTGTGCCGGCCTTGCGAGGCGATCGCGACGGCTCGCCCGATGGGGCAGGCGACTTCAACGGTGGGGGGGCACCTGTCGCGACGGCTGATGGACGAGCGCCGCCTCGACGGCCTCTGCGGTGGCGCCGGCGGCCCGGCACCGCCGCTGCCTGGGCGGCGGTTGCGGGTGATTGGCTCGACGTCGGCGCTGAAGCGGATGGGGCGGCGACGCGTTCCGCCGGAGCGCCTGCGGCGGCGTGATCCGGACGGCGGCCCCGGCCTCTGCCCCCACGATGGCGGCGCCGGCGCGGGATCGCTGTGACGGCTGCCTCATGTGATCCCGCACCGCTCTCAGGTCGGAGCTCCACGCCGTAGCGCCGGCGCAGCGCCTCGAGATCCGCCGCGCCGGACTGCGACAGCTCACGGAAGAATCCGACCACCGACGCCGTCGCCACCCAGGCCGCCTGCAGCAGGCCGGTGCCGGTGTTGCGCAAGCCGTACCAGCTCTGGCGCGGCACCACCACCGACATGCCGGGAACAACCGTCATCGTCCGCTCCCCGACCGTCACACGGCCCTGCCCCTTATAGATCAGGATGGCGGAGTCGGCGTGGAGGAAACGGTGCACCGGCACCTGCGTCGTCGGCGGGAGCGTATAGATGCCCATCGCGAAGGCGTCAGCGGATCCGAGCGGACCCGTTTTGACGACGAGGCTGCCCGCCCAGGGCGGACGGAGCGCGAGGGTGTCGCCCTCGCCCAGCTGCAGGATGAGTTTGAGAGGATTGTCGGCTATTTCTTGGTCTCACACGTTCCACTGGGACAGCAGGGGCACGGCTTCACCAGCGAAATGAGCTTCACCAGGCCCGCCACACCGATCAGCCCATAGACCGCGCGCGCAGGACCGGTCATGAGGCCCAGCAGCCGCTCCACCAGATCCACCTGGAAGATCCCGACCAATCCCCAGTTGAGCGCTCCGATTCCCACCAAGAGGCCGACGATCTTGCACACCGCGCAACAGCTCTTGCCGCCCGTCATGCGCCACCCCCTTGTTAACGTCCACCGCCATATGAGTCCGTAGTCCATAGACCGTCGTCCGTAGTAAAAACGGGTTGGCTACGGACTGTGGACTCGACTAGCGATAGTTTTCTATCTGTATTGGTATACCAAACTCTCGTGTTTTCAGCGTCTGGATGACCGCCTGCAGATCGTCGATCTGCTTGCCCGAGACCCGGACCGCATCCCCGTCGATGCGGGGCTGCACTTTCAACCCGAGCTCCTTGACAGCCTTCGTGATCGCCTTGGCCTGTTCAGAGGAGAGCCCCTGCTGCAGGGTGGCTTGCTGCTTCATGCTCCCGCCAGGCAGCTGCTCAGGGTCCTTCCAGACAAAGGCCTTGAGCGAGACGCCGCGCTTGGCCAGTTTGGTCTTCACGACGTCCACCACGCTCCTCAATTGCGCCTGGTGATCGGCGGTCACCTTGAGCATGGCGGGCGACTCCTCACAGGTGACGCTCGCGCTGCTGCCGCGGAAATCAAAGCGGGTGGCGATTTCCTTCTGGGCCTGCGCGATGGCGTTGCGCACCTCTTGCAGGTTCACTTTCGACACCACGTCACAACTGTGATCCTGTGCCATTGTGACTATAGACTGGTTTCTTCTGGAACAGGCTCGTCAGCGTGAAGCGGCCGCCGCCCAGCATGATCAAAGTACCGGACGCCGCCCAGTAGAGATACGCCAGCTCCTTCACGTTGAAGGGATCCTGCCGGTGGTGAATGACGAGCGCCACTGACATCGTGCAGAATACGAACAGGGCGGCGATGCGAACGCCAACACCGGCCGCGAGACAGATACCGCCGACAAACTCCGAGAGGGCGGCAGCCCAAGCAGACACGACCGGCAGCGGAAAACCCATCTGCGCGACGCCTTCGGCAAATCCATCCATCTGGCCGCCGAAGATCTTGGCAAAGCCGTGCGTGGCAATGCTGATGCCCACCAACATGCGAAGCCATAACAGCCCCAGATCGCTCCACTGATCCGCCATCGCGTCACCCCGCAGCTTCTCTCTCATCTTCAAGCTCCTTCACCTTGGGGTCCTGTGCCGTCTCAAGCTGGCGGGTCACAAGGCGTACATGTAGAGGGTGACCTGAGCCTTGCCGCTTCCTTTGGCCGACACGGCATTCGGATCGACATGCGCCGGCAGGGGCGCAAGCGCAACCGTGTGCGCTCCTTTGGACAGCTTCAGCGAGGCGGTCCGTGTGATCCCGGCGCGATCCGCAAAAACGGTCACGGCGCTCACCCGCGACTCCGCCTGAATCGTCTCAGCCGCGCAGGGGCTCGCCGCGCACATGCCCACCACCATCATCAGCATGTACCCAAGAGATCGTCTCATTCGATCCCCGACCATTGATGAAACCGGTTATACGGACTTCGGACTACGGACTCAACGGCGGTGCCCGTGGCGGTGCGGCGGCCGCCCAACGTGACTGCGCCGCTCCCCATAGCGCTGGTCATGAGGTTTGGTCGCTCCGGCCTTCTTGTAGTCAAAATTCGGCAGCGTCACGCGCGGGAGGGTCTTGTTGAGCGCCTGCTCGATCGCGGTGATGAGCGGTTCTTCGCTGTGGTCGACCAGCGTGAAGGCGTCGCCGGTGGCCTCGGCGCGCGCGGTCCGGCCGATCCGGTGGATGTAGTCGTCCGGGGTGTTCGGGACATCGAAGTTGATCACATGGCTGATCTCTTCGACGTCGATCCCGCGCGCGGCGATGTCCGTCGCCACCATGACCTGGCTTTTGCCGCGACGGAACTGCTCCAGCGCCCGCAGCCGCTGGCTCTGGCTTCGATCCCCGTGGAGCACGGAGACCTTGACGCCGCGCCGTTCCAGCGTCTGTGCCAAGCGGCTGGCGTAGTGTTTAGTGCGCGTGAAGACGAGCACGGACGTCATCTCCTGCCCCCGGAGCAGCTGTGTGAGCAGGTCCGTCTTCAGGTGACGCGGCACCGGATAGACCGCGTGGCGAATGCCCACCGCCGGGTTCGAGCGTGGCCCGAGTTGAATCGTGACGGGATGCTGGAGGATCTGGTGGACGAGGGTCATGATCTCCGGAGGCATGGTCGCGGAAAACATGAGATTCTGCCGTTTGGGCGGCAGCACGCGCAGGATCTTCTGGATATCCGGCAGGAACCCCATGTCGAGCATCCGGTCCGCTTCATCGAGCACCAGGACGCCGAGATCCACGAAATCGATTCGGCCGGAATAGATGTGGTCCAACAGCCGACCGGGGGTGGCCGAGATGATATCCACGCCCTGCGCGAGCGCTTTGATCTGCGGCTCCATGGGCACCCCGCCGAAGATGGCGGCTCCCTTCAGATGGACATGGCGCGACAGGTTCTTGAGGTGGTCCATGGACTGCAGCGCCAGCTCGCGGGTCGGCGCGACAATGAGCGCCCGGACATGGCCGCGGCTGACGCCCCGCAGCAGGTTATGGAGAATCGGCAGGACGAAGGCGGCGGTCTTGCCGGTGCCGGTCTGGGCGCAGCCGATCACATCGCGCCCAGCCAGAATCGCCGGAATCGCCTGCGCCTGAATCGGCGTCGGCCGAATGTAGCCAAGATCGTGGATGCCCTTCAGGAGATTCGGATGGAGCGTCAGCGATGCAAACGTCACACCCTGCCCGTCGGCCGATGGGTCGGCGTGCGGCGCAGGCACACCGCCGGCAGGAGGACTCACAGATGGATGCGCAGGCCTATGAGGGGTTGGATGGGACGACCGGCTATCCGCGGATACCATTGAGATGATTATAGCGCCTTCAGGGCGTAAGGGGAAGCGGCACTCGTCATCGGCCTCGACGGGACAGGCGCCACTCGCGGGCGATGGGCAGCAGCGAGAGGAGGATCACGATCCCGATCACCCAGTGCAGATGGTGTTCGATCGTCGGGATCGAGCGTCCCAGAAAAAATCCCGCGAGCGTCATGCTGAGGACCCATCCGATGCCGCCCACCACATTGAAGGTGAGGAACGTCCGGTAGCGCATCTTCCCCACGCCGGCGACGGTGGGCGCGAAGGTCCTGACGATGGGCACAAACCGGGCGATGACGATGGTCTTCGCGCCGTACTGCTCGTAGAACCGCTGGGTGCGCGCCACGTGGTCTTTGTGAAACAGCCGGGAGTCCTCGCGATGAAACAGGCGCGGGCCCAGATGGTAGCCGATGGCGTAGCCGGTTGAGTCTCCCGCAATGGCGGCGAGCGACAACAGCGCAATCAACACCCACACATTGAGGACGCCGTCTGCGGCGGCGAGCAGCCCCGCCGTCACGAGCAGCGAGTCGCCGGGCAGAAAAAATCCGGCGAGCAGTCCCGTCTCGGCGAAGACAATCGCCACCAGGATGGTATAGCCGCCCCAGCGGATGAGCTCGTCGAAGTGGTAGAGGTTCGAGAAGAATTCGACCACTGCATTGTTTCAAAATTCAGACGTCAGAAATCAGAAGACAGAAGTCAGAAAAATCTGACCTCTGACCTCTGACTTCTGACCTCTGACTTCTGAATCCTCCATCTACCTGATGATACGAAACACCTTCAAACGGCCGCTCCGCCCTTTGGTGATCCGCAGGCGATCGCGGGACACCTGCAGGCCGCGCGCCAGCAGATCTTTTCCGGCGCTGGGATGCACCTTGACGCTGAGATAGGTGTCGGTCATCGGCGAACGGATGTTGAAACACGACGAGACAAGGAGGGTTATTCTGACACAATCAGGCGCGGCGGTCTAGCCCAGAACCGCGTGATTCAGCGATGCATGGGGACGAGGACAGGACCTACGCGCTCTGGGCGTTCGAATGGCGCGCGAGGCAGACGGCAATCCGGTCCTTGAGCTCAGCCGGCTCAAAGGGCTTCACAATGTAATCATCCGCCCCCAAGTCCATCCCCGCCTTGATGTGATCGGCCAGCCCGAGGGCGGTCAGGAAAATGATGGGGACGTGGGCCGTTTTGGGGTTGGCCTTGAGGCGGCTACACATATCACGCCCTTTCATCTTGGGCATCATGATGTCCAGCAGGATGAGATCCGGCACCTGCGCCTCAGCGAGCCGCAGCCCTTCTTCGCCGCTGTCCGCCGTGACCACCTCATAGCCCCAGCTCTGGAGGCGTCGCGAGACCACGAGCAGGATGTCCTTCGTGTCATCCACGAGCAAGATACGTTTTCGCTGCGTCCCGTTGTTCATCGTGTCCCCTCCCGGTGTGGCGCGGATGCGGCCAGTAAGGTCCGGACCTGCTCCAGCAGTTCCTGCATGTGAAACGGCTTGCCCACGTAGGCGTCCATCCCGCAGGCTCGCGCCATCTGCTCATCCGTCTCCTGCGCCTTGGCGGTGAACAGGATCACAGGAATCGTGTGGCAGCGGGGATCCTGCTTGAGCCGTCGGCAGACCTCATCACCACTGATCGTCGGCAGCTTCAGATCGAGAATGATGAGGTCGGGGTGCTCGGTCTGGGCCTTTATGAGCGCCTCCTGTCCGTCCATCGCCGTCAGGACCGCAAAGCCTTCCACCCCAAGCCGCCGTTCCACAATCTTGATCATGCTGAGCTCGTCATCGACGAGCAGGATGCGCGGCTTCTCAGACATCCACGGCCCTCCGTGTGTTCGCGTACTGCTCCTGCGGCTGAACCAGCCGGCGGCGCGCGGCCTCAAGCAGATCGTGCGCCTGCCGTCCCTCAGCGGGACACGCGGCGGTGGCGAGGCGGACGGTGAGCCGTTCCGCCTCGAGGAGTCCGCGCAGCCGCTTCACCATCATCGTCAACCCCACGGCGTCCGTGACGGCCACGATGGCCACTGTCTGCTCATCGAGGCGCACAAACCGGTCTCCCCGATGCGTGTGCTGCCGAAGCACCGTCTCCGCGCGCTGCACGAGCGCGGCGGCCTGTTCTGGCTCCGCCTGCGGATCCTCAGGAACCACAAGATACAGACCAAACTGCCCCTCGTCGTATTCCGCTTCTTCCTGGGCCAGGCGGCAGGCATCGTCAAGGAGAAACTGCGGCGACGCGACGGGGAGGGTGAACGTGACGGTAGTGCCCGCTCCCTTGGAGGACGTCACCCGGATCTCGCCGCGGTGTCGCTCGATCACCTGGCGGCAAAATGCCAGCCCCAGCCCCTTGCCGTGGGAGCCAGGGGCATCCGGCGTCTCGAGGTGCACAAACGGCTGAAAGATCCGCTCGACCTCCTCCGGCGACAGGCCGGGCCCCCGATCCGCCACGGAGACTTCGACCAGGCCATCGTGGCTGCCAACTTCGATGACGACCTCGCTGCGCTCCGGGGCGTAGCGCAGCGCATTGCGCAGCAGGTGGTGGAGGACATCCTCCACGGCCTTGGCATCCAGGTAGACCGGCGGCAGCGCGCCGCACACCAACCGGATCGTGCGGGACCGAGCTTCCGGCTCCCACGCCGCCTTGACCTGGCGCAGGAGCTCCACCAGGTCCCCCGACTGCCGGTTGAGCGGCCGGCGGCCCGACTTCAGCATGGACAGATCCAACACATTCTCAACCAGGCCGACGAGCTGTCGGGCCTGCTCGTGCATCATGGTGATCAGCGACTGCTGGTCGTCCGTCAGCGGCCCCATCGTCCCGTCCTGCAGAAGGCCGACCCCCTCCACAATGGCGGTCAGCGGCGTCCTCAACTGGTGGTTCACGGTGGCCAGGAAATCGTCTTTGATATTGGCCAGCTGATCGAACTCCGCGTTGACCCGCTGCAGCTCCACGATGTGCTCCCGCAGCCGCTGCTTCTGCTCTTCGACCTGTTCCGCCAGATGGTTGAAGCCCGCAGCCAGCACCCCCAACTCGTTCTGGTGCATCACCGGCAGCTTCACGAGCCGGCCCGTCTGTTGCATGGCCTCAATCTGATCCGCCATGCGGTGCAACGGCGTCGTCAGCAGCTGTTGCAGGAAGAGCACACCGATCAGAAAGCACGGGATTCCGCCGACCATCAAGGCGAGCTGGAAGCGGCTGACGCGGAGGATCGTCGTCCATGACCGGTGCTCGATCCCCGCGGTGAGCGCCTGGATGAACGTCCGCAGCGCGGAGCCGGCCTCCGTGAACTGTTGTCGCCATGCCGCGTAGGACTCGAGATCCGCCGTCGGTTGAGCGTCGATCGCGCCATCGAGGAGTCGCTCATAGCGGTCCACCTGCGCGAGCGTCTCGGCAAACTGGCGTGCCATCAAAGGATCTTGGGACGTCCGCACCCGCAGCGAGCCACCCTCTGCGAGCGCCAGCGTGCCGCCGGTTTCGAGCGTACGCAGGTTCCCGGCAAGCCGCGCCAGTCGCTCCCGCACCGCCGCGAGGCGCTCAGGATCCACCGTCTGCGTGCGAACCCGCTCGAGCACCAGCCGATCGACGGCGCGCGTCACATCCTCGACCAGCCGCTCCTGCTCGCCGAGCGCCCGCAAGAACCGCGCGGCGTCTCGCTGATGCTGAACCAGCCCCAGTGAGAGACACCCGACCCAGGCGACCACAAACACGAGGATCGCTCCAATCAGGTTCGCCTGTTGGCGAAGCTCATAGCGGCGTCGCTTCATCCGACACGCTCCCGGTCTGCCACCCATTCCTCGAGACGAGCCTGGCTGAACCGCCATTGGTTGCCCACCTTAAATGCGGGCAGTCTCCCCTGCTTGGCGAGGCGGTAGACGGTCGTGACATTGATGCCAAAATGCCTCGCGACGTCTTGAATGGTCATGTACGGTGTCTCGGTCATCACAAAAGCCCATCCGTCAAGGAGAGCGCTATCAAAGTATGCCTGACATGGACTTTTTTCGTCAACGGTGGTCGCTATTTTTGTGTGTTGGCGAAGGTCGGCCATGGCTCGCTACGATTCGCCAGCCTTACCAACTGGACTTTTGCAACATGCCTGTGATTACACCGATCGCGAGTTAGCCGACTGTCGAAGAGCTGATTACACAGATAGAACCGGTTCTATCTGTGTAATCGGCAGTGAATCCACAGCGCTTCTCTGCAATCTGTGTAATCAAGGCCATTGTGCAAAACCTCAGTTACCAAGGCACGAGGCTAAGGCGGGCGCCAGTTCGGGGTGGTGGAAGGTGTAGCCAAGCCGCAGAGGCACACCGGGCAGCACACGCTGGCCTGTCAGCAAGAGCTCCGCCATCTCTCCAAGCAGCAGCCGCAGCGCCACAGCCGGCACAGGCGCCCAAGAGGGACGATGGAGCGTGCGCCCAAGCTCGCAACAGAATGCCCGCATGGTGGCGGGATGGGGTGCTGTGGCGTTGACCGCCCCGCTCACCCGAGGCTCTGTCAGCGTCCATTCGATGAGCCCGATCACATCGTCGCGGTGAATCCACGAGATCCACTGGCGCCCGCTGCCGAGCGGCCCGCCCACACAGGCGCGAAACGGCGGCGCCATCTTGGCCAGCGCCCCCCCGCCCGGCCCGAGGACCAGCCCGATCCGCAGCCGCACGACGCGCACGCCGGCCTCTTCAGCCCGCTTGGCTTCAGCTTCCCACGCCGCACACGTCTCGGCGAGAAACCCGGTGCCGGGGGGATCCGACTCCACCAACTCTTCATCGCCCTGGGCCCCGTAGTAGCCTATCGCCGACGCATTGATCAGGACGGCGGGTGTGTGCGCCTGCGCGGCGATGGCATCAACGAGGGTGCGGGTCGTCTGGACGCGGCTCTCCCGAATGAGCTGTTTCTGGCGAGCGCTCCAGCGCGTTCCGGCGATTGACTCTCCGGCGAGATTCACGACGCCGTCCACCTTCCCAACGTTCTGTCGCCACGCCGCCGTCTCCCAAGAAAGCCACGTCACACCGGCAAGAGGAGCCTGGCGATTGGCCTGGCGAGTCAACACCAAGAGTTCATGTCCCCGCCGGGTGAGCGCGCGGCACAAGGGTCTGCCAATAAATCCCGTCCCGCCCGTCACGAGCAGTTTCATATCAATGATTACAGTGATTTTGAAAGACGATTACAGTGATAGCCCCCTCATCCGACGCTTTATCACTGTAATCATCTTGTTCAATCACTGTAATCAATCTTTCCACGGCGCGCGCTGACGAGGCGTTCCGCCTCGAACCAATCCTCTTGGTCCCTGCCGTGAATCCGGCCTCGTCGTTCAAACAGCTCATAGGCGACCTTGGCGATCGCTTGGGCGGCCTGCGGTGGGCGGTCTTCCCTGACGCCGGATGTTCTCGAACGTGAGACGCGCGTGGTAGATGCCATCATCCACCTCCTCGTTTATGAAGCCAGAACAACACAAGACCCAAACAGCCCAACGAGACCACGTTGATGAGGAGCAGCCAGAGCGAAAACTGTAACCGGCTGCCAATCCACAACGAGGAGGGCCACACGAGCCCGAAACCGGTTCTAATCAAAGAGTGTCATGCCGTGGAGCCTCTGGCATCCGCTCAGGCCACTCCTTGATACGAGCGGTCAATTGATCCACCGGTTGCTGGAGCGCCTCTGTCGTGTACTGGATCACCGCATCGCGCCACAGCACAATGCCGCCCTGAAGCTCCGCGAGGAGCGGCGGATGTTCCGCTCCCAGGGCGTTGGTGATGCGATGGCTGAGCTCCCGCACCTCGTCGGCCAGCGTGGACATTTGGGCATAGCGCAGGCCGCTGCCATCCCGGGGCAGCTTAAACGCATTGGTAAACAGGCGCAGCAGCGCCAGGTTGAGGAGCTTGGCATCCGCCTCGTTGGATTCCAGCCGCTCCCAGATCTGGCGGGTCGTCCAATATCGAAAGAGCATCCCGAGCTCTCGCCTAAGCGCGCGTTCGAGCATCGGGGCGGCAGAGAGCGGCGAAGCTGCACACGTGCCGACCAGCCGGTCTTTGAGCTCCTCAACCGCTTGCGAGCAGGTGAGAAAAAGGTACATCGAGCGGGTCCGAATCTCGTCCTCGGTCATCCCCCCACCTGCGCGTCGGCCGGATCCCATCGCTGGTCAAGCCGTGCTCCGAGCCGGCCGGAGTTCGCGAGCCCGTTGTGAAGACGTCCTTCGAGCGAACCGTCCCGCCTGCGGCGGGACCGCGCAGGTGGGGGGATCATGGCGTCTCTACTCGGTGGGGAGCGGTGGACTCCAGCGAGGCGACAAACGTCTTGAGGTCAGTCGCCGGGAGACGGCAGACGTCGTGCTGGCAGACGTAGCCGGTTGGCCCTCCGCGCAACGCGCCCTGGGCCTTCACAGAGGGCACCAGCGTCTCGATGGCCTCACCG
The DNA here is from genome assembly GCA_964373835.1 of uncultured Planctomycetales bacterium. Classification (GTDB taxonomy): domain Bacteria; phylum Omnitrophota; class Gorgyraeia; order Aquiviventales; family Aquiviventaceae; genus CAYJWN01. The sequence continues at coordinate 10,983 of CAYJWN010000030.1, forward strand.
CCCGGCCCGGTCGGATGCACGATGACCACGGCGCGCGGCAGAAACCGCTGATGGATTTCCCGAATCATCTGGTGCGTGCCTGGGGTGGGGAGATCGCCAGCGATGACGATCTCCTGCGCGGGACCGAGGATCACGTCCGCTGCGCTGAGCATCTGCGGAACGCTGAAGGGGGCGCGCTCAATGGCCTGGCTGAATCCATCCAGCGCGCGGCGGCTGAGCGATTCCAAGTGCTGATCCGCCATGAGGCGGCCCAGCCGCGCCAGCACGAGGACCGCCATGGAGTTGCCGGACGGCGTGGCGCCATCGTAGAGTTCTTTCGAGGGGACAATGAGGGGGGGCTCGTCTTTGCCGCGCAGGAAAAACCCGCCTTCCTCTTCATCCCAGAACCGCTCGATCATCCGCGCGGTCCACGGCTTCGCCTGGCTGAGCCAGCGCGGATCGAAGCTGGCTTCATAGAGCTCGAAGAGGCCGTGGGTAAAAAACGCGTAGTCTTCCAAGGTGCCTGGGTAGAGCGCTTCGCCGTCACGGTAGCGGCGCAGCAGCCGTGGTTCGACTCGCTTCGCTCGTGCTTCGACTTCGCTCAGCACTTGCCCCGAGCAAGGCCACAGGCCGAGTCGAGGGGCTCGCTCACCACGGCCCTGAGCGGAGTCGAAGGGGCCGCCGTCGCGCACCAGCGTCTTCAGGATAAACTCCGCGGCGTGTTGAGCCGCCTCAAGATACCGCGGTTCGTTCAGCGTGGCGCCGCCGTAGGCCAAGGCCGCGATCATCAGCCCATTCCACGAGGTGAGAATCTTGTCGTCTCGATGCGGCCGCACGCGCAGCTCTCTGTCCGCCAACAGCTTCTTCCGGCAGGACGCCAACCGGGGCTTGAGCAGCTGCGGGTCGAGCTCCTTGAGCTTCGCGAATGCCTCAAGAGGTTGTTCGACGTGCAGGATGCTCCGGCCATGCTCGAAGTTCCCCTCAGCCGTGACCCCGTAGAACCTGTTGAACAGCGCGCCGTCGTCCTGGCCGAGCACGCGAAGCACTTCCTCAGGCGTCCAGACGTAAAACTTCCCTTCCTCGCCTTCGCTGTCGGCGTCTTCCGCCGAATAGAACCCCCCCTGCGGACCGGCCAGATCCCGGAGGACATACTCGAAAATGCCACGCGCCACCTCGGCATAGTCCGCACGTTTCGTCACCCGGTACGCCTCCACGTACGTCATGGCCAGCAGCGCCTGGTCGTAGAGCATCTTCTCAAAGTGGGGCACGAGCCACTGCGCATCCGTGGCATAGCGGTGAAAGCCGCCGCCCAGCTGATCATGAATCCCGCCGCAGGCTAGGCGATCGAGTGTGACCGTCACCATCTCCAGCGCCTGCCCGGTGCCGGTGCGCGCCCAATAGCGGAGGAGGAACGACAGCTCATGGCTGCGAGGAAACTTCGGCGCGTCACCAAACCCCCCGTGCGCGGCATCAAAGGCGGCCGCCGCCTCGTTCATCGCCGCATCGAGGAGCTCAGGGCTGATCGCGTGTGGCGAGGCTTGGCGCGCGAATCGCTCCTGCAGTGATGCGGTGAGCTGGTCGGCACTGGTGGCAATCTCCGCTCGCCGGTTTTTCCACGCGTCCGCCACGGCCGGCAGAATCTCGTGCATCCCCGCCAGCGGACCCCGTCGTACGGGGGGAACATACGTCCCGCCGAAAAACGGCTTGAGATCCGGGGTGAGGAACGCGGTCAGCGGCCACCCGCCCTGGCCGGCCAGCGTCATCACGGCGCGCATGTACACGTGGTCGACATCGGGATGCTCCTCACGATCGACCTTGATGCTGACAAACCACCGGTTGAGGAGCTCGGCGATCTCAGGATTCTCGAACGACTCGCGTTCCATGACGTGGCACCAATGGCAGGTCGAGTACCCGATCGAGAGGAAAATGGGTTTGTCCTCTTGTTGGGCCTTGGCAAACGCCTCCTCCCCCCACGGATACCAGTCGACCGGGTTGTAGGCGTGCTGCAGCAGGTAGGGGCTTTTTTCGCGGATCAACCGGTTGGCCCGTTTGGCGGCGGGGGTTGTCTCGGTCATTGAACCGTTGACGCTCCTCTGCTGGTCAGAAGCGGGCAGGCAGCCTCCCACAGGATTGTCTTTAGAGTAGCGGACGCCCTTCCGACCGTCAAGCCCGATCAACCCGTGGTTCATTGACACCCCCAAGACCCCATGTTATTCTGCCACGTCATGCATGCCGTCACAAGGCTCGCCAATCTCCTCTATCCCCCTGTGTGCGCGCTCTGCCACGCCCCCACACCAATTGCTCTGCCTCCTCGAACGCAATTGGTGTGGGGGCGGGCGCCAGGTGGCAGCACGCTGTTCTGCGCGGACTGTCTCTCGCAGATGCCCCGGAGCGGACCTCCGGTGTGCGTCCGCTGCGGGGTGGAGTTGCCGGGAGCGTTTGATGCCGCCCTCACCTGCCCGGGGTGCCAGCGGCGTCCTCCGGCCTTCCAGACAGCCAGGGCTCCCTGGCAGTATGCCGGCTGCGTCCCAGAAGCGATCCGGCAGTTTAAGTACCACCGGCGATGGCGCATCGGGCGGTGGCTCTCAGAGGAGATGGCGCGCGCGGTCTGCCGCTCATGGCCGCTCGATGCCATCGACGCGGTTGTGCCGGTGCCCTCCCATTGGTTGAAGCGGCGCCTGCGCGGGTGGAACCCCTCCGGCTACCTCTCGCAGGCGGTCTCCCGCGCCCTTGGGAAGCCCCATCATCCCAAGGCGCTCCGCCAGACACGGTGGACACGCACGCAAACGCGCCTGCCCTGGGCGGGACGATTTCGAAACGTGAGGCACGCCTTTGCCGCCAAACGCCGGTTCGTCGATGAGAAGACGGTCCTGCTGGTTGATGATGTGCTGACCAGCGGCGCCACCGCCGAGGCGTGCGCGCTGGCGCTCCGGGAAGCAGGAGCCCGTCACGTCTTCGTGCTCACCGCCGCCCGCACCCCCTCACATGAGCGGTAAGGCGCTCTGGGTTCTGGGTCCTGGGCTGTGGGCAACTGCCCCCCCGGCCCGCCTCTTGCGAGAGCCGGGGCGGGCGAGCCCCGAGCCCCGAGCCCCGAGCCACCGATCGTATTTGCTTCGATGAGAATCTTGCGGGCGTACGTGTTACGCGAGCACGCGGGCCCGTTTTTCGTCACGATGGGGGGGCTCACCGCGGTGCTGCTCGTGGGCAACATCATCAAGTTCGCGGAGCTCGTCATCGCCAAGGGCGTCAGCCTCATCGATGTCCTCCGATTGCTCATCTACCTGATCCCCTACATGCTCACGTTCACGATCCCGATGGCCTGTTTGATCGCCATGATCCTCGCCTTCGGCCGGCTGAGCGCCGACTATGAGCTCATCGCGATGCGCGCCTCGGGGGTGGCCCCGATCCGCCTCGTCTACCCGATGTTCATCGTGGGCCTGGTGATCAGCGCGCTGCTCCTCGTGGTCAGCGACCGGATTGTCCCCGCCTCCCGCCTGGCGTTCCGGAAGCAGCTCAAGGCGATCGGCATCAAACAGCCGACCGCCTACCTCGAGGCGGGCACGTTCATCAAGGAGTTCCCGCCCTATATCATCTTCGTCTACCAGGTGGAAGGGCAGAGGCTCTACAACGTCCGGATCTACGAACCGCAGCCCAACGGGCCGACGCGGACGATCATCGCCGAACGGGGCGTCTTCGAGCGCCTGCCCAGCCAGCGCGGCGTTCAGCTGAAGCTCTCCGACGGCACGGCGGATGAATGGGACCCGCTCCATCCCGGCTCCTTCTACAAAGTCACGTTCACCACCTATGCCATGACGCTGCGGTCGGATCAGGACGACCCCGAGCGGCTCGGCAAGAAGATCAAGGATTTGACGCTGAAAGACCTGCTGCGTGAGCGCCGCCGCCTCAGCGCGGAGGGCATCGAGACCCTTCCGGTCACGCTGGAATTCCACCGGAGGATCGCCTCGTCGTTCGCCGTGCTGGTGTTCGTGGCGTTCGGGTTGGCGCTGGGCCTTCGGCTGCAGCACTATGAGCGGTTGATCAGCTACGCCTGGGTGCTGGGTATCTTCGTCTCCTACTACCTGGCTTCGATCGGCATGAATGCGGTGGCCCTGAAAGGGTGGCTCGCGCCGTGGCTGGCGATGTGGGCCCCTAACATCGTCGGCGGTGCGGTGAGCGGCCTCATGGTCGCGCGCGCCGTCCGCCGCTAATCATGAAGAAAGCCCACCACCGGCTCAGGGTTCGGGGTTGTGGGCTGGGGGCAACTACCCAGAGCCCAGAGCCCAGAGCCCAGAGCCCCCCTTGCTGATGAGGATTCTAGATCGGTACGTCGCGAAGCAGCTCCTCCCGGTGTGGCTGTGGTGTTTGATCGTCTTCATCTTCCTCAGCTGCCTCATTGACCTGTTTGAGCACCTCGATGAGATCCTCCGCTATCGGGTTCCGCTGGAGACGATCCTGCAGTACTATGCCAACTTCACGCCCCTCGTGTTCGTGCGCGCCTCACCCCTCGCGCTGCTGTTGGCCTGCGCGTTCATCGCGACCCGTCTCACGCGGCACCAGGAGTTTCTGGCCATGAACGCCAGCGGCACCAGCCTGCTTCGGGCGAGCGTGCCGTTTCTCTTCGTGGGGTGGCTCGCCAGCCTATGCGTGTTTTTCGTCAACGAACGGCTCGTCCCCCAGACCGCTGCGGTGTACGAGCGGATCCGCCAGGAGGCGTTCCGGGGCGAGAACAGAAACCAGCCGGTCGAGAACGTGGCGATGATGGATGCGATGAACCGGCTCTACCACGCGAGGGAGCTGGACCGCAAAGGGAAGGAACTCCACGACCTGACGATTCTAGAGCACGACCGGCAGAACCAGCCGATGAGGACGCTGTACGCGAGCCGGGCGGTGTGGACGAAGCATGGCTGGCTGCTGCTGTACGGGAGGATCTACCGGATGGGCGCGCGCGGTGAGGTGCGGGGGGATCCGGAGCCGTTTGTCGAACGGTTGATCGCCTATCCGGTCTCACCCGAATCGTTCGCCCAGCCCGAATCGCGCCCTGAGATGATGCGGTTCGGCCAGCTGCGCCTGTTGATCGCTCGCTTGAAGCAAATCGAGATTACGAACGTGCGGCGCTACCAGGTGGAGCTGTTGGCGAAGCTGTCGCTGCCGCTGATGAACCTGGTGATCTGCCTCATGGGATTTGCCGGCTCGACACGACCGCAATCGCGGGGCCATCTCCAGGGATTGGGCACGAGCCTCGGGTGGGGGATCCTCTACTACCTGGGGGTCGGTGTGGGGCACAGCATCGGCAAGCAGGGGATTCTCTTTGCGCCCGTCTTTCTCGCCGTCTGGGCGCCGCATGCGCTCGCCGTGTGGTGGTGCCTCCGCGTGCTCCGCCGCGCGCCGTGAGGAGCGGAAAGCTACACGCTCAGATGTCAGATGTCAGAAGTCAGAGGTCAGACGTCAGAAGACAGAATTTCTAAGCAACAGTTTGATCTGACCTCTGACTTCTGACCTCTGACTTCTGAACACTCTCTCCTTCAAGTCCCTAGCTCCCAACTCGACAAGTACCGCTGCTGCGCGGGCGTGAGCCGATCAAGCCGGACGCCAAGGGCCGCCAGTTTCAGCCGGGCGATCTCCCGATCAATCTCCTTCGGCACCGGGTAGACGTGGGGCGCCAACCGGGCGCCCTTGCGAATCAAATACTCGCTGGCCAGCGCCTGGTTCGCGAAGGACATATCCATGACGCCCGGCGGATGGCCTTCCGCGCACGCGAGGTTCACCAGCCGTCCCTCGCCCAACACGTTGATTCGTCGGCCGTTCCTCAGCGCATACTGGTGGATGCCGTTGCGCAACACCTGACGGCCCTTCGACAGCCGCTTCAGCGAGGCCAGGTCGATCTCGACGTCGAAGTGGCCTGCGTTCGCCACAATCGCGCCGTCTTTCATCCGCAGGAAGTGGGAGCCCGTGAGCACCTGGGAGCACCCCGTCACGGTGACGAAGAGGTCGCCGCGGCGCGCCGCGTCCGTCAACCGCATCACTTGAAAGCCGTCCATCACCGCTTCCAGTCCGCGGAGCGGATCCACTTCGGTCACGATCACCTGAGCGCCCATCCCCCGCGCCCGCTGCGCGAGCCCCTTGCCGCACCAGCCATAGCCGCTGACGACAAAGACCGAGCCGGCCAAGAGCTGATTCGTGGCCCGCAAAATCCCGTCAATCGTGGACTGGCCCGTCCCGTAGCGATTGTCAAACAGATGCTTGGTGTCTGCGTCGTTGACCGCCATCACCGGATAGCGCAGCTTGCGCTGGGCGTCCAAGCTCTTGAGGCGCATGACGCCGGTCGTGGTCTCTTCCGTCCCGCCGAGGACCGCCCGCCCGAACCGGTGGGGCTGTTTGTGAATCGTCGAGACCAAGTCCGCCCCGTCATCCATCGTGAGATGGGGCGACGCGGACAGGACCGCCTGGATATGGCGGTAGTAGGTGGCGCGGTCTTCGCCGCGGATCGCATACACGGCGATGCCGAAATCCTTCACGAGGCTGGCGGCGATGTCATCCTGCGTCGAGAGGGGGTTGGACGCGCACAGGGCTACGTGCGCACCGCCCGCTTTTAACGTCATCATGAGGTGCGCGGTTTCCGTCGTCACGTGCAGACAGCACGCCAGGCGCACGCCCTTCAGCGGCTTGGTCCGGGCGAACCGGCTGCGGATCTGCAGCAAGACGGGCATCTGGCGCTTGGCCCACTCGATCTTCGACCGCCCCGCCTTCGCCAGCGCGACGTTCTTAATATGATGCTTCTGAGACACCGTCTGTTCCTCCGTTTTTGGCTTTGTTCTTGCTTACTGCTTACTGCTTACTGCTTAGTGCTTACTGCTTAGTGCTTAGTGCTTAGTGCTTACGTGCGGTTCTTTTGATCTCA
>CAYJWN010000031.1:0-17438 GCA_964373835.1 uncultured Planctomycetales bacterium
ATGATGCCGCATTGTAACAAAACCCTTTGACGGTCTCAACGGGTTTTGCTAAGGTACTGACAGACGGCTTATGGCTCCATCCAAGCAACTCCTCGCATTCCAGCGCCGCCTCCTTCGCTGGTATCGTGTCCACCACCGCACACTGCCTTGGCGTGACACGCGCGACCCCTACAAGATCCTGGTCTCGGAAATCATGCTCCAACAGACCCAGGTGGACCGCGTCATGCCGAAGTACGTGCAATTCCTGGAGCGCTACCCGACGCTGCAGGCGCTTGCCAGGGCGCGGACGCCAGAGTTGCGGCGGCTTTGGTATCCACTGGGATACAACGTGCGCCCCCTGCGCTTACGGCGCATCGCTCAGCGGGCGGTGCAGGATCACGGCGGATGCATTCCGGATTCGTATGACGGCTTGCTGGCCATGGACGGAATCGGCCGTTACACGGCCGGGGCGGTCCTGAGCTTCGCGTTTAACAAGGATGCGCCCATCGTCGATACCAATGTGGCCCGGTTGCTCTCGCGCTACTTTGGGGTTCGAGCCAGCGTCAAGGGAGGCGCGGGCCGTCGCCGCGTATGGCAGCTTGCCGAAGCGGCCATCCCGAAAGGGAAGGGATACCTCATCAATCAGGCGATGATGGATTTCGGAGCAATGGTCTGTACGGCTCGAGCGCCGCAATGCGCCACATGCGCGCTGCGCCGGACGTGCCGCAGTTTCCCCTATGTCGAAGCGCCAACCAAAAGTCGTTCACGTCGCCATCGCCGTCATTGAGCGGCGTGGGTGCTACCTGATCTGCCGGCGGCATGCCACGGACTCGTTTGGCGGCTACTGGGAGTTCCCCGGGGGGAAGCGGGAACCGGGCGAATCGTGGCAGCGCTGCCTGCGCCGCGAGCTGCGCGAGGAGCTGGGGATCCGCATCCGTGCCATCGCACCCATGGGAAGGCTCTACCATCGTTTCAGGGGCCGCGAGGCATTCTTTCGCGTCTTTCGGTGTGCCGTGAATGGAGGCCGGCCGCGCCCACTGGCGGCTCAAAGTTTCCGGTGGGTGCCCGCCCATCGACTCGCGCGCTACCGGTTTCCTCCCGCCAACAAACCCCTCATTCACCGCCTGACGGCGGAGTTGTCCGACTGACGGCGTCGTGGTATAATTACACGTGGTACGAGAGCGACGGAGCAAGGAGGAGCATCATGATTGCATTAACCCAAGCAGCGGCACAGGAAGTTAGGCGCCTGATGGAAAAGGAGCAGAAGCCGAACCTCGGCCTGCGCGTCGGAGTGAAGGGCGGCGGCTGCTCCGGCATGAGCTATGTGTTGGCCTTGGATGATGCGACGCCGAAGCAGTACGATTCTGTCTTTGAGCAGGAGGGGATCAAGCTGCTGGTGGACGCGAAGAGCCATCTTTACCTTGATGGCATGACGGTCGACTACAAGACCAACCTCATGGGCGGGGGTTTCGAGTTTAACAACCCCAACGCCAAGAAATCGTGCGGTTGCGGAACTTCCTTTAACGCCTGACCTCCGGGGGCCTCTCTCGGCGGGGCTTCCGCCAGCGCTCACCCACAGGCCGAGCCTCCCATGTTTCCCCTCTTGAAAAAGGCGATGACTATCGGCTTCGTGGCCGCTCTCGTGTTCGGTGTTGCGGCGGCTGCGGTTGCCAGTCACGTCCTGTTCACAGCCTCCGGCTCGGAGCGCGCGGTGACCTGGCTCTTGACGCACTACGTGAGGAGCGACGACGTGGCCATTCAGCGCGCGCACGGCAGTTTGGTGCGGGGACTTTCGCTGTATGACATGGAGGTGAAGGGATTGGCCGGGCTGCCTCCAGGAACAGTCCTCCACCTTCAGCAGCTCGATCTGCCTGCCCTGGCGCGCTTGAAGGACATGACCATCGCGGCGCGACAGGTTCGCATGAGCCTGCCGACGTTTGCGGAAGCGGTGACGGCTGAACGGGTGACGGGCAGCGTGCTGGGGGGCTTTTCGCTGTACGATCTGGAGGTCAACGGTCTCCACGGACTTCCTGACGGCGCGGTGCTGAAAGCTCAACGGGTCGATGCCGCCGCCCCCTTTCGGCTGGAGCGCATCCGAGCTATCTACAACGGCCGTCTGCAGCTGCCCTACTCCGATCCTGTCGTCTTTTCCGGCACGCAGGACAATCAGCGCGTAGACGTGCAGCTCTATTCAAAACAATTGGACGTGCGGGAGTGGCTGGAGATCGTGTCCGCCAGCAAAGTGCTGCGCAACGTTTCAGGGAACGTTGCCGACGCGCAGTTGCATGTCAGCGGATCGCTGACAGATCCGGTGGTTGACGGGACCTTCCACATTTCGCGGGTGGCGCATCGGGGCTTTGCGGTCAGCCACTGTCCAGGGTCGCTGAGACTCCGGGTGCATGGCCTGGGGGAATCGACGAGGGTCAACGGGGACATCGCCTGTCAGGCGGGGACGATCACCAAACGCGACACCACCGTCAGGCTGCGGCCAAGCCGCATCGTCTACACCGGCGATCCCCGCACCCCCTCATTGGATTTACACGGAACCGCGGCCGTGGAAGGCACAGCCATCGCCCTCACCCTCACCGGGACGATGGCGCAACCGAAGCTGACGCTGTCCTCAAATCCGCCCTTGTCTCAGAAGCGGTTGTTGTTGATGGTGGCCACCGGCAAGAGCTGGAAAGAGGCGGAAGTCGCGCTGAGCCAGGGTCAGCTGTCGACGGATCTCGTGAAGGATTTCCTCGATTACTTTGTGCTTGGCGGATTGGGCAGCAAGCTGACGAGGAGCTTTGGCATCAGTGACATCTCCCTGACGTATGACAGCCGGACCCGCGCGAGAGGGCTCGGGGTGAAACTCGGCGATCGGGTAGGAACACAGTACGAGATTCAACCGGGGGAAACCCTGAGCACCCATGAACCTCCCCAGTCCATCGGTGAGCAACCGCTCGATCTTCACAAGGTGGGGGTCGAGTATCGAGTGACGGACAACACGTCGCTCGAGTTGGAGGGGCAGAAGGAGGTGCCCCCTGAACGGCAGCAGTCCCAGCCGGTTGATCCGACTCAAAAGGCCACGAATGAATCGGACGAGCAGCTCCTCTTGAAAATCAAGCGGCAATTCTAACCGCTGGTTCTGATTGACACAGGCCGGCACTGTTTTTATGCTGAGGACCATATCTGATGCTTGAATACCTGAGCCGCTTCCCCATCTGGATCTACCAACTGGCTTGGTCGGCCGTTGTAATTCTGTGCTGCTCCCTGTTGGGCCGGCTGGTGAATCGGACGGTCTGTCAGCGCCTCTCGCTCTGGGCTGCGAAGACGCACTGGCAGTGGGACGTCTTGGTCATCCAGGCGCTCCGGCATGTGGAACGCGTCACCTGCGAGGTGGCCAAGGACACCATGCGGACGGTGCCAGGCGGCGTGCCAGATTTTGAGCCCTTCGTCCGCTACCATACCTTTGACGACTACAGCATCAACTTCACCGTCATCCTGCGGGCGAAAGAATTCGTTGATCAGTACCTCATCAAGCACGAGTTCATCAAGCGGATCCATCGCCGGTACCAGAGCGAGGGGATTCTAATTCCATTCCCCACCAGGACCGTTCACACCTTTACTCACGAGGCGAAGGATAGCGAATGACGCCGCGCGGATTCCAAGAGGTGGTGGGATGAAAATCCTGTTTCGACTCATCCTCTCACTCGTATTCGTGGCCACCGCCGTGGTCTTTGTCTTCACCAGTTTCCAGGTGCGGCAGGAACAGGTGCGCCTGGAAGGAGAGCTCGCGCGAGAGTCCCGGGTGCTCGCAGAAAGCCTTCGGGAGTCGGTAGAGCTGCTGCTGCAAACAGATCAGAGGAGCGGGCTCCAATCCCTCGTCGACCGGTTTGGAAACCGGGAACACCTGGTGGGCGTGGCCGTCTATGCCACAGACGGGACGCCGCTGGCAATGACAGCAGGCCTGTCCGAGCGCTTTCAAGTGCTCTCAGTGGCTGTGCGTGAAGCCATGGAGGCCGATCGAGGCCAGGGAGATTTTCAGCGGGTCGAAGGAACGCGGTGGTATGTCCAGGTGCTGCCCGTCCATCGTGAGGGCGCCGTTGCCGGGGTCTTGATGTTATCCCACGATGCCAGCCATATCGAAGCGTACGGGGATCGCCTCTGGCATCAGGATTTTGTGCGTCTCCTGATTCAAGTCCTGTTGATTTCGCTGACCACCCTCTTGATCGTTCGCTGGACGCTCGTGAGGCCCATCTCCAGAACCGTCGAGTGGATGCGGCGCCTGCGCACGGGTGAAGTGGTGGGCACGTGGGCGCTGCCCAAGGAGGACCTGTTTGGTCCCTTGGCCCGCGAAGTGACCCATATGGCCCGGAGCCTGCTGATTGCCCGCTCCGCCGCTGAGAAAGAAGCGAGGCTCCGAAACGCCGCTGAATCGCGCTGGACGCCTGACCGACTGAAGGAGCATGTCCGCAGCGTGTTGAAGGGCCGATCACTCCTGGTCGTCTCAAACCGGGAGCCCTACCTGCATATGCGGCAGGGCCGACAGATCCGGTGCATCGTGCCGCCGGGAGGCTTGGTGACGGCGATGGAGCCGATTCTCCGGGCCTGCAGCGGCACCTGGATCGCCCAGGGCGCGGGAGATGCGGATCGCGAAACCGCGGACGCCCAGGGAAAGTTGAAGGTGCCTCCAGAAACCCCGCTGTACACGCTCAGGCGGGTCTGGCTTGAGAAGGAAGAAGAGAACGGCTACTACTACGGCTTTGCAAACGAGGGACTGTGGCCTCTCTGCCATATCGCCCACACGAGACCGATTTTCCGCGCCGAAGACTGGGAACAATACGTGCGCGTCAACGCCAAATTCGCCCAAGTCGTGCTGGAGGAGTTCGGGGAGACGGAAAACCCGTGTCTCCTCATTCAGGATTATCACTTTGCGTTGCTGCCGCGGATGGTGAAAGAGCGGCGTCCCGACGCCAAGATTGCGCTGTTCTGGCACATTCCATGGCCGAACCCTGAAGCGTTCGGCATTTCGCCGTGGGCCAGGGGACTGCTCCACGGAATGCTCGGGGCGGATCTGGTGGGCTTCCATATCCAGTTTCACTGCAACAACTTCCTCGATACGGTGGACCGGATGCTCGAATCGAGAATCGACTGGGAGCAGTTCGCGATCAACCGGGCCGACCATACCACGTGGGTCAAACCGTTTCCCATCAGCATCGCCAGCGAAGAATTACCGGCTGCGCTACCGGCTAGCCCTTCGTCCTCCACAGCTCGCGAGACGGTCGTGAAGGACCTCGGCCTCAACGTCCAGTGGCTTGGCGTCGGGGTGGATCGTCTCGACTACACGAAAGGCATCGCGGAGCGGTTCCTCGCCATCGAGCGGTTTTTTGAGAAATATCCCGCCTTCCAAGGTCGCTTCACCTTCATCGAGTTGGGCGCTCCCAGCCGGACGCTGATCAAGCGATACCAGGATCTTGGGGCGCAACTGGATGCGGAGACGGAGCGAATCAACCGCCGCTTCCAGGCGCGCGGCTGGAAGCCGATCATCTTCCTCAAGAAGCAGCACAGTCACGAAGAGATTGCGATATTCTATCGTAGCGCCGATGTCTGCATGGTCACGTCGCTCCACGACGGCATGAACCTGGTCTCAAAAGAGTTCGTGGCCTCCCGGGCGGATGAGCGCGGCGTGCTGATTCTGAGCCAATTCACGGGCGCCTCGCGGGAGCTCCGGGATGCGCTGGTGGTCAATCCCTATGACAGCGGCCAGGTCGCCGAGGCCCTCCACTTCGCGCTCACCATGGAGCCGGAGGAACAGAAACTGCGGATGTCGCGGATGCGCGAAGTCATCCGGGAGCACAACGTGTACCGATGGGCGGCGAACCTGGTGACTGAACTGACCCGCCTGAGGCCCGACATGACGGCGTCCGCGGCCCCTTCGCAGCTCCAAACAGGTTAAACCCACGATGGGTGGTGGGATCATGCCGCGCCCAAACGTGCGGCATGCGCTCAGGGATTGGATCGCTCTGCGGAAGCGTGTTCAGAAGGCGAGAGCCCTCCTTGTCCTGGCCGATTACGACGGCACGCTGGTCGCCATTGTGCGGCGGCCGGATCAGGCGCGGCTCGCCGCTCGCACCAGAACGCTGCTCCAACGCCTCAGCCGGTTGCGGAACGTTCGAGTGGGCGTCGTGAGCGGTCGGGCGCTCGGCGAGCTCCGCAGGCTGGTCGGGATCTCTGGGTTGATCTATGTGGGGAATCACGGATCTGAGATCCGCGGGCCGGGTATCCGATTTATGCACAAGAACGCTCAACGGAGTATCCGGGTCCTGCGGCGTGTGGCCCGGCAGTTAGAGGCGGCGTTACGCTCGCTGAAGGGCACCCTGGTGGAGCCCAAGCGCCTGTCGCTGAGCGTCCATTGGCGCAACGTGGCCAAGCATGACCTGCAACCATTCCGCGCCCGCGTGGACAAGACAATGTCGCCATGGATTGCGGCGTGTCGTGTCCGTGTCACACATGGGAAATGCGTCGTTGAAATCAAGCCGCCGGGGGATTGGGGCAAGGGAAAGGCTGTGGCGATGCTGATCAGGCGATATGCCGGCCCACACGGTACCGCCATGTACCTGGGTGATGATCGGACGGATGAAGACGCCTTTCGCGCGGTCAACCGACACCGGGGGATTTCGGTGTTCGTCGGGAAGCGTCCTGCCGCAACGGCGGCGCGCTGGTGGTTGCGCAGCGCTCGCGAAGTGGAGATGCTGATTCGGCGGGTGGTGGCGGCACGATGAAGGAAGACACCGTCCCGGTCGAAGTCGCACAACCAGCCGCGATGCCGAAGCCGTTTCGCTTCTACACGAGTTTAATCCTGCAGGAGTCAACCGGTTTGAGAGCGGCCACCCTGCCGCTCTTGGTCAAGCTGCTCCAGACAGTTCCCGAGTCGAGCATCTACCACCACACGCACTATTTCTTGCTCTCCCACCACTACCTGACGCCTGAGCCAACCAACGATTTCGCTTATTGGGTCATGGAAGTGTTAGGCGAACAGCGTTTGGGCGAGCTGCTCGCCAGCATCGACATCATGGAGCATGGGAGTCTCGACAGTCTTCGGAAGGCGTTGATCGGAACCATCGAGGGCTATCTCAACGATAACCCCCAGGCGCAGTTACGATTCGTTTCGGAAGGGCAGGAGTTTTTCTTCATGAAGTCCGTGCACATCATCATGCCCACCCCGTATACGGCCTCGACCCTGTCAGAGTTCGCCCACGCCCTCGAACATGTCAGCATCCATTCGCTGTACTTCCATGTCTTCGATGCGCGTCTGCGTGTGGGCCACTCCACCAATGATTTCGCGCTGTGGGCCAGCGAGCAGCTTGGCCTGAAGGCGCTGGGCGAGAGCCTCTCGCAGCTCGATCCCTACGCCCACACCCTGGAGACGCTACGGGCGATGATCTTATCGCTGGTTCGCGAGGAGCTGGATCGCCATGCCTAGCCTCGCCGAGTACGAGCCCATCATTGGCCAGAGCGCCGTGGGAGAGCTCCGAGAGCTGGCGAGGCGTTTGGCCGGCAAACGGATCCTCATGGTCAACTCCACCCGCGTGGGAGGCGGGGTGGCGGAAATCCTCAACCGCATGGTGCCGCTGTTGAACGAATTGGGGCTTGAAGTCCGGTGGGAGGTCATCGAGGGGTCAGAGCCGTTCTACAAAGTGACGAAGAAGTTTCATAACGCCTTACATGGCAAACAAGAATCGTTCACCCCGGACATGTTTGACCTGTTCACCGACGTGGGGCGACAGAACGCCGAACGGCTGAAGCTCGATGACGACATCGTCTTCATCCACGACCCCCAGCCCATCACGTTGGTGGAGAGGCGGTCGCAGCACCGCGCATCGAAGTGGCTCTGGCGATGCCATATCGATGTGTCCAGGCCCAGCCAAAAGGTGTGGGATTTTCTCCAGCCGTACATTCTGAAATTCGACGCCGCGGTGTACTCTTCGGCCGCGTTCACCCAGCGGATGGGCATGCGGCAGGTGCTGATCGCCCCGTCCATTGATCCGTTGAGCGACAAAAACAGGGAACTGAGCGCGGAGGACATTGACGAGGCCCTGCGCGGGCTGAACATCCCGCGGGATCGGCCGATCATCACGCAGGTGTCCCGCTTCGATTACCTCAAGGATCCGATAGGCGTGATCGAGGCGTTCCGATGGGTGCGCCGTTCCATGAAGTGTCGATTGGTCTTAGCCGGTGGACCGGCAAGCGACGATCCTGAAGGGGAAGAAGTCCTGTCTCTTGTGAGAGAAAGAGCCAAGGATCACCCGGACATTCATCTGTTGATGCTGCCGCCGAACAGCGACCTGGAGATCAACGCGCTCCAGCGCGCCTCGGCCGTCGTCGTGCAAAAATCGATCCGCGAAGGGTTTGGCTTGACCGTGTCCGAAGCGCTCTGGAAAGCGCGGCCGGTTGTGGCCTCGGCGGTGGGCGGCATCCCGCTCCAGGTGAAGCACCGCTACAGCGGGCTGCTCGTGCACAGCGTGGAGGGCGCGGCCTATGCGATTCGGCAGCTCCTGCATAATCCCGAGTACGCGAAGCGGCTGGGGGAAAACGGGCGGGAGCATGTCCGACAGAACTTTTTGCTGACGCGGCACCTGGCGGACTATCTGATGACGTTTCTCTCGCTGGGCTCGACGAAGGACACCATTTTCCTCAACGGGGACTAAACGCCATGATGTACGAGCTGGTCTTGTTTGATTTGGGCGGGGTGGTGGTGGAGGTGGAATCGGACCGCCTGATCCACCAGGTGTCACAGTTAATCGGCCGTTCGTTCGAGGAGGTGCAGAAGGCGGTCTACCACGAGGAGCTGATCATTCCCCTGGAGCTGGGGCATATCAGCGCGAACGTCTATTACGAGGACCTCAAACGCCATCTCAAACTGCCGTGGTCGTACGAGCAGTTTACCGTCGCGTGGAACGGGATCGTCAGTGAGAACCGCGAGGTCACCTGGATCATGGAGCGGCTGCGCAAACGGCATACACTGGTCGCGCTCTCGAACACGAATGAGCTGCACATCGAGTACGTCAAGCGCACGATGCCTTCGCTCGTCGTGTTTCACGACTGGGTGGCCTCATACCAAGTCGGGCTTCGAAAACCCGATCCGCAGATCTATCAACTGGCCTTGGAGCGGGCTGGGGTTCGCGCGGAGCGGGCCGTGTATGTCGATGACCGGCCCGAGCTGGTTGACGCCGGCCGAAGCGTGGGCATGAAAGCCGTCCGGTTCGAGAATAGCCGGCAGCTTGAACAGGATCTGCAGTCCATCGGGCTCAATCTGTAGGGGCAGGGGGCTAGGGGCGCGGGGCGGGGGATGGAACAGGCACAGGTTCCCTATCAAAAGATCCTGTTCGTCTGCATTAATCGGCGGGAGCCGAACGAAGTCTGCTGCTCGCATCAAGACAGCGAGGCCATTGCCGCCGCCTTAAAGGCGCGCGTCAAAGCCTTGGGCTTGTCGCGCGCCGTCCGGGTGAGCAAATCCGGCTGCCAGGATCTGTGCGCGAAGGGGCCGAACGTGATGGTGTTCCCGGATTACGTTTGGTATCATGGCGTGACGCCGCACGATGTCGAACGCATCCTCGAGGACGCCATCAGGGATCTCAAGCCCGCTCCAGCCACCCCTCCGACGTGAACCGCCCGTAGAACCAGCCGTTCCTCCAGTGTGCCCCCGTCGCCCCCGTTAATTCTCTGTCTATTCAGACTACAGGGAAACGGCGGCGTTCACGCATTTTTGAGGAAATAGGAACGCCTAGGTGGATGAGCCGGGAGCGGGACGCACAAAGGCTTTGAGACCTTCGAGAAGAACGAGGACGGCGAGCGCCATCAAGATCAGGGCGATGAAGGCGATCCAATTGACCGCAGGCTGGCCGCTCACGAGACCCGCCAACCACGGCTGAACCGTCAGGGTGAGCGACCAGAGCGTCATGACGAGCATGAAGGCGGCAGGCAGCGCGCTGATGAGCCACGGCCGCTTGGTTCGTTTCAGCCAGACGGTGATGGTCACGAGTGTGAGCGCCGCCAGCAGTTGATTCGACGTGCCAAAAAGCGTCCAGAACACCTTCCAGGCGGGCACGATGTTGCCCGCAACGTCTTTCACCGTCCAGCTCACGCTCAGCGCAGGCAGCGCCAGCGTCGCCAGCGTCGCGCCCACGCTGCCCCAGCGCCCCTTCCATCCTGTCAATTCCTGGAAGACGTAGCGCCCCAGGCGGGTCGCGACATCCAGCGTGTCATAGATGAACGTGGCAAACGCCAAGAGCGCGAACGAGCGCGCAAACTCCCTGTTGACCCCGAAGCGCTCCACAAAATGGCTGATGCCGTTGGCGTAGATGCGGTCCGGCGACTGCTGCGTGGCCGCGTCGCCAGGCGCCAGCAGCATGACGGTGGCCAGCGCAATGACCGCTACCAGCCCCTCCAGCAGCATCCCGCCATAGCCCACAACGCGGCAATCGGGCTCGCGAGCGATCTGCTTCGACGTCGTCCCGGAGCTGACGATCCCATGGAACCCTGAGCAGGCTCCGCATGCCACCGTCACAAACAGCATGGGAAACAGCGGAAACCCTTTCTGGCTGACCCATCCAAGAAACGCCGGGTACTGGATGCGGTCTCCTCCAAGGAACAAGCCGATGACCCCTGCGGCGAGCGTGACATAGAGGAAGAAGCCTCCCAGATACCCGCGCGGCTGCAATAAGGTCCACATCGGAATGACGGAGGCGACAAAACAGTAGCTCAGGATGATGATGTTCCAGATGAGCTGCGGCCTGACCGGCCAGCCCGCCGGAAGAATCATCGGGATGGATTGCCCGTACCAGATGATCACGCCCACGATGGGCAGAAAGATCAGCGTGGCGACGCGCAGTGGCATGCGCCATCTGTGCAAGCACACGCCCAACGCGACGGCCGCGAGCAGATAGAGCGACGAGGAGGTTGCCACGCCGCCGCCGTACGCCGGCTCAACGAACGAGCTGCTGGTGAGATCCGTGAAGGCAATGATCACATAGATAAGCGACAGCCACACGAAGCCCATGAACAGCAGGTGCGCCTTGGATCCCAGGTGCTCGTGCACCAGCTCGACGATCGAACGCGCGTTGTGCCGCACCGAGCTGACGAGAGCGGAGAAATCGTGCACCGCGCCGAAGAGGATCGCGCCAAACACGATCCAGAGCAGCGCGGGAAGCCACCCGAACCAGAGCGCCCCCAGGATGGGGCCCACGATGGGGCCGGCTGCGGCGATCGCAGAGAAGTGCTGGCCGAGCAAGAGCGGGGCTTTGGCCGGCACGTAGTCGACGCCGTCGTTGATCGTGCACGCCGGCGTGGCGCGGTCGGCCCTGAGATCGAACATTCGAGCCAGCAGCCGCCCGTAAAACATGTAGCCCAGGACAAACAGGACACAAGCCACAATGGCGACGAGAAAGAGACTCATAGGGGCACGATTACGTCGTCTTCGAACGAGACCATAGGTACAGCGGAAAGCCGAGCGCGAGGAGCACGAATCCAAACGCCGCTTCTTTGGGCTCTTTCACGCAGACATCGATGATGAACCCGATCATCGTCAGGCAAAACAGGACCGGCGTCAGCGGATAGCCCAATGCGCGGTAGGGCCTTGGGTGCCTGGGCTTCGTCATCCGGAGGATGATCACGCCGAAGACCGCCAGCGCGAAGAACACGGAAATCACCACGGTCGAGTAGGTCATGATCTGATCGAACGTCTTCGTAAAGAGGAGGCCGATGGCGATCAGCGCGTTCGCCCACAACGCCAGCGCCGGCGTGTGAAAGGTCGGATGAACGGTCCCCAGTTTGGCGAAGAGCGGATGGTCCCTGCCCATCGCGTAGAGAATCCGCGCGCCCGTCAGGATGTAGCCGTTGAGCGCCCCAAAGGCCGAGCAGGCGACCATCCAGGCGATGAACGTCGCCCCGGCGCTTCCCAGAAACCCCTGCATGACGCTTGAGGCCACCAGGGGCGTCCGGGGAAGCTCGTCGATCGGGATAAAGAGCAGATAGCTCCAGTTGACGAAGAGATACAAGAGGGTCGTGAGCAGGACGCCGCCGATAATCGCCTTTGGCACCGTGCGCGTCGGCTGTTTGACCTCCTCAGCGACATACGCAGCCTCGGTCCAACCGCCGTACGTCCAGAGCACAAAGACCAAAGCAACACCGAGCGATTGGAGCTGTGAAAAATCCACTACCGGTAGCTCCCAGTTCAGGCTGACAGCGCTGGGACCTGCCATGACAGAGAGTCCCGCGATAATAATCGACACCAACGCGCCGATCTTCAACACGGTAAACGTATTCTGCACGTACGTGCCCCAGCGGATGCCGGCCACATTCACGGCGGTCAACAGGATGATGGCCCCTGCGGCGACCCAGCGCAGCGTGCCGGCGTCATAGGGGATCACGCGGCCGACATACTCCGCGAAGACCACGCCGAGGATCGCGATGGTGCCGGTGCGCTCGATGAACAGCTTCGTCCAACCAAAGAGGAACCCCCAGAGCCGGCCATAGACCTGCGTGATATAGATGTAGTCACCGCCGCTCGACGGGAACATGGCCGCCAGCTCCGCATAACAGAGCGCGCCGCACAGCGAGAGCAGCCCGCCGAAGACCCACAGCGCGAGCGTCAACGCGGGAGACTGGACATGAACAGCGATGGAGCTGGCCGTGCGGAAGATGCCTACCCCCACGATGCAGCCGACGACGAGCATCGTCGCATCGCCGAGCCCGAGCGAGCGAAAGAGCGTGGGCTGTTTGCTCATGAGGGGGGGGCGGGCCGGAGCGGCGCCGCGAATCGACCCCGAGCCAGGACCCGCAGGCATGCACATGTCACGGCCCCTCATAATGCCAGTGCCAGGGCTCAAACGACGTGTTGTACGGGTTATCGCGGGGATAGGACAGCGCGAAGCCGAACGTCGCCGCATGCTGCTTCAGCCATCGATATTCCGGCAGCGCCTCGAACTCCTCCGGATGGTCCTCGCCGTTGATCCCCTCTTCATTGATGAAGTCGATCGCTTGGCGGGGCGGGTGGCCGTGTTCGCTATGGCCCGGCAGCGCGACAAATCTGTTGGTTTCAATCACCGAGTCATCGTGCTTCGGCAGGTAGTAGAGAAACAGGTACAACTGGTAGGCGGGCGAGCGGTACCCGGATTCAACCAACAGCCGCTTGCCCAGATCGGCCTTCATCGCGTCCATCATGCGCCGGTAGGCCTCCAAGACGGGGCGGGGAAGATGCTGCGGATCGAGCGGTGTGGCGGTGCCGTCTTTGGTGACCGACTGGGGGCCCACCGGCACCAGATCAGGGTTCGCAGTCAGCTCGCCAAAATAGTGGCTGGTGGCGCCGAGCGTCGCCGCCTTCAGCGCCCTGAACTCATCGAGGAACGCCCGCTGTTGCGGCGTCAGCGGTTCATACAGCGCGTCCCACGTGAGGAGGTTCGCGGTTCCATCCTGTTTTTTCGCCGTGATCGAGGGCTCAAGCGCCTGAAGGGTGGCGTGGAGGGTCTCGACCTCTGTGGGTTCAAGTCGCTGAACGGTGAGGGCCGAGGCCGGCGCGGCAACAAAGAATAACCCCGCGGCCCCCGCCACACCAAGAGCCAGCCACCGCCGGGTAATCGTCAATCCCTCGACTCGCCCCGCCGCTTTGCTTCGCAAAGCGAAGCTGGCGGGGCTCGCTCGGGATTTCGCTCCACGGACTTACTCGTGGTGCTCAACAACAGGATCGTCCTACCGCTTGCTGCTGCGGCCATGCACCTGATCGATGAAATCCGCCATCCAACGGCCGGCAAGGTCCTTGCAACCCAAGCCGAACGCGATGGCGCAGCCCAAGGTCAGGCCGGTCAACAGGATCAGGAACACCTCGCCGACGAATTGAATCTCCAGTTGCCGCAGCGATGCCACGACGGAAAAGATCACCACGGCTGTCTGCACGACCTGGCCGAGCAGATGGGCCTGCAGGATCCCGGAATTGCTGGCGGTTGTCCGCACCGTCGTCCCGAGAAAAGCGGCCGCAAAAATACCGATCACGAGGATAAAGACCGCGGCGATCACTTTAGGCAGGAATGTGACCACCTGCTGGAACAGCTCCGCGGCCACCATCAAATTCCACGCATTAAAGGCGATCATCAAGATGGCCAGCATGACGACCCAATAGAAGATGGCCCCGACCAGCTCCGACAGCTTGCGGCGCACTCCGCCTTTTGTTAAGAAACTTGCAAGCTGGACCTGTTCAGCCAATTTGTCAACCGCGAGCAGCTTGAGGAGCTTGACGACGGCCGGCTCGACCACGTACTTTGCGATCAGCCACCCGACGAACAGAATGAGCAAGCCAAGGAGCAACTTCGGCAGGAAGAGCAGAATTTCGCTCATCAACGATTGAACGGGTTCCCAGAGGAGCGCTTTCACTCCTTCCCAGTCCATCGCGTCTCACCTCCCTGTTGACCACGTGCCCCCATGCTGGCGTGCCCCAACACCTGATAAAGTATAAGCAGTTGTACGCAATCATACAAGAATTTTACTTGCTGCGGCACAGGAGGTTGCAGTAGTTTTCTGTCATGGTAGAATAGGCGCCCATGGACCGCCACGAACAGCGCATCGTCGCATTTCTCTCACGACCGGCCAGTTACCCGCACCTGGTTGGAAAGATCCTCCGGCGCGAGACGCATGTCTCGCATGTCTTCCTGGCCGGCGCCTTCGCGTACAAGCTGAAGAAGCCGGTCACATTCCCCTTTCTCGATGCCTCCACGCTTGCGCTCCGCAAGAAGTTCTGCCGGTTTGAGCTGTCGCTCAATCGCCGGCTGGCGCCGTCAGTCTACTTAGGTCTCGTGCCCGTTGTGGACACTCCGGCGGGGCTGCAGCTCGGTCCCTCGACAAGGAGGGCGATGGGCCTCCGAGGGTGGGATCGAATTGTTGAGTGGGTCGTGAAGATGCGGCGCCTGCCCGAGGAGCGGCTGCTCGATCAGTTAGTCGCCCGGCGGACGGTCGCCCGCCGCGACATGGTCCGCATCGCAGACCGCTTGGCCCCCTTCTTTAGACGAGCCGCCCGCAGCCGGGCCATCGATCGATACGGGACGCCGGCGCAGGTGGCGGAGCTGGTCTTGGGCAACCTCCGCGAGTGCCAGCCGTTTATCGGCACGCTGCTGTCGGAGGCGGATCGGCAATTCTTTGAGGCGTCCTACCGGCAGTTCCTCGCGCTGCAGGAACCCGTGCTCGCCCAGCGCGTCCAAGAACGCCGCATTATTGATGGACACGGGGACCTGCGCTGCGAGAACATCTGCCTGCCACGTGAGAGAGCCGCCCCCGCTTTGCCTGGCGGCGCCATCTCACGGGGCCTGGCCGATGTCGTGATTTTTGATTGCGTGGAGTTTCAGCCCGCCTTCCGGTGCGGGGATGTCGCCAACGACTTCAGTTTCCTCGTGATGGACTTGGAGTTTCGCAGGCGTGAGGATTTGGCCCAGGCCCTGGTGGACAGGTACCGACAGACGATGCGCGACCCAACCTTCCAGCAGGTGTTGGCGTTCTATAAGTGCCACCGCAGCCTCGTGCGGGGCAAGGTGCGCGGCTTCGCCTGGCTGCAGCATCCGCGCACCGATGCAGGGCGCCGGCTACGCACGCTCTCCCACGCCCATTTCCGATTGGCCCGACAGTACGCGAAACAGTTTGCGAAGCCGCGGCTGATCGTCGTGGGCGGGTTGATCGGCACCGGCAAGAGCACGCTCGCCCGGTCGCTCGCCCACGCCTTCGGCGCCGCGTGGCTGCGCACCGATGAGATCCGCCTCCGTGAGTTCGCCAGGTCGCGACGCCCGAGAGCGGAATTCGCCGAAGGCCTCTACGCGCCGCACATCTCGGAGCTGGTCTACCAGCGGCTAATCCATCGGGCGGAGGCGCTGGTGCGTGACGGCCATTCGGTCGTCTGCGACGGCATGTTCTCGCGAGCAGCCGGCAGGGAAGCCTTGCGGCAGATCGCCGCGCGCCACCAGGCCTCGTTTCACTTTTTCGAGTGCGTGGTCCCTCGAGCCGTCGCCCTGCGACGCGTCGCCAAACGGTATGCCTCACAGTCCGATCTCTCTGAAGCGCGTCCGGAACACTACGATCGGCTGCGGGCGGACTTTGAGCCTGTGCGCGGATGGCCGTCGCACGACTGGACGCGCCTGTCCGACAACCGCCTCCCCGCGTCAACGTACCAGGCAGCCCTCGAAGCGCTGCGCCGCGCATGGGCTCCAAAGGTCCATGAAGTTCGCTAAACCTCGCTTCTTATTGGTCTACCCTTTAGTGGCCTGGCTGGTACTCGTAGCCAACACGACAGAATTCCAACTGCGCGTCGGGATTTCCCTCGCACTCTTGGGAGTCCTGCTACGCATCTGGGCCAATGGCTACGTTGGTCATGTCAAAGTCAACAGGACCCAACAGTGGCGCGGCGATGCCAAAATCGGCCGGCTGATCACCGCCGGCCCCTACGCCTTCGTTCGTCATCCGCTCTACCTGGGCAGCTTCCTCATTGGGGCGGGGTTCTGCGTCATTGTGGGGGACCTGTGGTTTAGTCTCGCGGCACTCGCATTCTTTCTGATTGTGTATCGTCGAAAAATGGCCGAGGAGGAACGCCTGCTGTTCGGTGAGTTGGGAGACGAGGTCGCGACCTATCAGCGGATGGTCCCCCGCTGGCTGCCGACCGGTCGCCGCTACCCCTATCGCAGCGGCCAGTGGAGCTGGCAGGGCATCCGAGCGAGCAAAGAGCTCAAGACGGTGGTGTGGGTCGTCGTCCTGCTGATCCTTCTGTACTTTCGCGAAGAATTCTGGCAGGAGCATGAGTTCTTTGCGCACAGCAAATGGTGGTATCATGCCACCCTGCTCGGAATCACTGCGGTCCTCATCGCCGCGGACGGTGCGTTCGAGCTGCTGAAGCGACGAGCCAAAAGGGCGAAATGATCTGTTATAATGAGATCCCAGTTTACTCTGAGGCCTAGTTTCGTGGAAGCGGAAGGAGGAGGCGCCATGTCGGTGACACAGTCTCTCACCCGGTTGTTCGATCGTCTGTTGCGGATTGAGCCCATCTACGCCCACTGCGATGTGCCGTGCGGCATCTACGATCCCCACCTGGCGGGGGTCTCCGCGAAGACGGTCTACACGATGAACAAGAAACTCACCGATCTGCCCATGCCAGGCGCCAACGCGTCGGCCCAGGAGCAGCTGGAGCATCGCAACACGGTCGTGCGCATGGTGCAGACCAAGGAAGCCCACGCGCAGTTGTGCAAGCAGGAGCTGCTCATCCTCTGGACCGACTACTTCAAGCCGGAGCACCTGTCGATGTTCCCGGACTTGCACGAGATCTTCTGGAAGGCGGCCAAGCTGTGCTCCTACAACAAGCAGCACGTGGATCTGGCCAAATCGCAGGAACTGATGGACGCCGTGGCGAAGATCAGCGAGATGTTCCAGCAGGCTGAAGCCGCCAAAAAGAA
>CAYJWN010000032.1:0-17211 GCA_964373835.1 uncultured Planctomycetales bacterium
CGCTCCATCCACTACATGGGCCACGTGCGGATGATGGGCGCGGTGCAGCCGTTTATCAGCGGGGCGATTAGCAAGACGGTGAACCTGCCGCAGGAAGCCACCGTCGAGGACATTTGCCACGCCTATACCGAGGCCTGGCGCCTGGGCATCAAGGCCATCGCCATCTATCGCGACGGCTCAAAGCGCGTGCAGCCGCTGTCCACCAGCAAGGACGACAAGACCGGTGCTGCAAAAGCGCCGGTGGGCACCCCCTACCGCCGCCGGCTGCCGGATGAGCGGCAGTCGATCACGCACAAGTTCTCCATCGGCGGCCACGAGGGGTATCTGACCGTCGGCCTCTTTGAGGACGGCCAGCCCGGTGAGATCTTCATCACCATGTCCAAGGAGGGCTCGACCCTCTCCGGGCTCATGGACTGCTTCGCGACGATGGTCTCCCTGTCGCTGCAGTACGGCGTGCCGATCAAGGTGCTGGTCAACAAGTTCAGCCATACCCGCTTTGAGCCCAACGGGATCACGAACAACCGGGATATTCGCTTCGCCAAGTCGATCATCGACTACATCTTCCGCTGGATGGCGCTGAAGTTTCTACCCGCGGAGGAGGCCCAGCAGTTCAAGGTGACAGAGACGCCTGGAGCCAAACCTACTAACGCTTCGACAACCGCAACCCCTCCGGTTGCATCAGCCACATACGATAAAGCGGCCGGAGCGTCACCAACACTTGCGGCAGTGAGTGGTCAACCGAATCCGTTCGAGCAGCAGGAGAAGTTGACGTTCGTCGCGCAGGCCGATGCGCCCGCCTGTCCCGACTGCGGCTCGCTCATGGTGCGGAATGGGGCGTGCTACAAGTGCCTCAACTGCGGATGCACGTCGGGGTGTTCATAAGCTTTAGCACTAAGCACTAAGAGCTCTAAGTAGGGTGGCCGAAAATCCGGGACGGTTGTGATGGTCTGTGTGCTTACTGCTTAGTGCCGACTGGCGGCTAACTCGCTCCTCGTGCTTAGTGCTGTCCTTGTGAGGGAGATGCTGACATGGGCTGGATGCTGACGCCGGAGTTGTCGAAGAAGTGCGCAGCGTTTGTGAAATCCCACTGGGGAAAGGATGGGCTCAAGCAGGTGAAGGAGCGGCCGGTGAGCTGGGTCCGCCACGAAGCCAACCCGCACCTGAAGCAGCTGCGCCGCAAGCGCAAGGACCTGCCGTTGATTGCGGTGCGGGGGACGAGGAACCGCATCCACCTCGCGCTCTCCACCGAGAAGAAAGGACGTGACCATGCTTAAGACGAAGCTGACCGACCTTGCCGAGCACATCCCCGGCACGGCCCGCGCGATTGCCGAGGCGGGCACGTCCACGGGGCGGATCCTCGTCGACTGGGAGATCCGGGAGTACGTGAAGAAGTACCGTATGTTGGAGCCCTTTGAAGAACATTTACAAAGAGACGGAGTCATTTCATATGGCCTCTCCTCGATGGGCTACGACATCCGCATCGCGGAGGAGTACAAGATCTTCACCAATGTCCGCACAGCCATTGTGGACCCCAAGCAGTTCAGTCCCGATTCGTTTGTGGATTTCCGTGGCGCGGTCTGCGTCATTCCCCCGAACTCCTTTGCCTTGGGCCGCTCCATCGAATACTTCCGCCTGCCCCGCAGCGTCATGGGCCTGTGTGTTGGGAAGAGCTCCTACGCACGGTGCGGGATCGTGGTGAATATCACGCCCCTTGAGCCCTGTTGGGAAGGTTACCTGACGATCGAGATTTCCAACACGACGCCGCTGCCCGCCCGCATCTACTCCAACGAGGGAATCGCCCAGGTTATCTTCTTCTTAGCAGGCTCACTGCCTGAAGTTTCCTACGCCGACCGGAAAGGCAAGTATCAAGGACAGCAGGGGATCACCCTCCCGAAGGTATGACGCAGCAAATTTGCGATTTTGGATTTGCGATTTTGGATTGCAATCCAAAATCAGAAATCTAAAACCCACAATCCGCCTATCTTCGATGATTGAGGTTCCCGCGAAGGATTTTTCCCTCCAAGCCACCCTCACTTCTGGTCAGACCTTCCGATGGATGGCGCGGGACGGTTGGTACTACGGGTTTATCGGGTCCGCCGTGGTGAAAGTGCGCCAGGACGGCGAGCGCCTGCTCTGCGAATCCGGCGAGCCGTCCGTCGCGTCCAACCGCATCCGGCGCTACTTCGCGCTCGATGTCGATTACCCCGGCATCCTTTCATCGATTGACGTGGACATGCAGGTCCATCACGCGATCGCGCAGCACCGGGGCCTGCGGGTGCTGCGGCAGGACGGGTGGGAGACGCTCGCGTCCTTCATCTGCGCGTCGTTCAACAACATCAAACGCATCGAAGGCATGATTGACCGGCTCTGCCAGGCGTACGGCCGTCCGGTGGCGCTGACCCCACCCCCTGCTGCTGGCCAGCCTTTGGCTGGCCGAGCCGAAGGCTCAGCCTGCCGCAGGCAGGCGGCAGCAGGGGGTGGGGTGAACGGCTTTCGGGGATTCAGCTTTCCGGAGCCGGACGTGCTCGCGGGCGCGCCCGAGCGGCGCCTGCGCAGCCTGGGTCTGGGCTACCGAGCGCCGTATCTGAAGCAGACGGCGCGCGCGGTCGCCGACGGCCGATTGCCCCTCAACCAGTTACGACGTGTGGACTACGAGGCGGCAAAGACCGCCTTGCTTGGCTGCGACGGCGTCGGGGATAAAGTGGCGGATTGCGTCGCGCTCTTTGGGTGTGAGCACTACGAGGCGTTTCCCATCGATGTGTGGATGGAGCGCGCGATGCGCTACTACTTCCGACACCGGAAGATGACGCGCGCGCTGCTGCACGACTACGCCCGGCGCCACTTCGGACCCTACGCGGGCTACGCGCAGCAGTATCTCTACCATTACATCAGGCAGCTGCGCAGTGTCTGGACGCACGCGTAACAGCGCGTCACATTGTTTAAAATTTTCGGACATTCCTTGACACTGCGGAACAGGTATGGTACGAAATAGAGTGATGATGAATCATCACGTGATGTTGATCCAGTCTTCAAATGCTCGCGCGATCTGTGGCGGATCGCGTCGGGTGATTTGAGGGCTGACGCGTCACCGTTGACACAACTTGAGCGAAGTATTCAGGGACTCGTGCGAGAGGGTCCCTTTTTCTTTGTCCGGCGGGAGAAAGGCTGATGGGATTCCGCGTCGGCATCACCTATAACGTGAAAAGCGAATTCGTCCTGAGGCCGGGTGATCCGCCCGACCTCAACGCCGAGTTTGACCACGAAGAGACGATCGCGCACATCGAGCGGGCCTTCAAGGAGGGCGGCCATGAGGTGGTCCGCATCGGCAGCGCGCGCCAGCTGCTCGAGCGGATGGGCCAGATCAGCGTCGATATCGTCTTCAACATTGCGGAAGGCTACGAGGGCCGCAATCGGGAGTCGCAGGTGCCCATTCTGCTGGAGATGCTGCGCATCCCCTGTGTCGGAGCGGATGGGCTGACGTTGGGCCTGACGCTGGACAAGGTGCTCACCAAAAAGGTGCTGATCGCCGAAGGGATTCCCACGCCGAACTACATGGAAGTCACCGATCCGGAGAAACTCTGGAAGGCCGACCTGCGCTATCCGCTGATCGTGAAGCTTCGGTGCGAAGGCTCCAGCAAAGGCTTGAGCGAAAAGTCGCTCGTCAATACGCCGGAGGAGCTGCGCCGGCAGGTCACCTGGCTGATGGAGACCTATAAACAGGCGTCCATTTTCGTTGAGGAGTTTATCGAGGGGCGGGAGTTTACCGTGGCGATCATCGGCAACGAATCGCCTGAGGTCTACCCGGTCGTCCAGATCATGCTGGACGGGCAGACGGATCTCGGGCGGAAGTTCTTCACCTTCGCGTATCTGCGCTTAGGGTCCGACTACGTGTGTCCGGCGCCGATCCCTGAGCCGCTGGCCCGCCGCATGCAGGAGCTGGCCCTGCGGACCTATCAGGCGGTGGAGTGCCGCGACTTCGGGCGGGTGGATTTCCGCGTGGACCGCGAGGGCCGCCCGTACGTCCTTGAGATCAACCCGCTCCCGTCGCTGTCGGATCAGGATGTCTTCAACTTCGTGGCGAAGGCGCGGGGCCTGACGCACCGCCAGATCATCAACCACATCTTGGAGGCGGCGCTCATCCGCCATAGGTTGACGCGGAAGGCGGACACTGAGGCAGGTGCCCTATCAGCTACACCATCGCGTTGACCTATAACGTCAAGCGTGACGTCAGCGAGCGCAACGGCGCCCCGCTCGACACCGACTCGGAGTTTGACAGCCCGAAGACGATCGAGACGATCGTCGGCGCGCTGCGCGCGGCCGGCCATGTCGTCCACCTCGTGGAGGCGACCGCGAATCTGCCCCGGTGGTTTCTGACGCATCGGGTGGATCTGGTGTTCAACATCGCCGAGGGACTGCACGGAGAGCACCGCGAAGCTCAGGTGCCCGCGATCCTGGAATCGTTGGGCGTGCCGTGCACCGGCTCCAACAGCATCACGCTGGCCCTGGCGCTCGATAAGGCGAAGACGAAACAGATCCTGGCTTCTGAAGGCATCCCCACTCCTCCGTGGCAGTTGTTCCCGACCCCCACCACGCCGCTCAACGCGCGCCTTGAGTTTCCGCTCATCGTGAAGCCCAATCGCGAGGGGTCCAGCAAGGGGATTTGGCGGGAAAGCGTGGTGGGCGACGAAGCCTCCCTCCGCCGTCAGGTCACGCGCGTCTATGAGCAGTACCGCCAGGAGGTGCTGGTGGAAGAGTTTATTGACGGCACGGAGCTCACCGTCGGCGTGATCGGTGACCAGGCGCTGCCGATTCTTGAAATCGACTTCAGCCCCTGCCAGACCTCCGGCGAATTTTTCTACTCCTGGCGCATGAAAGAGTTTCAGGGGGACACGGCGCGGGGCTTGGCGCCCGTCCTGCACTGCCCGGCGCGATTGGGTGCTGCCACGGCCGCACGCATTCAAGACATGGCCCTGCGCGCCCACCGGGCGCTGGACTGCGTGGATTTCTCACGCACCGACGTTCGCCTGCGAAGCGACGGCAGCCCGTTTGCCTTGGAGATCAACCCCCTGCCGGGGTTGAGCCCTCTTGAAAGCAACTTCCCTGTGATGACGCACGCCGCAGGGATCTCCCATCAGGCCTTGATTCAGCGGATCGTGGAATTGGCCATGGCCCGCTATCATCATGTCCATCCTCAAGAGCCCTCAACGTTGAGCAGGCTTGCGGTGAGCCGGGTGGCTCCTTGAGGCCGGGACAACAGGAGGGGCTACGGTGAGCGTGGAAGCCTATCGGCGGATCCCGTTGTGGAAGGACGTGCCACTGGAGGAGTGGGAGACATACCGGTGGCAGATGACCAACCGGCTTCAAACCGTGGAGCAGCTGCGTCAGGTCATCCATCTGAGTCCCTCGGAAGAGCGGGCGGTCACCCGCCGGTCCGGTCGGTTCATCATGGGCATTCCGCCCTATTGGGCCGCGTTGATGGATGCGGATGATCCGACCTGTCCCATCCGCCGCCAGGCGGTGCCGGTCGAAGAAGAATACAAGCTCAGCCCCAACGACTTGATCGATCCCTTGGCGGAAGACAGCCACATGCCGGTGCCGGGTCTGGTGCACCGCTATCCGGACCGCGTCCTGCTGTTGGTCGTCGAGGTGTGCGCGATGTACTGCCGGTTCTGCACCCGCAGCCGCGTCGTCGGCACCACCGCCGGCTACAGCCGTCCGGCCAACATCGATCAGGCCATCGACTACATCAGAGCGCACCGTAAGGTCCGGGACGTGCTCATCTCCGGCGGCGATCCCCTCACACTGTCCGATGACCGCCTGGATGATGTCCTCACCAAGCTGCGGGCGGTCCCCCACGTGGAGTTTGTGCGGATCGGCACGCGCAACCCGGTGACGCTGCCGTATCGGGTCACCGAATCGCTCTGCGCGGTGCTCAGGAAGCACAAGCCCTGGATGAGCCTGCACTTCAACCACCCGAAAGAGGTGACCGCGCCGGTCAGGAAGGTCTGCGGGATGCTGGCCGACAGCGGGATTCCGCTGGGCTCGCAAACGGTGCTGATGAGGGGCATCAATGACCGGGCCGCCATCATGAAGAAGCTCTTCCATGAGCTGTTGAAGATCCGCGTGCGGCCTTACTACATCTATCAGTGCGACCCGGTGAAGGGCACCGCGCACTTCCGCACGCCGGTGTCGGCGGGGCTGGCGATCATCGAGAAGCTGCGCGGCCATACCTCCGGCTACGCCGTGCCGACCTTCGTCGTCGACGGGCCGGGCGGGGGCGGCAAGATCCCGCTCATGCCCAACTACGTCGTCAGCGTCAAAGACGGGGTGTGGACGCTGCGCAACTATGCCGGCAAACTCTTCACCTATCGGGAAGAGCAGACCGACGGCGACGGGGCGAAGATCGCGAGCGTGGAGCCGGCATACGCGCTGATCCAGTAGCGCTGAGCTCATAGACCGTTTACACCACAGAAGCTCTGTGACGTGTGACATGAGGCTCCTTGCACTTCTCGTTTTCCTGGCGACATTCGTTACGGGCTGCGCACCGGCCCATCGCGAGCAACTCGTCAAGGAAGTCCTCAGCAAGGACCCCGAGTTTGCCGCCGTGCTTGAGAAACAACGGGAGCTCTCCAGCCGCATTCAGACGTACGAGCGCGAGCTGGCGCTCAAGCGGAGCACGGTCGACAAGACCATCCAGCAACTGCGCAAGGATCTCGCCGAAGCCGCCAACCAGGTGAGGGCCAGAACGGCCGAGGTGAAGCAGCGCATGGAGCCGGATCGCAAGCGGCTTGAGCTGTCGCTGTCGATCACCGGCGAAGAGCTGGGTGCGAAGCGCGAGCAGCGGGCGAGCTTCGGCCGCCAGATTGCGCAGGTGAAGAAATCGCTGAAAGACCCCCGCGTCTCCTTCAGCGCAGAGCAGATCGCCGAGAAGGACGCGAAGATCGAGGAGATGGCGCGGGATGCGCAGCGCCTCGATCAAGAGATGGCCGGATTGAAAGAGCACATCCGGCTCATCAAAATCAAACTCCTCCTCATTAAGTTCTAACCCACCCGTGCGCTCAGTAGATTTCTCACGTATCGTAGTGCTACAATAACGCGCGATGCCTCAGTCGGCCCCGCTGTGTTTCCGCCACGGACCCTTCACGGTCTATCTGAAACCGCTCGACGGCTGCCCGGATCTGTTGCCGATCGTCCGGTCGCTGCCGCCACAGACGCCGGTGGTCTGGTGCGACAGCGCGCGCCGCCACCCGGTCACGGGTCGCTGGTCGATGCTGGGGTATGATCCCTGGCTGACGTTTGTGGCGCAGGGAAGCCGTATGGAGCTGCGCACCAGCGCCGCGACGCATGTGTGGCAGGACCATCCGCTGTCGGCGCTGCGACAGGTGCTCCATCGCTATCGTGCGCCGCGCGCTTCCCAACCGCACGGACGCGCGGTGGGATTGATGGGATGGCTCAGCTATGATCTCAATCGGTGGATTGAGCGGCTGCCGGCTCCGCAACCCTCCGGGGGCGCGATGCCGGAGATGGCCTGGTTTGGCATGCGGACGGTGGTGCTCGTGGATCACCTGCAGCGACGAAGCTGGCTACTCGGCGTAGTCGATCCTCATGGGCCGGCGCCGCTGGCGCGTCGCGATGCCCGGGACGCCCTTGAGCGTCTCTCGGCCCAATTGGACGACGCGGGTGCGGCGGAACAGCAGCCGACATCGGAGCGCGTGGAGGCGGCCGGTTCCCGCAGTTCGGTGACGGTCACCGGGACCAGCACCCAGGCAGAGTTTGAGGCGATGGTCTCTCAGGTGCTGGAGCATATCCGCGCCGGCGATATCTTCCAGGCCAACGTGTCCCAGCGGTTTACGGCCCCGTGGCGCGGCAGCGTGTTGCCGTTGTACGAAACGTTGCGGCGCATCAACCCGTCGCCGTTTGCCTGCTTCCTCTCGGCTGAAGACGTCGCGGTAGCGAGTTGCTCACCGGAGCGGCTGGTGCGCGTGCAGGACGGGCGAGTAGACACCCGGCCGATTGCCGGCACCAGACCCCGCGGGGCAACGCCGCAGGATGATGCGCTCAACAGTCTGGAGCTGTTGTTGAGCGAAAAAGAGCGCGCCGAGCACATCATGCTGGTGGATCTGGCCCGCAACGATCTGGGCCGGGTGTGCAAGCCGGGGACGGTGGGCGTGGCGGAACTCATGACGCTCGAAGCCTACTCGCACGTCATCCACATCGTGTCGGATGTGTCCGGGACGCTGTGCGCCGGCGTCGACCCCGTGGATGTCATCCGGGCGGTCTTTCCGGGGGGAACCATCACCGGGTGCCCGAAGGTCCGCTGCATGGAGATCCTGCGGGCGGTGGAGCCCGTGGCCCGCGGCCTGTATACGGGGTCGCTCGGCTATCTCGGATTTGAGGGGACGCTGGATTTGAACATCGCGATCCGGACCATGGTCATCCAGCAGGGTCGTCTCTCGTTCCACGTCGGGGCCGGAATCGTGGCGGATTCCATCCCCGACCGCGAGTACCAGGAAACCCTGGCGAAAGCAGGCGCCCTGATCCTTGCGCTCCAAGCGATGGCTACAGAAGCCGTTGACGAGAGTCGGCTGGGGGTTCGGGGCTGTGGATTGCCGGAGCCTTTTTCAGATGCCACTCGTTGAGCCGACACTCGCCGCCGTTCCGCGAGAAAGCGACGCCCACGGATGCTTCGAGACGATGCGGGCGTACCAAGGACGTATTTTCCGGTTGGAGGGCCATCTGGATCGGCTCTACGCCTCGGCCCAGTTCCTTGGGACGAAGGCGCCGCCGGATGGGACGCGCTTGGCGCGACAACTCACCGATGCGCTCAGGCGCTCAGGTCTCAGGGAAGCGGTGGTCCGCGTGGCGTTGCTGCCAAGGATCGGAACCTCAGCGCATCCGAGCATTGTCATCCAACCGGCGCAGCGCCCGCCGGCGTCCGCCTACCGCCGCGGGATCCGCGTCGCCGTGGTCCCCGCGCGGAAGTTCTCCGTCGGGTCGATCAGCCCGCAGGCCAAATACTCAGCCCGGTTGGGCAGCGTGCTTGCGGTGATGGAGGCCCACCTGCGGGATGTTGATGAGGCGCTGTTTCTGGATGCGTGCGGATCCGTCACGGAAAGCACAGCCAGCAACGTCGGCATCGTCCGGCACGGGGCGATCCGGACGCCGCCGTGCTGGTTGGGCCTCTTGGCCGGCATCACGCGCGAGGTCCTGGAGGAGCTGGCCGCCGCGTTGCGGCTGCCGCTTCAGGAGACGCCGCTCACCCGGCACGATCTGTACAACGCGGATGAAGCGTTCATGACCAGCACCTTGAAAGAGGTGATGCCGGTGACCTGGATCGACGGCCGGCGCATCGGGACCGGGCGGCCCGGTCCGGTCACGAAACGGCTGTTGCGTGAATTCCGCCGGCTCGTGCACCGTGAGCTGCGCCTGCGATGAGGCCTTGACGACACGGCCATGGTGACGGTCAAGCGGGCGCTGTTGAGCTGCCACGACAAGGCCGGGCTGGACGTCTTCGCGAAGGCGTTGGCCGGGCTGGGCGTGGAGCTTATCGCATCCGGCGGGACCGCCGAGTTTTTGACGAAGCAGGGGCTGCACGTGAAGACAGTGGAGCAGTTCGCGGGCATCACCGAACAGCTTGATGGGCGGGTCAAGACGCTTCATCCAAAAATCCACGCCGGCATCCTGGCACGGCGAGGCGACTCGGCGCACATGGCGTCGATCGGTCCAGATGCATTGATCGACCTTGTCGTTGTGAATCTGTATCCGTTTCAACAGACGGTCCAACGCCCCGGCGTCTCGGTCACTGAAGCGGTGGAGCAGATCGACATCGGCGGGGTCGCGCTCCTGCGCGCGGCGGCTAAAAATTTCGCTCATGTGGCGGTCGTGTCGCAGCCTGCGCAGTATGCCGCGGTTGCCGAAGCGCTTCGTCGTGGAAAGGGACAGTTGCCGGCCGCCTTGACGCAACAGCTGGCGGCGGCGGCCTTCACGCTCACGAGCGCCTACGACACGCGGATCACAGGCTATCTGACGCGGCTCTCGTCAGCTGCGGAGTCAGGGCACGGCCGCACGCTCCCTGACGCGGCGGCTCTCACGATTCACAAGCGTCAGCCGCTGCGGTATGGAGAAAATCCCCACCAGCAGGGAGCGTGGTACGTGCAGGAGACCGGAACCACGTGGGGACTGGGGACGCTGTCTCAGCACCAGGGGAAGGAGCTGTCGTACAACAACGTCCTGGATATCGATGCCGCTGTGCGCTGCCTCGCGGATTTTGAGGAGCCCGCCTGCGTGATGATCAAGCACAACTCGCAGTGCGGTCTGGCCAGCGCCTCGACGGCGCTGGAAGCGTATGAGCGCGCCTATGCCTGCGACGCCGAATCGGCCTTTGGCGGCATCGTCGGTTTCAACCGCTCTCTCGACGCGGCGACGGCCCAACGCGTGACGGAGACCTTCCTTGAGGTCGTCGTCGCCCCGTCGGTTGAGCCGCAGGCCGCGGCGAGGCTCGGCAAGAAAACCAGCCTGCGCGTCGTGACGCTGGCGTGGCCGGCGAGCCTGCCCCCGGCGCCGGAATGGCGCCAGCTCCTCGGAAGCTGGGTGCTCCAAGAGCCGAACACCGTGATCCTGGGCGTGGAGGCGCCGCGCGTGGTCACCCAACGCCCGCCGACGGGCGAGGAGCGGACCGATTTACTGTTTGCGTGGAAGGCGGCCAAACATGTCAAGTCGAATGGGGTGGTGATTGCGCGTGATCGCGCCACGCTCGGCATCGGCCAGGGCCAGCCCAGCCGCGTCGGATCGGTGCGGCTGGCCATCGAAAAAGCGGGCGAGCGGGCGCGCCAGGCGGTCGCCGCCTCAGACGGATTTTTTCCGTTTCCGGACGGCGTCCAGCTGCTCGCCAAGGCCGGCGTGACCGCCGTCATTCAACCGGGTGGATCCGTTCGGGACGCCGAGGTGGTTGCGGCTGCGGATGCGGCGCATCTGGCGATGCTCGTCACCGGCATCCGCCATTTCCGCCACTAACACAACAGGAGGGGGATGATGGGACAGGTCAACTGGGTGCTGGTTGGGGTGCTGGTCGTGGCGCTCGTCATCGTCTACATGGTGAACAAGGCGAATAAGCCAAAGGGCAAATAGACGGGGCGATGGAGTTGCAGGGGCAGTGGGAGAAGGCTCGGAAGCAGACGGAAATCATCCGGCTGCGGCTGCAGGACCTGGCCACATTCGACGCCACGGCGGTGCCGTACATCTTCCTGGCGGAGTCGGCGCTGAACCAGGGCGATACCGTGGTGCGCAAGGGGCAGGTCGTGATTGAGCGTCCCTCCATCATTCTGCCCAACTTTTCCCCGCAGTTTGAGGGGTTTGCGTTCGACGAGGATTTCCATCTCAGCGACGAGGCGGTCGCGACGTTTTTGCTCGTGCGCGGCGTGCAGTTTCCTTCCCTGAAGTACCGCCATCAGCTCTCGTCGCTCGATGTCAGGGAGCAGTCGCTCCAGAAGGCGACCGAGCACTTCAGCCGCCAGCTGACGGTGGCCGAGGATATCACGACCGGGTTGGTGCTGGGGCCGGAAGACGCCTGGCAGTTTTCGGTGTTGCTCCTGGTTGGGGCGCTCGTCATCCGCTCAGCCCACGGGGACGTCCGGCGCCTCCTCGAGGAGTGGCGGCGGCGCCAGCACGGATCATGATGCGGCACCGATGACGTATCAGGACGCGGTCGCCTCCCTGGACACGTTCGTGAACTACGAGCGGCAGCACGCGGCCGAGGCGATGCGCCAGGTGAAACTAGATCGCATGCGCCGGCTCTGTCAGCGGTTGGGCGATCCGCAGCGCCGGTTTCGGTCGGTCCTCGTCGCCGGCACCAACGGCAAGGGCTCAATCTGCGCCATGCTCTACTCCATGCTGCGGGAGAGCACCCTGCGCGTCGGGCTCTACACCTCCCCTCATGTGGAGCACCTGCGGGAGCGGATCCGGATGTGGAGCCGCGGGCCGCGGCCGGATGAGCGTGCGCACGGCGACGACTGGATTCCGGAAGCCGACTTCGCCGCCGTGATCGAATCGCTCATGCCCTCGCTCGAGGCGATGCACGCCCAATCATCCGAGGGCCCCCCGACCTATTTCGAGGTCATGACCGCCGCCGCGTTTGTGTATTTCAGCCGGCGGAAGGTGGACGTGGCGGTCATCGAGGTGGGTCTGGGCGGGCGGTCGGATGCGACCAATGTGGTGGAACAGGCGGTATCCGTCTTCGGGCCGATTGACCTGGATCACGTCGACGTATTGGGCGCTGATGCGGCCGCGATTGCCGCGGAAAAAGCGGGGATCATCAAACCGAGGCAGCTCGTCATCAGCGCGCCCCAACAGCCGGACGTGCTCACGGTGTTGCAGGCGTCGTGCGAAGCCCAGGGGGTGCCGTTGCTGGTCGTGGGACGCGACATCACCGTGCGCATCAACGAGCACGATCTGGATGGGCTGCAGGTATCGGTGACCAGCCTGCGCGGCATCTATGAGTCGCTGGACATCCCCCTGATCGGCCGCCACCAGGCGGAGAACGCGGCGGCGGCGGTGTGCGCGCTGGAGGCGCTGTCGAGCACCGGCGTGCCGCGCGCCATGGTCGAACAGGGGCTGGCTCGGGTCGAGTGGCCCGGGCGGCTCGAAGCGGTCCATGAGTCGCCCCTCGTGCTGATGGACGGAGGCCATAACCCCCACGCCGTGGAAGCGCTCCGCCAGGCACTGGAAGAATTCGGCGTCGGCCGCCGGATTCACCTCTTAATCGGCGTCTCATCGGATAAGCCGGTCGAGGCGATTGGCAGGCGGCTTGGCGGCCTGTCCGTCAGCGCCACCTGCACGGCGAGCCGTCACCCGCGCGCACTGAGTCCCACGGCGCTGGCCAAACGGCTGGCTCCTTTCTGCGCCGATGTCCACGTGATGTCCGACCCCATCGACGCCTACACGTACCTGCTCAATGCGGCCTCACCTGAAGAGATCATCGTCGTGATGGGCTCGCTGTTTCTCGTGGGAGAGCTGCGTGCGGCATTGCGGCAGTCGCACGTGCGCCCCCGCCGGCGGCCCGCTACGGCAACCCCATAGAGTTGCTTAGCGCATTGGAGGAACGCCGATGCCGGTGGTAACCGTGGAGTGGTTAGAAGGTCGGACGCCTGAGCAGAAGCGTCAGCTCAGCGACGCGCTCACCAAGTCGTTTGTGGAGATCGCGAAGGTGGCGCCCGAGCAGGTCTGGATCGTCTTCCGCGATGTCAAGCGATCCGACTGGGCGATGGCCGGCAAGTTGCTCGGGTAAGGACCTAGTCTGGGGCAGGGGGCAAGAGACAGGGGGCGATGGCGAGCCGGTTTTTCCACGCCCCGGGCCCCGGGCCCCGGGCCCCGGGCCCCACGCCCCTCAGTTGTTGGTATTCAGGTAGTCGATATAGTCCGCGACGCCGTAGAGCGCCTCTTTCACGGCGCGGATCCGCTCCGGGACATAGGGGTGGGTGAGCGCATACTGGGGGCGTACGACGCCGCGCGGCAGGTAGTGGGTCTTATCCCCGTGCAGGTCGTGGAGTTTTTCGAGGAACGCGAGCATGGCGGTTGGATCCAATCCAGCCGCCTTCATGTATTTCACGCCAAGCCGATCCGCTTCAAGCTCATCCTGCCTGGCATACGAAAGCCGCGCCGCCTGGGCCGCAATGCCCATGCCGTGAATGGCCGCCCCCTGCCGCGTGGCGAGGGCGGCCAGGTGCGCCAGTTGCAACCCCAGGCTGCTCTCATACCGTTTGACCGCGTGGCGCGCCGTGATATGCGCGATCTCATGGGCCATGACCGCCGCCAGCTCATCGTCGCTCGCGGTCTTCTTGATCAACCCATCGTTGATGAAGACGTAGCCGCCCGGCAGGGAAAAGGCGTTCACGCCCTCATCCTGCACGACCGCGAAGTGGTAGACGAGTTCCCGCCGGTCGCAGATGGCCACGAGGCGCTCCCCGATTGTGCTGACGCGCTGCTGGAGCGGCTCATCGGCGACCACCGTGAGCTCGTGTTCCACGCGGCGCGCGAGCTTGCGCCCCAGCTCCACTTCCTTGTCGGTCGACGTGATGGTGTACTCCTGCTGCTGCGTCGCCAGGTTGAAGCTGCTGCGCACGCACCCGGAGAGCAGCGCCAGGGCGATGACGATGGGGAACTCCTTCCGCATCAGTAAAGCTGGAGGGTGGAGTTGAACTGGTTGACCTCGTTCATGACGGCGCGCACCATCCGGACGGTCACGTCCACCAGCAGGACGGTGTAGGCGATCATGACCAGGGTCAGTGCCACCTTGACACGCCGGGAGAAGCGCGGATTCTTCCACACGAGAGGCAGGCCGAACGGTCCCACGACGAAAAAGAGCATGAGGAGCACGAACCACACGTTGTAGTACCATTTCGGTCTCGGCACCGGCGGCGCGGTGAGGTCTGACATGCTTCCATTCTACCCCTCCACGGCGCCGGGTGCCACGGTGTGCTATAATACAGGCAGTCAAGCCGGGGCCGAGGTATCGGTCCCGGCTCTCCACGTCACCCATGAAGAGAGGAACTATCAATGCAGAAGGGGTTTACGCTATGGTTCACCGGGTTGTCCGGCGCGGGAAAGTCCACGCTGGCAGGCCATGTGGCCACTGAGCTGCGGCGCCGCGGCTTAAAGGTTGAGATCCTGGACGGGGATGAGATTCGGATGAATCTGAGCAAGGGCCTGGGCTTCAGCAAAGAGGATCGCGACACCAACATCAAGCGGATCGGCTACGTCTGCAAGCTGCTCAGCCGCAACGGGGTCGTGGCGATCAGCGCGGCGATCTCTCCGTATCGGGAGATCCGCGACTACAACCGCCAGCAAATCGGCAACTTCATCGAGGTCTACGTGAAGTGCTCCATCGAAGCGCTGACGCGCCGGGATGTCAAGGGACTGTATAAGAAGGCGCTGGCCGGCGAGATCCAGAACTTCACCGGCGTGTCGGACCCGTATGAGCCGCCGCTCAACCCGGAGATGACCATTGATTCCGAGCGCCAGAGCGAGCCGGAGAGCCTGCAGGCGATCCTCGACCATCTCGAGCAGCACGGCTGGATTCCGCGCCTCGGCGCCAAGGCGGACGCGTGACACAGGAGCATCCGATGCGGGCCGCCGTCTTGACACCCCAAGAGGTCGCGCAGCTGAACGCGACATTCGCCTCAGCGCATCCCATCGAGATCATTCGGTGGGCGGTGGAGACGTTCCGTCCCGATGTGGCGCTGACCTCCTCCTTCGGCACGGACAGCGCGGCGATGCTCCATATGGCCGTGCAGGTGGACCCGCAGATGAGCATTCGGCTGGTCGACACGGGATTCCTCTTTCCTGAAACGCTGCAGTACATGGAGCATCTGAAACGGCTCCTGAAGCTTCGCCTGAGCGTCTCCCGCACGCGGCTGGAGGCGGTCATGATCGAACAGTTAAAACGCGAGCATGCCACGACACCCATCGATGAGCGCTACTGCTGCGGCGAGTACAAGCGGGAGGCGATGGAGCGCGCGCTGGCGGGGCTGAAGTGCTGGATCACCGGGTTGATGCGGGAAGAGGCCGTGACTCGGCGCGACACGCCGTTTGTCGAAGTGCTCCGCAACGGGATGACCAAAGTGGCGCCGATCGCGGCGTGGACCGCGAAGCAGATCCACGCGTACATGCAGGAGCACGGACTTCCGTATCACCCCCTCTGGGCGCAGGGGTATACCTCCGTCGGGTGCGCGCTTCATACCCAACGACCGATCGATCCCACTGATCCTCGCTCGGGTCGCTGGGCTGGCACGGGGAAGACCGAGTGCGGAATCTACGAGATCGGCAAAGCGCCGGGGCCGGCGGAATAGCCCGCGATGCGAGCGCCGCGCCTCGCCTTTGGAACGCTGGCGGTGATGCTGCTCGCTCCTCCCGCGGCTGCCGACGTGATCCGCTTTAAAGACGGCTCCAGGATGCGGGGAACGATCGTCAAGCGGACCGCCTCGGAAGTGATCGTGCAGCTGGATTTTGGCACGATGAGCTTCGCGCCGACTGACATCATCTCGGTGGAGCCCGAACCGGAGCCTGAGACAGACGCTGACATCGCACCCGCGCCCATTCAGGCGATGGCCGTCGAGGAGCCCGCGCCCGCCGGAGCCGCCGCGGCGTCAATCCCGCAGGAAGCTACCCCAGCCGCCTCACGCGAGGTGAGCCTTCCAGCAGCCATGAAAGCGATCGCCTTCATCGCCACCTTGCACGAAGACGGAACAGTGGGCGTGGGCAGCGGAACGCTCATCAGCGACAAGGGCACGATGGTGACCAATTATCACGTGGTGGCGCATGCCACGAAGATTGCCGTGTTGTTGCCGGGTGATCGATCCGCCTCGAAGACCAAGCCGCCAACACCTCACGAGGCGCGCGTGCTGCGCGCTGATCCGTGCTACGATTTAGCCGTCCTGAGCATTCCTCGCAAGACGCCCGAATACCTCCGGTTCTCCGACGAGGACGAGATACGGGTGGGCAGCGAGGTGCGCGCGATCGGCAACCCGCAGGGGCTGGCGGTGTCCGTCTCAAAGGGGATCGTGAGCGCGGTGAGAACCTTGAAGGACATGACGCTCGGCATGATGGATGCGGGAGAGCTGCAGATCCCCGAGTGTGCCCAGATGAGCGGGCGGGAACTGGGCCACTTCATGCTGATTCAGACCGATGCGGCGGTCAACCCCGGCAACAGCGGCGGGCCGCTGCTGAACGGCCGCAACGAGGTCATCGGTATCAACACGCTCATCTTTAGCCAATCCGGCGGCAGCGAGGGATTGGGGTTTGCCGTGCACGTCAAGCACGTCAGGAAATTCGCCGGCGGCTTCGCCCAGAAAGACGCCACCCCGTCCCAGCGCTGACCGTTCTTCGTGACACCCACAGCTGCCGGTCCAGGCTGCGGTACTGCACCGCCTCCGCGATATGCTCCGGCTGGATATCGTCACTAGCTTGCAAGCTCTGCATCTTTCGATACCGGCTGCCGGCGCTTATCATTCCTTATTCGTGCATGATCGTACGTAATTTTCTGTCTCTTGACACGCTACAACGTCAAGCATAATATGACGTTGCTTCGGCATGGATGGCCGATCTGCGATGAAGGCGTGTCGTCTCATGACCGCAGCACAAGCCAAGCCTAACAGGAGGTGACTATGAAGCGCCAGTGGTGGAAGCCTGGGGTGTTCGGCAGTGTGGTCCTGACGATCA
>CAYJWN010000033.1:0-17010 GCA_964373835.1 uncultured Planctomycetales bacterium
TCTGCGGCATCGGCACGGCGATCCGACGCCCGTCGTGGTCTCACAGAGCTAAACAATTACCATGTGCAACCGCCCTTCTGTTGTATGT
Source organism: uncultured Planctomycetales bacterium (assembly GCA_964373835.1). Classification (GTDB taxonomy): domain Bacteria; phylum Omnitrophota; class Gorgyraeia; order Aquiviventales; family Aquiviventaceae; genus CAYJWN01. The sequence continues at coordinate 89 of CAYJWN010000033.1, forward strand.
ATTATACAACGCTTCCAGAGAATGCGGGTAGCTGGTGCTACCGCCCACCTCACTTTGAAAGCCCGACTACAAACAGCTTGACGCTTTGAAAGAACAATGGTATGTTCTTTCAATGCTGTCACAGCTTTGAAACCAGGCTTACAAAGGAACTTGTACCCCATGAACCCACGTGACTTCCGCGCACCCCAGGCTGGCAAAGTTATTCAGACTCCGCAAGACTACTCGGCATTTATCCCCGCACCCTTACCGCCCAAGCTGGTCTACGACGATGAGCTTGTTATCACTCTCTCTCGAGCGGACACCACTCTCAGCGAGCTTTCAGGTCTTGGGCGACATCTTCCAAATCCCCACTTGCTGATTGAGCCGTACATGCGCCGCGAGGCGGTTTTATCGTCCAGGATTGAAGGCACCAAAACGAATCTGTCAGACTTGTTGCTGGAGGAAATGGAAGGCGACGCGGCCCCTCGGAATGAGGCCGATGTACGCGAAGTGCACAACTATGTCGTCGCCCTCGAATACGGCATTCAGCGATTAAAGCAGCTACCTTTGTCCCTGCGTTTGGTTCGGGAACTCCATGCGAGACTGATGAGGGGGGTTCGAGGTGAACGCGCCACACCGGGAGAGTTTCGCCGCTCACAAAACTGGATTGGGCCGTCTGGGAGCACACTGGCGACTGCAACCTACGTACCGCCTCCGGTGGAGCAGATGCACGACGCGCTCGCTGATTGGGAGCGGTTTTTACATGCTCGCGGCCGGATTCCCGCTCTGATCCAGTGTGCGCTCATGCACGAGCAGTTCGAAGCGATCCATCCGTTCCTTGATGGAAATGGCCGGATTGGTCGTCTGTTAATTACGCTCTTCCTCATCGAGCGCGGGCGGCTATCCCAACCGCTCCTGTACCTGTCGGCCTATATTGAAGCGCATCGGGACGATTACTACACCTTGCTGCAGCGGGTGCGGACACACGGCGATTGGGCGAGCTGGCTTCGCTTCTTTCTCACTGGCGTGGCCGAAACCGCTCAGGAGGCGGTGCGGCAAGCCGCCCAGCTCATGCAGCTCCGCGAAGCGTTCCGCAAGCAGCTGCAGGATAAGCCCAAGCCGCTGGCGCTGCTCGACGAGCTGTTTATCAACCCCTACATGACGGTCGCCCGCGCAGCAGACGTGTTGAAAGTCTCCAATCCGACGGCGAGACAAGCCGTCATGCTGCTTCAGAAGAAAGGCCTGCTGAAAGAGACGACTGGCCGCGCCTGGGGACGCCTGTATCTCGCCCGCCCAATCTTGCGGGCTATCGAACACCCTGCAAAGGGAAAGTAGCCTCAGAACATATAGAGGATAGCGTGACGCTGAAAATTACAGGAGCTGAATTCTTCTTCGTACGCATCCCGTTACGCTTCTCTATCCAGCGCGCCTTCGCTTGATCACGGTCGGCGTGACTTCGTTGAGGCGGTGTCATAATGCTGTTGACGGTTGTGCGAGTGCTACTGGCGTTGGCGCTCTATGTGGTGGGCGCACTCGTGCTGGGGCTGGCACTCGTTCCCGCTGTCTTGCTGTGCCGATCCGTCTGGTATCAAACAGCAGGCCAGGCAGCCTGGCAGCAGACGGTATGGGTCTGCCTCGCAGCGGGGGTGGGCTACTTTGTGTTTGGGTTTAGCCTGATGTTCCTCTCGGCGCTTCTGAGATGGGTCTTTCGACTCGATTTGAAAGAGGGAGAGCACCCATTGGCCTCGCTCGGGATGCTCAAGTGGTATATCTCGAATGCCCTGCAGTTCATCGTCTGGAGCGTCTTTGGCGACTTCCTGCTCATGACGCCCTTTGCGGCGCTGTTCTATCGCCTCATGGGGGCCAAGCTCGGACTCAACGTGCAGATCAATTCGAAATACTGTGCAGACCTGTCTCTCCTGGAGATCGGCGACAACGCAGTCATTGGAGGGCATGCGACGGTCATCGCACATTCATTCGAGGCCCGCGGGCTGATCCTCAAGAAGGTTCGAATTGGCCGCCACGCTATCATCGGCCTCAATGCCATTGTCCTTCCCGGAGTCGATATCGGAGATCGTGCGGTTATCGGTGCCGGAGTCTTTGTCCCGAAGGATACCAAGATTGAACCGGCCAGCGTGTATCTGGGCAATAGGGCGACATTGAACTGAGGCGGTGGAGGACGCCGACGATCACCGACGACTGAGGCTTTGACTGTCGAGTCGATGCGGTTGTAAAATGAGGTAATTTTATGCATATAGGGGGGCAGGTCTAACTTAAGGAGGATCAATGGATAAGATACGAGGGGGCGTGCGATTCAAAAGATTGGGGTTCTTGTTGTGCATGCTGTTTGCGATGAGCACCACCGCCTACTCCGCTGTGGAAGAGCGGCACGAAGACCACGAAGCGCTGCGAGCCATGTTGAGAACAGTTACCGAAGCCCTCAACAACAGGGATATTGATGCCTTAGCGCCCATCCTCTATAAGGATTTTTCGATCATCACCGTCGACCACAAACTCTTCACAGACCTCCCCAGCTTCAAGGCGTATTTCGACGGCCTCTTCGAAGGACCAAGTGCTCCCGTGAAAAACATTGTATTCAAACCGAAGGCCGATGCGCTCACTGTCTTCATTGATGAAAAGACAGGCACCAGCCATGGAACCTCAGAGGATACCTACACGTTCACAAAAGGCGGTACGAGGGTGATGAAGTCGAGGTGGAGCGCCGCCGTCTATAGGGACGATGGCGGGTGGAAGGCATTAAACATCCACATGAGCGCGAACGTGTTGGATAACCCTGTGTTGACGGCAGCCCAGAAGCTGCTGTACCAGGTTGGGGTCGGCGCATTGATTATCGGCCTGCTCCTTGGCTTTGTGCTCAAGGGTGTCATGGCATCGAAGAAAGGCGCATGACCCGACCCCGCCTACTCGGATCCTACCAGTCGATTTCGACAGTCGGTGAAGCGGACCTTCACGGACTGTTTGATCTGTTCAGGCGCCACTACGACCATGTCAGTTTTGACCAGTTCAGGGCCGACTTCTTCGAGAAGGATTATGTGATACTTCTCAAGGATGAGGTGCAGGACATGGTCAGGGGATTTTCAACGCTGGTGATCCATGATCGGGTCGTCCTGAATGAACGGTACAAGCTGCTCTTTTCCGGCGATACCGTGATTGATCAAGACTACTGGGGCCAACAGGTGTTATCGAAAACATGGTGTAGCCTGGCAGGTAAGATCAAAGCCGAATATCCCGATACCAAGCTCTACTGGTTGCTCATCACCAAAGGCCACAGAACGTACCTGTACCTCCCACTGTTCTATCACGAGTTCTATCCTCGCTACGATCGGCCAACGCCACTCTTTGACCAAGAAGTGATCCATGATTTCGGGCGATTCAAGTACGGAGAGAGCTATGACCCTGCCCGCGGGGTCGTTTCCTTCGATACACCTCATGGGCAGTTGCGCGATGACCTCGCTGAGATTCCAGCATCCCAGCTGAGGAACCCACACGTCCGATTCTTTCTGGAGCGGAACAAGGGCTATCGTCAGGGCGATGAACTGCTCTGTCTGACGCGATTGGAAGCCGAGAACATGAAGGCGCTGGCGAAGGTCCACTTCGTTATGGGTCTGGAATCTCCAATGTATCAGGCAGCCTGATGGGCTTGCGGCATGAATAGGAACCTCTCCCAGAAACTCTCAACGTCGCTGCTCGACGATACCAAGACCTATCAGAAACTAACGCTGAATTATCGCAAGAATAAAGAGCAGGACAACACCGAGTTGATGGATGAGGCCGCATCCCGATTTCGCTATGAGGACTGCCGAAACGAATACTGGAATCCCGAGCCGTTTTCCTTGCTCTATGGAACACCTCTCTGGGACCAGGCGACGCAATCGCAGCGGATTGTGTTGAACCAGCTCTACTGGGTCGCCTACTTTTCCCAGATTATCTCCGCGGAAATCGCGACGATCCTATTGAACCAAACCTCTGCGGCCGGTCTCAGCTCCATGGAAGATTTCCGGTTGGTCTGCGACACGTTAGACCTGGAAACCAGCCAAGAGCGGGCCCATATCCATGCCTTCAAGACGGTGGGAGAAGAAGTCGAGGCGGCGCTCTTCGGCGAGCGGCTCTTCACCTATCCCATGCGATCCATGTTCTGCGAGACGATGGTCTTTTCAAATACCGATCGCATTAAGGAATTCTGGAGGAAGCTACAGCTCCAGGCCTTTTCGCTGCTCTCCTCCGGTAACGCGTTTATCGGCTGCCAGTATTTCACCGTCCGGGGGCTCAGGACCCTCAACGGGAAGATCATCCAGCACGCGTTGAGCCAGTACTACCTCCGCCATCCTAATAAAGACAACGCCCCGATTCCCTCCAAGATCAGCTACTACCATTTTCTGGACGAATCCTTCCATTTCAACAGTTCAGGCATTATTTCTCACGATGTCCTGCATTCACTACGATCCCCGACGAGATTTGAATCATGGGTGGCCAATCAGGCGCTGATGGGGTGTCAGAAGGACCACTACAACTTTTCTATCGCCATCAAGGGGATCTTCTGGTACGACCCCGCGCTATTTTCCATGATCTATAAGCTCCTCCGCTCTCCGGTCTTCGGGATGGAGGATCAAGAAGCCAAGCAGATGATCGCAGCGTGTTTTACCAAGGAAACCGATGCGCTGCATGACAGCTACAAGATCCACCGGACGGCGCTTGAATCGTACAAGGCGTACTTGGATCCCATTGGGTATGTCAGTCGGGACAACAAGACCATGAGCCACATGGGCCGTAGCAGCATCGAAAACTACCTTCACACGAACCGGGAAGCCTTTCGGAGATTTCTGAAAACCGCATGAAAAACACAGGCTCTGAGTACATGGTCTGTTTCGATTCAGGACATCCCCCGCTTCGCTTACCACAAGGCGCAAATCTCTCGGAGCATCTGACCATTGAAAATTCCCCTGTGCTGTTCGGATGCCGGACAGGCATTTGCGGAACCTGCCGCAGCAGTGTCCAAGTCCTCAACGGTGGCCAGCTGGAGCCCCAGAGCGAGGATGAACTTAATTTGCTCGGCATCGTCTGTCCGGGGCATCCGACGGCCCGATTAGCGTGCCAGATCAACCTGACGGCAGATATCCAGATCGCGCCCATGAAGGATGGGAATGGACTTTAGAGTCTTCTGGTACATCCTCGCAGAGTCTCGGGAGCTGAAACCCAACACCGTCCTTGGGCGCAAGATTCTCGATGAACGGATCGCGGTGTTTCGAGATGAGCACAACCGCGTGGCGGCATTCCAAGATCGATGCCTCCACCGCGCAGGGCCGTTGTCGAGAGGGCGCGTGGTCAGGGGGCAACTGCACTGCCCCTACCACGGCTGGACTTATGAGGGCACCGGACGGGTTGTGGACATTCCATCCCTTGGTCCTCATCCAGAACAGATCGGGCAACGCGCAGCGAAGTCCTATGCGGTTTGTGAACTCGATGGCTACGTGTACGTCCGCTTATCCGAAAGCCCCTCGGAGTTTGAGCCATTTCGGATGCCGCACTATGGAGAGAAGGGCTGGCGAACGATTCGCCTGACCAACCGCTTCCGAAATACCGTCACCAACTGCGCGGAGAATTTCGTCGACATCCCCCATACGGCCTATGTTCACGCTGGCATCTTCCGGTCCAGGAAGAACGAGAAGCTGATCGCCAGCATCGTGAGAAAAAGGGGGTCGGTGACCGCCACGTATCGGAGGGAACGAGCCAACCTCGGCATCTTTTCATGGTTCTTGAATCCCTCTGGGCGAGAAATCGTCCACACGGACAGCTTCTACATGCCCAACGTAACCTGCGTGGAATACATCTTCGGACCCAAGCGCCATTTCATCATCACCTCGCAATCAGTCCCTGCTACAGACGACGACACGCTCGTCTACACTGACCTGACGTTCAATTATGGGATCTGGAACTGGGTTGCTCCGTTCTTTGTCAGGAAACAGGGGCAAAAGATCATCGACCAGGACGTTGAGATCCTGAACCTGCAAATGGACGTCATCAAACGCTACGGCGAGCAATTTTCCAATACGCCGGCTGATCTCATTCACGTGTTCATCGAATCGATTCGCAAGGATCTTGAGATGGGAAGAGATCCGAGGCTCCTACCGGAGCAATCCCGAGAAGTTGAATTCTGGGTGTAGCTAGCGATGATGACCTTCGTGTGGTTCTGTGCGTTGCTGGTGATGATGTATTGCCGCGAGGTGGAATGGGAGGAACTCAAAAAGAAGCCTCGCAGCGCCTGGCTGTTGGATGGGGTCAGCCTGGTTATGCAGGGCATCGTGATCCCGTTGATGCAGACGACATTGCTCTATGTGTTGTTAGCCCACTGGGCGCCTGGCATCCGGGGGACCCTGTCGTTGGGTCCTGTCACGTCCTTTCTGCTCAATTTTGTGGTGGTGGACTATGTGTACTACTGGAACCACCGCGTACTGCATGGGCGGGTCCTCTGGCGATGGCATGCGGTGCATCACACGGCAGAAAAGATGGACGTGTTCGTGACCTCCAGGAACACGCTCTGGACGCATTTTCTGATCGTGTATGTCTGGGTCAACGCACTCGGCGTCTTTCTCCTGGAGAACCCGATGTACTACATCCTCGCGGCATCTCTGACCGCCATGCTGGACCTCTGGCGTCACTCCGAGGTGATGCCGAAAAAGGCCAGCCTGTTTTATCGGCTGCTGTCGAAGGTGCTCATTACACCCTACGAGCATGCCTGGCACCACGACCGGGAGAAGACTAACTATAACTTCGGGGCGAATGTGAATTGGTGGGACAAGATCCATGGGACGTATCTTGCTCCAAATACCTACCCTGAAAGGCTTGGTATCGAGTTGGAATGGACATTTTTCCAGAAGCTCCTATTTCCATTCAGAGCGAGAAATACAGCACGACTCTACTAAGCCGTCTCCTTGCGTTCTTCCCGGCCGTCGAGTTGGTCGCCATTTGTTCTTCCCTAGCGGCGGTCATCATCAAGCCCTCAGCGTTAACGCTGCTGCTGCTGGTTTTTGCCATCTATGGAGTTCCCTTGTGCACGTTCCGACTGCATCATCTGCTGTTTTCGGTAAGAGAGGGGTTCTCTCAGATTGACGCGAAGCGTTACTCCCCGTGGTGGGGTGGGCATCAGATTCAGGCGATCTACATTGCGCTTCCACAACTGGAGGCGGTCCTACGGTTGATTCCAGGCGCGTTCAGCCTCTGGTTGAGGATGTGGGGAAGCAAGGTTGGAGCTGCCGTCTATTGGACGCCAAGAGTGGACATCGTCGATCGGAACCTGCTCGACATCGGAGACCGGGTCATCTTCGGCGACAAAGTCGAGTGTTTCGGGCATGTCATTAAGCCAAAGCATGGCCGTTTGATGCTGTATGTGAAGCGGATTCAGATTGGTCACCATGTGTTTATTGGCGCTGGGAGCCGGCTCGGTCCCGGTGTGCGCATTGCAGATGGGGCCTACGTTCCGGTGCTCACTGTTCTGTTCCCCAACCAGAATCTAAGGAAAGAAGAAGCGCCCGTCGAGATCCCCGATGCCATCTAACGCGTTGCGACAAGTATTCATTCGCAGTCTCATAGGTCTTGTGCGGCTGGTGCTATGGCCAGGCAGTCTCCGGTTCCAATTGGCGCTGGCAGCACCGGAGGATGCGCAGAAACGAGTGCTGCAAACGCTGGTCCGGCAGTTAGCAAAGACCGAATACGGCCGGCGGTACAGGGTGACTGACGATGACGGCTATGCGGCGTTCAGGGATAAGTTGCCGGTCGTGTCCTATGAAGACTTGCGACCATGGATCGATCGACAGCAGCGCGATGACAGCCACGTGCTGGTGGCCGAGAGGGTGCAGTGCTACGGTAGGACATCCGGCAGCTCGGGCGTCATCAAGCACATTCCGTACACCGGCTCGGTGCTCGGTGCTTTCCGCTCGGCGTTTTGTCTCTGGTTCTTTGACCTCATCTCGCATGGGCCGAGGTTTCTGACCGGACGGATTTTTCTGGGCGTTTCTCCGTCCGGCGGCCACCAGATCGTGACAGAACACGGCGTCCGGCGCGGAGCTGACAGCGATCTGGAATTTGTTCCGGGTTGGCTGCGATGGTTGATGGCGCAGTTTCTGGCGTTGGACCCCCGCGTCGTCAAGATCCGGGACGCCGAGGCGTTCAAACGCGTGGTAACGTTGTCGCTGCTTGCGGCCGCCGATGTGGAGACGATCTCGATCTGGAGTCCATCCTATCTTGTCGTCCTACTGGAATACATGCGCTCCCATCGGAACGCACTGATCGAAGAGTGGTCCGAGGGCCGGACTGTCCAGGAAGAGATGGTGTTTCGGGTGCGGTGCCCCTTGCCTGAGAGGCTGGCCTTGCTGACCCAGGACCCGATTCCTTGGAGCCGCTTATGGCCGTCACTGAAATTGATTTCCTGTTGGGATGATCCGCAGCCGGGCTCTTCAGCCAGTTTCCTGCGAAGGACGTTCCCAGATGCCATACTCCAGGGAAAGGGACTGTTTTCGACCGAGGCGCCGATGACGGTGCCAATGATACCAGCGCAGGGATGCGTGCCGATCGTGACGGAGCTATTCTATGAGTTCGCAGATGAGGGGGGAAGAATCTTTCGCCTCCATGAGCTCGAACAGGGGAAGACGTATTCTGTGATTTTCTCCCAGGTCAACGGGTTCGCAAGGTATCGAATCGGCGACCGGGTCAAGGTGTCGGGCTATTACAAGCGCACGCCATGCCTCGACTTCATTGGCCGGGAGGGAGTGGTCTGCGACTTGGTGGGCGAGAAGCTCCACGAACAACGCGTCAAAGAGGCCATTGGACAGTTGCCGTTGGCGGGCAGCCGATTCCAAATGCTCATTCCCGTGCCCCATTCAGACGGCCCGAGCCATTATCTCTTGCTGCTGGATAAACTGGAGGCCGATGCCGAAGATGTATCAAGGCGGCTGGATGATCTGCTACAAGAGTCATACCGATATAGAGAGGCCAGGTTGATGGGCCAGCTCAGCGTCACGAAGGTACGCGTGTCCGCAGATGCCCAAGAGCGATATTTGGAATATTTTTCCCAGCGGGGGATGCGATGGGGCAATATCAAGCACGCCTATCTCGTGAAGAATCCACAGGATGGTCGCGCGCTTGCCGAGGGACTTCGGGGATTGTAAGACCATGGGCGCAGTGACGACATCAATTTTCAACAATCCTGAACTGGTGATTGAAGGCTGGTATTGGATGATGCGATCCCGAGACCTCGGGCGCGGCAAAGCCAGAGCCATGAATCTCATGGGCAAGGAGTTGGTAGTCTTTCGTGGGGCGGATGGAACAGTCGCCGCGCTGGATGCCTATTGCCCGCACATGGGGGCCCACCTAGCTCAGGGGAGGGTCGAAGGCAACGCGATTCGCTGCCTCTTCCATTCCTGGAAATACGACACCCAGGGCCGGTGCATCGATATCCCAAGTCTCGGTGGCTGTCCGTCATTTGAGGTGAAGGCGAAGTCCTGGCATGTGGAGGAGCGGTACGGACTGATCTGGGTCTGGGCGGGAGACCATCCCGCATATCCGATTCCATGCGTACCGGAGCTGGTCGGCCAACCGTACCGCTACAAACTCGGCAACCGGTTCACCAAGAAGTGCCACCCGCATGTGGTACTCATCAACGCCATTGATGAGCACCACTTCAACTTTGTGCATGACCTCACAAGGACCGTTACACCGATCCCTCTCGCGTTAGAACCGAAGGAGATCAGCGAGTCCTGTATCCAATTTAATAATACGAGTAGAATTCAACCGACTTCTTGGTTCACGCGTATCCTCGGGCGGTTTTATAAAGGACCGCTGACCGTTTCCATGACGTATTGGAACGGAGGCACCGGTACTGTAATCACCGGTCCAGATCGCCTGCACTTCTATCTCATGTTCGCGCTGCATGCGACAGCGGATGGCAGAACCGAGGGACAGGCCGTCTTTTTTACGCGAAGGCGAAAGGGGATCCTGGGCTACTGCTTCGACAGGGCGCTGCTGTTCCTGACGAGCCTTATCAGCAATTACTTTGCCAAGGGAGATACGCTGATCTTTTCAACCATACGGTTCAATTTGAAAACGCCCATCAAGGCTGACCGTGTGATTCTTAAGTTTATCCAACACATCGAAAACCAACGGACAGTCGCGTGGCGAGCTGACGCTGGTAATGGAAAGGTCGCCCCGAGCGTTCCTGATACGGTAAGCGATGCGCTCTGCACATAAGAAAGTCGTATTGATCACAGGCTGTTCCTCCGGATTCGGCCGAGGGATGGTATCGCAGTTTTTGAAGCAAGGGTGGATTGCCATTGCCACGCTACGGAATGCAAACGAGCGGGGTAACATCTTTTCAGACGAAATCCGGGCGTATCCGAAGCACTTATTCGTCTTGTCGATGGATGTCACTAACGCGAGTGAGCGAAGCAACATTGCGGAACTCATCCGGAGCCGCTTCGATCAACTAGACTGCCTGGTCAATAATGCGGGGTACGGCTTATTTGGAGCCCTCGAAGATATGACAGAGGCTCAAATCAGGCATCAGATGGAGGTCAATTTCTTTGGGGCGGTTTTTCTGACAAGAGACCTGCTGCCGCTTCTAAGGAAGTCGCACGGTCGGGTCATCATGATGTCCACCCTATTTGGCTTCAGCAGCTTTCCGCTCAGTTCAGTGTATTGCGCCAGCAAGTTCGCCATCGAGGGCCTGGCGGAATCGCTCTACCATGAGCTCAAACCGCATGGCGTCCAGGTGGCCTTGATCGAGCCTGCAGGGCATCGAACCCGCTTCGGAGACAACGTGGTCTGGGGTGACCAGAGCTTCGAGTCCACCTCAGCATATGCCCGGCAATCAGAAAATTATAGGCGGTTCAAACAGACCCTGACTTCAGGGAGAGGGCATGCTTCGGCTCCTGTCGTGCAGGCGGTCGTCCGGTTAGCGAGTGCAAAACAAATGCCGCTACGATGCCGGATAGGTGCCGGTTCACACGTGATGTATTTGTTACGGAAATTCCTCCCGCAGAGCCTCGGCACGGCCCTGCTATCGGCTCACTACGATAAGATCTTCCTGAAGCCCGTTTCTGATCCATGGCGAGACGATGTCCTCTCCAGCAAACTCCCAGCCGCTCAAGATTGAACCGTTGTTCGATTCGCTCTCGCTCGACCGGAGCGATCCCCTCTGGCCTATTCTTGCCGCTTCGCTGAGCAAGAAATCGGTCCAGCTGGATCATGCCGAGGGCCCCATGGATGCATTCTGGACGCCGGAGCATTTCGGACTGCATCGTGTGGGGATCTTCAAGGAAGCCTCTGAGGACGAGCAAGCGAATATCTTACGGATGTGCGCGTCGCATCTGCTCGAAGAGGCATTTTCCATCGAACAGTTGGGCTTGTGCTTCAATGCGAAGATGATCTTGCTTTCGGAGAACTCCAAGGAGCGCATGCTCTACAGTCTTTTTGCAGCCGATGAAGCTGCGCATTTCTATTCGATTGCATCCTACTTACCGCAGGGCAAGTCTCAGTCTCCTGACCAGCCGTTTCTTCTGCTCCTAAGGGAAGTGATCGAACGAGGTGACAAGCCCTGCCTGACGTACTTAATTCAAGTAGTGCTGGAAGGATGGGGGATCAGCCACTACTCGTCCATCACCCATGATTGCCAGAGCCCTCATTTGAAACAAGCGCTCACACAGATCGTCAAAGATGAAACCTTGCATCACGGAAGCGGAGTTGTGCTCTTCAACCAGCAGATCCTCTCCGAAGCGGACAAACAGTTTACGCTGGAGATCCTCATTCGGCTGTTCCAAATGGTGCAAGCCGGCCCTCAGGCCGTGGTCACGTGTCTGGAGCGAGCCAAGGGCCATCTATCCAGAGCACAGAAGATTCGGGTCTTTCGAGAATTGGCATGTGAAACGCAGTCCCGACAGCGTATAGAAGCGCTGCAGGCATTGATGGGAAAGGGGCAATCGGGGGCCTTGTTGGAGCTGTTGAAACGATACGATGTATTCCGGCCGTTCAGCCCTGAAGAATGCGTTGGCCGGCCTTCTACCCCGGCGACAGCGGGGAATGGACAACTATGTTAATTGGCGCATGGGGAACCGCAAGGCGTGAATCGCTCCATGGCGCCTGGACCTACCGCGCCCAGGACAGCACGGTCCTGTATGCCTCAAGCGATTACTGGGAAGTATTTGTGCTCAAGCACCGGCACCCAGGCAACCTCGTCTTTCACGGAGTCAGCGGGTGCGTATTTTACGGCCTGCCCATCGCGGCGGCTGCGACGGGCAACCCCTGGTGGCTGTGTGGGCTTCCGCTCTCCTCGATGATTGGAGTGATCGGCCATGCGCTCTTTGAACCTGGCAAAATCGATCTTCAGGACGCGGTCTTTTCATGGCGCACCTTGAGGTGCCTCAACCGGATGTTTTGGAGGCTCCTCACCGGCCGCTACTCACAGGATATCCAGGAGATGACCGCTCGTATGGAAGCATATCGGCGTGCTCACAATGGTGCTTGAGGCGGGAGGCCCCGATGCGATCCAGCACGCCACCGGGTTCTTCGACGCCCCAGGATATTCGCTCTTCTATCAGCAGTGGGCCGCCGCGCCCGGCGGTACTCCACTGATCATCGTGCATGGCGGAGGGGATCACTCTGGGCGCCATGCCGAAACCGCCCAGCGATTGGTCCGAGCAGGCTATACAGTTCATGCATTGGACCTGCCCGGCCACGGCAGATCACCTGGAAAGCGCGGACACATCCGGTGCTTTGACGAGTATCTTGCCAGCGTCGGGGCCTTTGTTCAAAAGGTATCAGACCAGTATTCAGGCCAGAAGCCGATCCTGCTCGGCCACAGTCTCGGTGGTTTGATCAGCACCTTCTACGCGGTCAAACATCAGGAGACGATTCGCTGCCTGATTCTGTCTTCTCCGCTCTGGGGTTTTAATTTCCGTGTCCCTCTCTGGAAACGCATCCTAGCCAATTACTTGCTCCCCGTCTGGCCTTCTCTCACCATGGATCGTCCACAGGTTGGCGAGGCTGTCTTATCGCACGATCTCCAGATAACCGTCCTTTACAGGAGCGACCCGCTTGTCCACCCTAAAGCAAGCGTTCGTCTCTACGCGGAGCTACAGCGAAGATTCAAAGAGCTGCCGCTTGTGCTGCCGCAGCTTACAGTCCCTCTGTTGGTGCTTCAAGCTGGAGCGGATCGGGTCTCATCACCTAAGGCTGTGGAACAACTTTTCCCTTCGATTGGCTCAACCCAGAAAAAACTGATCACGTATGATGGGTATTATCACGAGGTCCTTCATGAGGTAGATAAAGAGCGTGTTTTTCAGGATCTCGTGACGTGGCTACGGATGATTTAGAGGAGTGGAGTGGCATTCACATCAGTTCGGACTCGTCAGCGCCATGAAACTGGCAGACACCACCTGCATTTCAGGAGAGGCGCACCAGTCCTTGAACGCCCTCAGGATCTCGTCTGGAAGCTCCCGGGGTGCGCTGGTGTTGGTTCCAAGAACGACCCGTCGCCCCCGCCATATGAGGAAACGGCCCGTTCGTTTATCGAGTGGGCCGTTTCCGTTTGTATAGCGGGGGCCTATGGGCTCGAGGGGAGGCGCGACTTATTTTGATGCACGTCGGTGCGACGAGTAGGAGCACCGACCTTCCACGGGAGCGCCGGGTGGCCGACCTGGAGCGAGCGCAGCGAGCGGAAGGCGCCGAGCCCCGTCGCCCCCGCTCTCCTACGCTCCTGCTTCGCTCTGCGAGGCAGGGGCGTTATCTTCTTCAGCTATAGCGACGCAGGGGCGAAGGAGAACGCGCCCTCCGAAGCCCCACAGGTGTATCATAGGCTAGAGTTCGGGGATCCTACCTTGGCATTCTTCAATGGTCATGGAAGTCAACAGGGGGGGCTGGTATGGGAAAATCAAGGGATGCGAAAAAGAACGTCAAGAAAAAGGCCAAGAGATCCATGAAAGAGAAGCAACAGGCGAAACGAGAAAAGAGGAATCGTGAGGTTACCACCCCGTAGCGAACAGCGAGCACTCCGGTATCAAACATCGTAGGGTTTCGAGAGGGTAGACGTGTCCCTATCGTGGCTGTTCGTTGAGTCGACATCACGTCAACGAGTCTGTAAAGAGGTCGGCGCAGTATGCACCCTTCGGAATCCGCGCACGACGTGCGCAGGGAGGATGAATAATGTCAGTGGAGCGGGGCCGAACGGAAAGGACGCCACATGGCACACGTGAACTATCAGTTTGAAAAGCGAAAGAGAGATTTGGAAAAGAAACAAAAGCAAGAAGCGAAGCGACAGCGCAAAGCGGAGCGAAAGAAAAGACAGGGCACCGAGGCGTCAGCGCCGTCCCCGAGTGTCTGAGAGCCGTTCGCACCACGCCCTGAAGCGGCCCCCATCGAGGTGGCCGCGGCCGGAACCCCCCCCGGTTCCGGCACTCCGCGCCGACCCCGATGGTCGGCGCTTCGGAATGCCGACCGCGGTGGGCGGTCGGCTGAACTCCGCCAGGAACCGTTGCCAAGCTTTTCCGTCAGTTCGACCGTCGCCCCGCAACATCTAAATCATTTTAGGTTGGAGTGTCGCGCCGTTGGCGCGACGCGCCCCCGTTCTCCTTCGCCAAACCGATGTCGTCGGGAGCCGCATTTGGCTCTCGGCGCCTCTCCGCATCCGGCAGAGTCTCCGCAACGTCGCCCTCAAAAGTCCTTGACTCTATAGTTGACTGTAGGGTTTATACTTGAAGGCAGCGATGGGACAACCCTTCATCGGAAGCATTGCCCATAAGACCGGTATCCCGATTCAGACGATCCGGTACTACGAGCAGCTCGGGCTGCTGCCGAGGCCCAGGCGGGCACTCTCGGGCTACCGGCTCTACGATCAGGGTACGGTTGATCGGCTGCAGTTCGTCAAGAAGGCGCAGAATCTCGGCCTGCGCCTTGAGGACATCAAGGAGATCCTGGAGCTGGCCGACCGGGGTCGATGTCCCTGCGGCCATGTGCAGCGGTTGCTCAGACTGCGGTTGCAGGAGCTCCGCCAGAAGATCACGGATTGGCGCCTCCTGGAGCGTCGGTTGACGCAAGCCGTCGGACGTGGCTGTCCACCACACTTCCGGCCGAAGGGCAAGGCGATCTGTCCAACTATTGACCGACAGCCCATCAAGCAGGGGAGATGAGCATGAAGCCACAAAAGCTCGGGATTCTGTCTGCGCTGCTGGCTTCCATGTGTTGTCTGGGGCCGGTGCTCTTAGTGCTGTTGGGACTTGGGAGTCTTGGCTTCGGGACGTTCCTCGGTCGTTACCACTGGTGGTTTATCGCTGCAGCGATTATCCTGCTGACGATTGCCTGGCGCAGCTATCTGAAGGAAGCCGGCCGCTGCCGGGCAGCCTCTTGTGAGATGGCGCAGGGCAAGACGACCCGCGCGGTCTTGACTCTGGCCTCGGTGGTCGTGGCAGTCTTCGTCGGGTTGAATCTCTACACGTATGCCAGCCGGCATCGCAGCGCCCAAGGGCCGGCCGTTGCCCGGATCAACAACGCATCGACCTCTGTCGTCATCCCAGTGGAGGGGATGACGTGTTTCACCTGCGAGCTGACCGTCGAATCCAGCCTCAAGACACTTCCCGGTGTCCAGAGCGCTGATGCGAAGGTCAACGACGCGGCGGCCTACGTGCGCTATGACTCCACGCAGGTCAGCCTCGATGCACTCGTCGCCGCCATCAACAAGACCGGCTATCGGGCCAAGCGACCATGAGCGGAGCATGCTGTCCGATGCCGCCTCAACACGAAAACTCCCAGACACAAGCGATGGAATCCTGCTGCGAGCTGCACCCGCCCAGTCGGTGCGGGCCGGCGCAGTGTCCTGCATGTGGAGCGTTAGGCAAGCCGGTCGCTCGCATCACCCTCGGCACGTTGCTGAAGCCTGAACGACGGCCCCAGATTCCTCCGAGACAAGAAGAGTTCTGCTTCTGTCGGACACCGACCTGTGACGTGGTCTATTTTCTCCCAGGCAAGCCACTGTTCCGTCAAGGCGACCTGTCAGTAGCGGTAGGCCTCAAAGAGCCAGCGAACCTGACGGCGCCGGTCTGCTACTGCTTTGGTTGGACGCCACAGAAGATCCGAGCCGAGATCGAAGCCACTGGCCAGAGCACCGCGATCGATCAGATCAAAGCGCAGGTGAAGGCCGGCAACTGCTACTGCGAAGTCACCAACCCGCAGGGCTCCTGCTGCTTGGGCAATGTCGCCAAGGCCGTTCAGGAAGCGACGGCCTTGGTAACTGGGAAAAGAGGTGAAACGCGATGAAACAGTCACTTCGAGTGTCGTTGTGCCCCGCCTGTGGAGCCTGTCCAGAGGCGGTCTTGGACGTGGCGAAGGACGAGGTGCGCATCGGGGAGGAAGGCAACCTCGTGCGCCTGACCAGCGAGGCCTGGAACACGCTCGTGGAAAAAATCCAGCAGGGCGAGTTGACGACGTTACAGTAACTTGCCTTTGGCCACAGAGGGGCGGCAAGGTTGATTTCTTGCTGCCTTTGTTGTAATAATGACGAGCAAGTGAAGCATTTTCTTATCGAGGGAAAGGTGATCGACCTTCAAGCTTAGGCACGCGAGGGGCGCATGCGGTTGTTGAGGTGGGTGGTCGCCATCATCCTGGTCGTCGGAGTGGCGGTAGGTCTTGTGAGTCACTCAACCGGCTCCGTTCACTCAGGCTCTCCCCACCCACGTGAGGTGCTCTTCACCTATCAGGCCCGTCTCACCCAACTCCCACAGCATGCTGACACGATCGACGTCTGGATTCCGCTGGCCAAGACGGCCCCTGAACAGCAGATCCTCCGCCGCCAGGTTCATGCCTCGGTTCCGTATGCCATCGCGCAAGATCCGGAGTACGGCAACGACATCCTGCACCTCAGCCTGCAGCCACCTCTGCCAGAGGTC
>CAYJWN010000034.1:0-16537 GCA_964373835.1 uncultured Planctomycetales bacterium
ATGGACAGGTCATTGCCGGTAACTAACGGCTAACTGGTGCATCATTCAGGTTCATAATTCATTTTTTGTGCACGAAAAGGCAAACACCGGGTAACCGGTGCGCGCAAAGCTAGGGGTCCTTAAGAAGCAAACGCCCTCAAGAGGACCGCCGGGCTGCCGAATGCACGAAGTAAATAAGCGGCATCCTGAAGCCTATGAGGGCCAAGGGCGCCGCAATTCTTTTGAAGATCAGAAGCAAAAAAGTGGAGACTTTGCGATGAATCAGCCTACTTCTGCAGCCCAAGCAGCCGCCAAGTCCAACAAGGAGTTTATGCGATGAAGGTCTGGATGGGGTGGCTTGCCGGTATCTGGATTTGCGCGCTGGGATTCAGCATGCATATCCTGAATACGACAGCCCAAACAAAGAAGATCCGCCAGAAACAGGCGGCGTCGATAGAATCAACAGGCCCAACGCGCGCAGCGCGAGCCGCCGAGCTCTTGATTCGCAGCAGTGGTTCCAAGGCAAGGCCCGCCGCCCCGCTTGCGAGTTCTGAATCGGCAGCGATGATTAACCCTAATCTGCCGGCATTGAACATCCGTTTATTGGGAACATCGGTGCAGGCGGCTGACGCCACAGCCGTCATCGAAGACGGTTTTACGCAGAAGTCTGGCATCTATTCGGTCGGCGACTCTATTCAGGGCTGGCGGCTTGCGCAAATCGCGCAGGCCTCCGTAACGCTTGAATCAAACGGCGCGCGCAAGGAAGTTTTCTTGGATAATAACGCAAGCAACGGAGAGAGCCTTGCTCAGGTGGACATGTCGGCCGATCCGCAACTCATGCCCAAAGATCTCGATGCCTGGCGGCGGGTTGCTGAAAAACTATTCAATGGATCCGAACATTTGGATGAGGAGCAGGTAAACCGAATCAAATCAGCCAGCACCGTTATTTCCGATACGGAGCGGAGCGTAAAGCGGGATGAAGTCGCAGCCGCCACGAAAGGTGATATTTTTAAAGTGGCTCAAGGCGTAGTTTTCATGCCGGCTTTTAATGGGATAAAGCTGGTTGGCATTAAGATTCAGGCCATTTCGGACGATGGCATATTGCGCCAGAGCGGACTCCAGCCCGGCGATGTGATTCAGACGGTGAATGGGCAGTCGGTGGTAGATCCAGCAGCCGTGATGAACATGGGAGGGCAGCTGTTCACGGCAGGGGTGATACAAGTGAAGATTGAGCGCAATGGCCAGCCTGTAATCCTAACCTATCGGATGCAATGAAAAGAAAAGCCCGGCTGTTCGGAAGCGCGCTTCTAACTGCGATTGCCGTCGGAGGATTTTTTATTATTTACAAGCAGGCCGTGCCGTGGAAGGCTTCTCCGAAAGCAGCTTTAGAATTAAAAAACATTACCGCAGCCGATTTTGGCATTGTCCAAGTGTCTGAGACGGAGTGGCAGCTCTCCGCCGCTGCGATTGCCAAATATCCCAAGCAGGACATTTGGCAGCTGGTTTCGATGCTCGAACGAGACTTTACTCCGCTGTATGATGCGCAGGACCGATTGGTCGGCTACCGGGTGGGAGGGATCGAACGTGTGCCGCTCTTCAAAGAGATGGGGCTGCGGAACGGAGATATTCTTCGGTCCTTCAACGGCCAACCCATCCAGTCTCTCCTCGACATGGCGCTTCGGTTTCATGGGGGCTCGCCGAACACGATCGAGGTTGAGCGGCGCGGCCAGCTCATCACCCTGCGCTATCGGTTTGTCTGACGCGCTTTGATCAGCGCTTCAAGGACCAGCGCCGTCGTCATCGACTCCGAGCCGAAATACGAGGAAAACCACGGCCCGGCGTACGTGCGCCCCGCCAACATTGATGGATTCCACCCTCCGTCTCTGCGCTGATGATTCAACAGCCAGTTGACCGCACGCTGCACGGCATCGTCGGACTCTCCTGCGTTCAGCCACACCAGCGCCGCGCACGCGGTGATCGACGAACCATCCACACTGCCATCCGGGCGTTGCTGCATCCGAAGCTGCTTGCTGGCGGCTCTCACGGCAGGCCCCAACGCTTGGACACGCCCATCGCGATACGCCCGCGATACAAAGTAGTGGATGATTTCCGGGCGCGGGTAATAGACACTGCATGCCGGCACCTGGCCATCCAACACCACTCGATTGAGATAGGCTGCTGTTTCGGAAGCCCAGCGACCTTCCAAGGCAAGCGCAAAGAGGGCGTTTGCGACGACGGCGCAGTCAATCTCGTTATCCTCGGCAGGGAAGCCAAACCACGTGAAGAACGCGCCCTCAGGAGCGTGCAGATCTCTGGCGAGCTTCTCCAGCGACTCCTCTGGCGGCTCAGATCCTGCCAAGCGCAAGGCCGCATGCGCGCACGCCGTATCATCGAGATCTGGCGGATACCAGCTCCGGCGCACGCTCTGCTTCGAAGCAAAGCCCCAAATTCCAGGATGATGCTGGGTCTTGAGGAGAAATTCAATGGCGCGCTGGCGGAGGGGTTGTGTCTGGTCAAGGGGCAGGAATGACAGGGCATGGAGGACGAACATGGTGTAAAAGGGTGTCGGTTCGTCCACACACTGGGTCAGCTCTGGCGTTTCGCACATGACGCCAGGAAAGCCGCCTGACGGAAGCTGCCGGCGCTCCAAAAAGCGGACCGTGCGGGCGATCGCCCGGGTGAGCCGGGCCGCTTCCGACGACGGCGTCTGAGCGCGGTAGACCGCCCGCCAGGTCACGACCAGGACGGCCGAAACGACCAACGCCCCCGCCCAGAGCAGAGGATGCCGTGGAAAAGTCCAACGCATGCGCGCCATCTATCTTACGCCGAGCCACGCACGGCGTCAAAACGTTCGCCGTCGGGCTCGTTTCGCATTATGTTTCGCATTTTAGACGGCGCGATACGCATTATTGACACTTCAATCCTTTCGCGCTAGACTGCCCCTAAGCTTTGCTGCCAACCAACGGAGGATCGCATGAAACGAGTGGCTTGGATCGTTGCGGTGTTGTTGTTCGTGGGGGCTCAGCCGGCGTGGGCGGCGCACACGAAAATCCACGAGGCCGCGGAGTCCCAGCGCTATGGGCAGAAGCTCTGGGGCATGATCGGGCGCGGGGCCCTCAATGTCCTCACCTCTCCCGTCGATGTCATAGTCAACACGGTCAACGAAACGAAAATCGGCCCGCCGTTTGTCGGGACCCTCACCGGTTTCGGCAAGGGCGTCGGGTGCGGCATCCTGCGGTTAGGCTCCGGAGCGGTGGACATCGTGACCTTCTGGGTGCCCGGCTTCAACGGCATCCCTGTTTCTGATTCCTACGACAATTGCCTGGCGACCGGGTCTTCCTCGGCCTCGTACGAGCCGGCGCCCGCCGGCTACAGCCAGCCGGCGCCCTCGACGTGGGACGTGCCCACCACAGAGCCGGGCGCGGCCCAGGCGCCTGAGCCGAAACCGAAACGGACTTGGACTAAGTAAACCCGTTTCGCTGTAGGCTCGAGGCTGGAGGCTCTAGGCAACTGCCTTCAGCCTAGAGCCTTGAGCCTAGAGCGGTACTGATGGGCGAGACGTATCTCACCAAGGAAGGCCTCGCAAAACTCCACGCCGAACACAAAGCCCTCCTCCAGCAAAAGCGCCAACTGACGGAAGAAGTCAGCGAGGCGGCGGCCATGGGCGATCTGCGGGAGAATGCCGAGTACCATGCGGCGCGGGAGCGGCTGCAGCACGTGTCCAAACGATTGGCCGAACTGGACAGCAAGCTGGGCAGCGTCAAGATCATCGACGATCTTGAAATCAAGGGTGGGGAAGCGCGCGTCGGTGCCAAGGTGATCTTGAAAGACGAGCAGACCAAGGAACAGTTCAGTTATGTCCTGGTTGGGCCTGAGGAAGCGGATCCGCAAAACGGCACGCTGTCCATCGCCTCGCCGCTGGGGAAAACGTTGTTAGGGAAGAAAATCGGCGAGCGGTTCACGCTGAATCTCCCTCGGGCCGTCGTGCACTACACGATCGTCGACGTCGGAAGGCGGTCGTGATGGACGCGCCGCTGAGGGAGCGCACGTGCAAACCGTGCGCAGGGGGCGCTGAGCCGCTGCCACTGAGCGCCGCGCAGGCCTTGCTCCAGGACGTCGCAGGGTGGGAGCTGGTAGAGGGCAAGGCCATTCGAAAGACCGTCAAGTGCAAGGATTTTCTTGACGCGGTCAGCCTCATTCAGAAGATTGCGCCGATCGCCGAAGCCGAGGATCACCACCCCGATCTGCATCTCACCGGCTATCGCAAGCTGACCATTGACCTCTCCACGCACGCGATCGGCGGATTGTCTGAGAACGATTTCATTCTCGCCGCAAAGATCGATCAACTGTTAACCACATAACGTTCAGAATTCAGAGGTCAGATGTCAGAGGTCAGACAACTAAGAAAATCTGGCGTCTGTTTTCCGACCTCTGACTTCTGAGCGCAGCAAAGGGGCCCCTACGATGGCGCTCACCGCTTCGACGATGCTCGAACTTGGCACCAAGGCGCCGGAGTTCCGGCTGCCTGACGTGATCTCCGGGAAGACGATTTCGCTGGGGACCTTCAAGGACAAGCAGGCGCTGCTCGTCATGTTCATCTGCCGGCATTGTCCGTACGTGCAGCATGTGAAGGAGGAGCTGGCGCGCCTGGGCCGCGACTACGCCGCGAAGGACATCGGGATCGTGGCGATCAGCGCCAACGACGTCGCCAACTACCCGGATGACGCGCCGGAGGAGCTGAAGGCGATGGCGAAAGAACTCGGCTTCACGTTTCCGTTCTGCTACGACGAGTCGCAGGAGACCGCCAAGGCGTACACCGCCGCCTGCACGCCGGATCTGTTTGTGTTCGATGCCAATCGCGCGCTGGTCTACCGGGGTCAGCTGGATGACAGCCGGCCCGGCAATGGCAAGCCGGTGACGGGCAAGGACCTGCGCGCCGCCATCGATGCGGTGCTGGCCGGCAAGCCCGTAAGCCCCACCCAGATGCCCAGCATGGGCTGCAACATCAAGTGGAAGAAAGGAAACGAACCACTCTACTACGGCTGATCAGCGAAGGAAGACGAGCGCCGCCAGGCTTGCGGCGCTGAGGAAGCACAGCCCGAATCCGACCACACCCCGGAACGCCCCGCGTCCCACCGTCAGCGCGACCCCCAACTTGAAGAGCGTGTTCGAGAGCACGCCGATCGCAAGCGCTTGCGCCGCGGTCGATGCCAACGCTTCGGCCCCTCCGAGCTTGACCATCGAGTAGGTCAGCGCGTCGACATCGGTCAGCCCCAACAGCGCGGCCGACGCCAAGATGCCGGAGGCGCCGAACCGTCCGCCGACCCACCCCACAACATAGAGCACGACCTGAAACGCCAGCGCCATCTGCAGGGCGGCCCCGAAGCGCAGGGGGTTTTGGGGCGTCTCCGTCCGGATCGCCTGCGGATCGTTTTTGCGCAGCGCCAGCGCCGTGGCGACGAGGCCGGCGATAAACGGCGGCAGCAGGTAGGGAATGGTCTGCAGCCCGACCGCCGGATTCAAGCCGGTGATCAGCAGGACCACGCGCAGCGGCAGGACCGCACACGCCGCAATCACGCCGATCCCCAGCACGCGGCCCAGCTGCGGTTGCCGGCGGCTCTCGCGCGAGAAGGTGAGCGTGACCGCCGTTGAGGAAATGAGCCCGCCGAGCAGCCCCACCAGTCCGTAACCCCGGTGCGACCCCACGATGCGCAAGGCCAGGAAGCTCACGAAGCTCAAGCCGGAGAAGATCAAAACGAGCGCCCACAACTCCCGCGGGCGGAACCCGGGATCCGGCCCGAACGGTCCCAGCGGCAGGAGGGGAAAGATCACGAGCGCCAGCACGGCGAATCGCGCGGCGGCCCTGAGCTCATAGGATTCAATCTTCGCCACGAACGTATGGAACGCCCCCTTCTCAATCAACACCAGCGTCGTCAGGGCAAACAGGCCGCTGGCCAGCGTCAACCGCCCCATGCCGGCCAAGGCACCGGCCGCCAGGACGATGAGCGCGGCGATTTCCGTCGTGCCGCCGACATCGTCGCCGTGGCGCGATGTGACGGCGTAGGCGACCACGATGAGGGAAGCACCTGCGATCAACAGCGCCATGCCGGCGGCGGTCGGGCCGGAGCGCGTGAGCTCCGCGCCCAGCGCGCCGAGCAGGCCCAGCAGCAAGAAGGTGCGCGTGCCGGCGAAGTGCGGCGCGTGCCGCCCGCGCTTCACCGACCATTCCCGCTCGATGCCGACTGCGAGGCCTCCGAGCGCGGCCACCATCAGCCGGATGGCGAGGTCAAGCGGTTCGTGGCTGTTCATGTCACCCCCTCAAGATCCTGTTCAGCGATTTAAGTATAGCACCAGACATTTCGCGGAGCCGCCGGCTTTAAGGAATTCCGACAGATCAAGGCTGAAGAGGCGAAAGCCGCGACGGGTGAGCTGCTGCCGCAGCGCCTTCGAGGCGCCCTCTTGCATCACGATCGATTTGCCAATCACGATGGCATTGCACACAAACCGCTTCGCGTCCGCTTCGGTCACGCTGATCGGCTGCGCGACCAGCGACTCGATCACCTTGCGGCCATACCGGTCGAAGGCCTGAGGGAACCATAGCGCGCTCTGCGCATCGAGCGGGCAGAAGCAGGTGTCGAGATGGTAAAACCGGCGGTCAACGAGCTCAACCGGGAGCACGCGCGCGTGCAAGAGCCGGGTCAGTTCCGCGTGAGCCGGCGCATCCGAACGAAACCGGAATCCAAACAGGAGCGTCTCACCCATCCAGAGCGCATCCCCCTCGCCTTCGAATCCGTAGCGTCGGCTCACCGTGACGATTCGGTATCCCGCTCGTTTGAAATACGCTTCGACAAGAGGCTCTTCCTTTCGGCGCTCAGCGAATCGAAAGTTGCTGCGGATCAGGGTGTGCCGGTGGATGAGCCCCGCGTTCGCCGTAAAGACGAGGTCAGGCACTCCGGGTCGTGGTGGCAGCAGCCGGACGCGCAGCCCCAATTCCCGCGTGAGGCAATGATGCAGTCGATTCCATTGCGCCAGCGCCCGGGCGCGGTTGGTCTGTCGTTTGAGGCTCATCCAGGGGTTGATTTCGTAGGCGATGGTGTAGTGGGTGGGGCGGCACATCAAGAGCTGGGGCATGGGGCGGGGGGCAGGGGGCATGGGAAAAGCAAGAACTACAACCGGAGGGCGCGGACGAGTTCGCGGAGGAAGGATTCAGAGTCGGAGACGATGCCGATGCCTTGAAACGTGCCGCGGTCGGCCAGCTTGGTGACGACGGCGGGGTTGATGTCCACGCAGATCGTTTTGACCGTCGCCGGCAGCATGTTGCCGGTGGCGATCGCATGCAGCGTGGAGGCGATCATGATCGCCATGCCCACGCCCTGGATGTGCGTCCGCATCGCCTCCTGCGCCTTGATGACGTCGGTGATGACATCCGGCAGCGGGCCGTCATCCCGGACCGAGCCGGCCAGCACAAACGGCACGCGGTGCGTCACGCAGGCGTGCATGACGCCGCGCTTGACGACGCGGCGCCGCACCGCCTGCCGAATGCCGCCCAGGTTGCGGATGGTGTTGATGGCGCGCATGTGGTGGTCGTGGCCGTCCTTGACCGCCTCGCCGCGGTCGAGGCGCACCCCCAGCGACGTGCCGAAGAGGGCCGATTCAACGTCGTGCGTCGCCAGGCCGTTGCCGCTGAACAGCACCTGGACGAAGCCGCCTCTGATCAGCCGCTCCAGATACGGTCCGCCGCCGGTGTGGATCAGCGCCGGGCCCGCCACCACAAGAATCTTTTTGCCGCTGCGCCGCATGGCGCGCATTTCTTTGGCGAGCCGCTGGATGAGTTGGGCCTTGGGTTTTTCAGACGACACGGCGCTGCCCATAAACTGGAACACCTCAGCGGCCCGCGCGCGCTCCAGGGGCATGACTTTGATCCCTTCGCTTCCGCAGGCGACCCAATCGCCTTTCTTGATGGAGGCCATCGGCGTGCAGCGGGCCTCGCCCGTCGTCGGGTTGATCGCGATCCCGCAGTCCATCTCAATGTGCTGGACGGGACGCCACCGGCCGCGGAATCGAACGTCGGTGGGCAGGTTGGTGGTGGAGTAAAACGCAGCAGGAAAGACCCCCTCTTTCGTCGCGCGGATGAGCCGCACGTCTCTCAGGTGAATGGAGATGGCGCCGAGGCGCGCGACGCGTTTGAGGATCTGATCGAGCTGCCGCTGGGTCGGGGCGAGGATGCGCAGCCTGGCCGATGAGGTATCGGACTTGCGCTTGCCGATGGCGATGTCCAGGATCTCGAAGGTGCCATCGAGATCCATGATCTCATCCAGCACTTTGGGCAGGATGAGCGAGTCAATGATATGTCCGTGGACCTGCACGACCTCGGACGCCATCGCGCGAGTAGTATAACACGATCGCTCGGGGTTCGGGGCTGGGGGCTGAGGGTACTTGCCCAGAGCCCTGAACCCAGAGCCCTGAGCCGAGTGCTATACTAAGAGCTCTCATGGAGATGCGTGTCGAGGCAAAGAGGCTCGATCTGAATGCGCTTGAGGCGCGGACGCAGGCGATCGGCCGGGAGCTCTTCGCAGCGGCCCGGCGCGAGCACGCGCATCTGTCGGTGATGAACCGCTGGACCTCGCAGGTGCTCTCCTGGTGCCTCAACGGCCCCTCGGTGAAAAACCGCGTCCTGCGGTTTATTGATGTCCTGCCGACCCTGCGGAGTCCCCGCGAGGTGGCGCGGCACGTCCATGACTATTTCCCCACGACGGATCTGCGGCTGCCGGCCGCCCTTCGAGTGGGAGCGCAGCTGGCCCGCCCGGGTCTTGTGACGCAGCACGCCCTCGCTGCGGTGGTGCGGCAGCTGACGGAACAGGTGGCCCGGCAGTTCATCGCGGAGTCTCGCCCGGAAGGGGCCTCTCGCCTTGTTCAGGCGCTGGCCGCGCGCGGGGCCACGTGCAGTTTCGACATCCTCGGCGAGCAGGTGTTGAGCGAGCCGGAAGCGAACGGCTACGCCGCGCAGTGCGGCACGCTGCTCAGCGAGTGCGCCGAGGCGTACGCGAACCTGCCTGTCTCAGCGTCGCTGCTGAGCTGCGGCCCTCGCGTGAATCTCTCCGTGAAACCGTCGGCCCTCAGCCCACGTTTTGACCCCATCAGTCCGATGGACAGCATCGAGCGCGCCGCGCGGCGCCTGGTGCCCCTGTGCGACCAGGCGGCTCGGCACAGCGCGCTGATCAACCTCGACATGGAGCAGTCTGAGCTGCGCGACCTGACGCTGGCGTTGGCCCAGCGGATGTTGGTGCACCCTGAGGGCGAGGCGCACGCGGCCCTCGGCGTGGTCATCCAGGCCTATCTGCGCGATGCGGCGGAGGTCGTCGAACAGCTCCTCGCGTGGCTCATGTCTCATGAGCGGACGATGACGATCCGCCTCGTGAAAGGCGCGTACTGGGATTACGAAATAGCGCACGCCGGTCAGTGCCACCGGCCGGCGCCGGTCTACCCGCACAAGGCCGAAACGGATGCGGTCTTTGAGCGGCTGACCCGGAGGCTGTTGGGCGCGTATCCGCTGGTGACGACAGCGATCGCCTCGCACAACGTGCGCTCCATTGCCCACGCGATGGCGACCGCAGAGCTGTTGGGGCTGCGCAACGACCAGTTGGAGTTTCAGCTGCTCTACGGAATGGGCGAGGCGCTCCACGCCGCGATCCACGCGCGCGGGTATCCGGTGCGCATCTACACGCCGATCGGCGAGCTCATCCCCGGCATGGCCTACCTCGTACGGCGCATTCTCGAGAATACCGCCAACGAGTCGTTCCTGCGCCAGGAGTTTCTTAAGGAGCTGAACGCGGATGAGTTGTTGCAGCCGCCGACCGTCGAGCCGGAGGCTGCCGCCGTCCAGGCGGCGACGGCACCCTGTCCCAGTTGGCAGGCCACTCCGCTGACCGATTTTGCCAAGGAGCCTGAGCGGCAGCGCATGGCCCGCGCGCTGGCATCCGTCAGAGCGCAACGGGGCGCCGCCTATCCCCTCGTGCTCGGCTCGCATGTCATGCACACATCCGAGACGCTCACGGCGCATAACCCGACCGATCCCCGTGAGGTGCTGGGCACGGTGGCGCGGGCCAGGCTGCCTGAGGTGCAGCGGGCGGTGCAGATCGCAGAACGCGCGCAGCCGGGGTGGGCTGCGACGCCGGTCGCGGACCGGGCGGCCCGGCTTCGCACAGCGGCGCGCCTCATGCGCGAGCAGCGCCACGAGCTGGCCGCCTGGGAAGTGCTGGAGGTTGGCAAGCCGTGGCGGGACGCTGACGCCGACGCGGCCGAAGCCATCGACTATTTGGAATACTACAGCCAGCGCATGGTGGACCTGGCGGAGGGGCGGCCGCTCCTCCAGGCGCCGGGTGAGCGCAACGCGTATCGCTATGTCCCGCGGGGCGTCGCGGTCGTGATCGCGCCGTGGAACTTCCCGGCGGCGATTGTCACGGGCATGACCGCTGCGGCCCTTGTGAGCGGCAATACCGTCATCATGAAACCGGCGGAACAATCGTCCATCATCGCCGCCCACGTGGCGCGCATCCTCCATGCGGCCGGGATTCCGCCCGAGGTCCTCCACTATGTGCCCGGGCTTGGGCAGGAGGTCGGCGCCGCGCTCGTGCGCCATCCCGGGACGCGCACGATTCTGTTTACGGGATCCAAGGCGGTCGGCCTGTCGATCCTTGAGGCCTGTCGTGCCGTGGCCCGCGGGCGGCGGTTCATCAAGCATGTCGTGGCGGAGATGGGCGGGAAAAACGCGATCATCGTGGATGCCGACGCAGACCTCGACGCGGCGATTGGGGGCATCGTCCGTTCGGCATTCGGCTACGCGGGGCAGAAGTGCTCCGCCGCGTCGCGCCTGATCGTGCACGAGGCCGTCGCCGACCGGCTGCTCCCGCGGCTGATCGCCGCGACCGATAGCCTGGTCATTGGGGATCCAGCCGATCCTGGAACCGATGTGGGGCCGCTCATCGAGGAGGCCGCGCAGCACCGGCTTGAGGAGGCCATCGCGCATGCGAGCGAGACGGCGCACGTGGTGTACCGCTATCCCTCGACGCGCCTGCCACGAGAGGGCTATTTCGTCGGCCCCACGATCGTGACCGACGTGTCGCGCGAGGACCGGCTGGCGAAGGAGGAGCTGTTCGGACCGCTCCTGTGCGTGTTTCAGGTGAAGACGTTTGAGGAGGCGCTGGCGCTGGCCAACGACACCGACTACGCGCTGACCGGCGGAGTGTATTCCCGGTCCCCGTCGCATATCCAACAGGCGGTCGAGGCGTTCGACGTCGGCAACCTGTATATCAACCGCCCCATCACCGGGGCGATGGTCGGCCGGCAGCCCTTCGGCGGCCATCGGCTCTCAGGGCTGGGGACCAAGGCCGGCGGCCCGGACTACCTGCTGCAACTGCTCCTCCCGAAGACGATTTGCACCAACACGACCCGCCACGGCACTCCGCTCGAATAGGAATCACGGTAGCAATAAGCAGTAAGCAATAAGCAGTAAGTGAGAACCGAAGCGCGGCATATTTGGTGTTTCCTTACTGCTTACTGCTACCAGTGCGGATATCTCTTGCTAGTGCTTACTGCTCACGATGCTATTGACATGCGCCACTGACGAGGCGTAGACTGCATCTCGTAGCATCCCTCGCCACGGAGGTGATCGATGGAACCGCTCAGCGTCCTTCGTGCAGACCACGCCCGCTTGCGCCAGAAGCTCCTCCTGCTGGAGTCCGCACTCCAAGTGGCTCCTGAAGCCCGGCTGGTGTTACGAGAGATGTGTTGTTCGTTGCTTCGGTTGCTGCAAGAGCATGTGCACCGGGAGACGCAGGCTCTCCAGACCTACGACCCCTCGACGCGGGCCCCGGCCTTGGCCGCGGGGCCCTTGCTCGGGGTCGTCCCGAGCGAGCGCAGCGAGTCGAGGGACGACGAGCAGGCGCGCTCGGCTCAGGAGCGGTTGGGTGTGGCGGATCATGTCGTGGAACAGCGGCTCTTGCGCGCCGTCAATGAATTGTTGCTCAGCGGCATGCGGGCGTCGGTGCCCATGATCATCCTGCGGCTGTCCCAGGCGATTGAACAACTCAGAGCGCAGATGGAGGCGCAGGAACGAACCGTCTTCGCGGCGCTGGCACGGCTCGAGGGGGCAGGCGGGGAGGCGCCGGCGTCAATCTCCGGGGCGATGAGCATCAACGAAGTCCTGCATCACTATCCGCAGACGCAGCGCATCTTCGAGCAACTGCGCATCAACCGGCTGCAAGACGGGTATGACAGCGTCGATGAAGTCGCCTGGCGCCGGGGCATGGACGTGTCGCAGATGATCGAACAACTGCGGCAAGCGGTCACGGCCGCGCACTACTCCTCCAGCGAGTCGAGCTGACGCTGCAGATTCCGCCAGCTGACTGAGCCCACCGGATACAGCTTCTGTGCTTTCCGCAACAGCGTCTTTCGTGCCTCGATGGCTGAACGATCAGGCGACGACCTGCTCGTGAGGGGCTGCGTTCCAAGGTGGCCGGTGTCGACCAGATAGCGTTGCAGATCTTCTCGACGCTTGGCGATGTAGGGGTGGGTGCGAAGGAACGGCCACGGGTTGTCGAACCGCTCGAAATCCTCCAGCAATGCCAACGCGGCCTGAGGGTCGTAGCCGGCTCGCATCACGTACCTGATCCCGAGCTGATCCGCCTCCAATTCCTGCTCCTGGCTGTACCCGCTGGCCGCGACGTCCGCCAGCAACGAAGCGGCGTCGACAGCCCAACGTCCGGCTTGTTGAGCTCCTGCGCCGGCATTCCGCGTGGCCACCGCAGCGCCCGCCGCGACGAGCCCCACAAGGAGCTGCTGCTGCTGGAGGGTTCGGTAGCGCTTCACCAGGTGCTGGGCCACGGTATGAGCGAGTTCGTGGCCGACGATGAAAGCGAGCTCTGCCTCGATCCCTCGACTCGCTCCGCTCGCTCGGGACGAGTCGAAGGGCTCATCCACGCGCGATCCACGGCTGCCGAGATAGTCGAGCATGCCGGTCGACAGGTACATGCGCCCATCGGCCAGCGCGGCCGCGTTGGGGTCCCGGTCCTGATAGAGGTGGGCGCGGTAGTGCAGCCCCGGCCGCTCCGTCACGCGGCTTAAGCGGTCCACCACGCGTTGAATCTCGAAGCCCCACAGCCGCTCGTCGGACCCAACCCGACGCGCGCCCTGCTGTTCGAACTCTTTCGCCTGCGCGGCGCTGATTGCGCGTTCAATCTGGACGGCGCCGGCCGACTCATCCGGCACCGGTGTCCCTCGCACGGCATACTGCGGTGTCGCGCAGCCGGTTACCAGCAAGACCGGTACCAGGTACCGAAACGGAGCACCGGTACCTGGTACCGGACGTTCAGGTAGCATCACCCGAGGCGCAGTTGCGCTTCCGCATCGATGACCCCTCGGTTGATGCGTCTGAAGGCTTTTGCCGCGTTGGTCCGGAGCATCTGGTCGGCGGCGGGTGTTTCGGACAACTGGCGCAAGAGCTGCACCGTCATCCGGAAATACCGCACGATCTCCCCTTCGTCGACATCGCACAACTTGGTGAGTTGTTCAAACGGGGCGTTGGACATCCAGGCATCCATGGCGTGGGTGAGCTGGAAAGACGGCGCCTTCGTTTTCGGCGTGATGCGACAACGCAGTTCCATCTTGTGGATGCGCGCGAGCGGCTCTTCGCAGAGCGCTTCCAGGGGTCTGATCAGCCGGTGCGATTTCGGCGGCAGGCTTCTCGGCCGCGGCTCATAGACGACAGCGGCCATCAACAAGGCCAACCGCAGGGGATCCAGCGCACTCAGCCGCCGCTGGTCATGCAGCTCGGTCAGCAGCAGCTCATAGCCGTACACCCACGACGCAAACTCGCCCTTGGGAGTCAGTTGCGACGCGGTGAGATAGCCCATGGCCTCCAACAGGTCGAGCTTGCGCTCCATCAAGTCCAGCCCCGCCTGACGACGGGTTCCGCTCGTCTGGAAATAGTAGAGCGTCTTCGGAAAGAAGTCCAAGAGGGCGCGGCCATGGTGCCGGTACAGGTTCAGCAGGGTGGCGTAGGTCGTGTTGAACCGGCTATGGACCGGTTCGGGCGCAGCATGGAGCACGCGTAGGACTTCCGGGTAGCTCACGTGCCTCGGATTCACGCGAAGATAGACGAAGCCGGCCTCATCCATCCCGCGGCGGCCGGCTCGTCCGGCCATCTGCAGGAATGCCCGTCGGCGCAGGAGCTCAAAGCCGCTGTCCGCGCGTTTCTTGAGCGTATCGAGCACGACGCTGCGCGCGGGCATGTTCACGCCGAGGGCGAACGTTTCCGTCGTGACGATCAGCTTGATGAGGCGGCTGGCGAAGCACCGTTCGATCACCTCCTTGGTCGTCGGCAGCATGCCGGCGTGGTGGTAGGCTACGCCGCGATCGATCAGATGCGCCAGCGCCTCCACGCTGCGGTCGTGGGCCAGCCCGAAACGGGCGCACAGGTCGTGGAACATGTCCCGCAGTGCGGCGCGCTCCTCGGCGCTCACCAGCGGGAATCCTGAGATCTCCCACGCCAGCTCTTCCGTGCGCCGACGGCCGAATGTAAAGAAGATGCAGGGCAGCCGCTTGCGCTCCTGCAGGTCGTGGATCAGCCGATCCAGGCGGTTGGCCGGGATGGATGGGTGGTGGCCATGGCCGTGGCGGTGATGGAAGGGCCGTGCGTCCGGCCGTCCCGCATAGCCGCGCTGCTTCAAGTCCTGCGCGGTCTCGAGGATCGCGTTCTGGCACTGGAACAGGATGCTAAGCGGCACGGATCGCCGCGTCTCTTCGATGACCTCGACGGGGCGTTGGTGCACCGTGCGAATCCACTGCGCCAGCTCGTGGACGTTGGGGACCGTGGCGCTCAGGCAGAGCAGGTTGATGTGGGGCGGGGTGAAGAGGATCGATTCCTCCCAGACGGTGCCTCGCTCCGGATCATCGAGGTAGTGGATCTCATCGAAAATCACCCAGGCATACGAGGCGAGCCGCTCGACGTCCTCCAGCAGCGTGTTGCGGTAGATCTCCGTGGTCATGATGACCAGGGGGGCGGTGCGGTTGATCGTGACATCACCCGTCAGGATGCCCACCTGCTCGGCCCCCGACCTGCGGTCGTGGGCACTTCCTTCGGCGACCATGCCTGCGGCATGGTGCCCGCCTCGGTCGCCATACCGGGCGGTGAAGTCCCGGTACTTCTGGTTGCTGAGCGCTTTGATCGGGGCGGTGTAGATGACGCGCTGGCGCCGCTGGAGCGAGCGCTCAATGACATAGTCCGCCAGGACCGTCTTGCCGGAGCCGGTGGGGGCGGCCACGAAGAGCGAGGTGTCGCGCTCGATGGTCTCGATGGCCCGCTGCTGGAATGGGTCGTAGGGAAACGGATGGATCGACCGGCTCATGAGGGTGGTGGTAGTCATTGTATCTTACCCCGCTTCGTTCGTCAGAACTTCATGAGGCCTGCATTGATCCCTCGACTCGCTTCGCTCGCTCGGGATCAATCCCTCGACTCGCTTCGCTCGCTCGGGATCAATCCTGAGCGAGTGAAACGAGTCGAAGGATTGACTTTCTTAGAAGGAGCATCTAAGCTTGAGCTATGGCCATGCGATTTACCTCAGCGGTCAGCGACGCGGCCAACGCCACCGAGGCGGCGCAAGCGGTCTGCCGCCAGGTGAGGGAGCAGCTCGCCAGCGCCTCGTGCGACCTGGCGTGCGTGTTCGCTTCGACGATCTACCGCGCCTCATGGCCGGAGCTCCTCGCGGAAATCCATCAGCAGTTGGCTCCCCGCGTGTTGATCGGGTGCAGCGGCAGCGGCATCATCGGGGGGAGTCAAGAATTTGAATGGGTGCCGGCCATGTCGGTGGTCGCCGCGCCTCTGCCGGAGGTCCGGCGGTTTCCCTTCGTGGTGGCGCCGGATGAGCTGGAGCTGTCCAGCCCCGGCGGGTTCTGGATCGATAAAATCGGCGTCTCGCCGGAGGCGCATCCGGTCTTCGTGCTGGTGGCGGATCCCTACACCTGCGACCCCAAGAAGCTGATCGCGGAGCTGAACGCCACCTACCGCGGCTGCCCAATCGTCGGCGGGCTCGTCAGCGGCGGCAATGAGCCCGGCGAGCACTTCATCTTTATGAACGCGGAGGTCTACCGCGAAGGCGCCGTGGGCGTGGCGATGAGCGGCAACATCGTGATGGACACCGTCGTGTCGCAGGGCTGCCGGCCGTTCGGGCGGCCGTATGTGATCACCAAAGCGGAAGAGAATATCGTCTGGGAGCTGGGAGGGCGCCAGGCGCTTGCGGTGCTCCACGGCGTCCTCTCCGGCCTCTCGCCGGAGGATCGAGAGCTCGCACAGCGGGGCTCGATTTTCGTCGGCCTCGTGTTTAATGAGATGCGGCCCGCCTTCGGCTCAGGCGATTTCTTGATCCGGCAGATCGTGGGCATCGATCCGAACCTCGGGGCGATCGCGGTGGCCGACCAGGTGGAGGTGGGCCAGACGCTGCAGTTTCAGCTGCGGGATCCGAGCACGTCCCGCCAGGAGCTGCGCCGCCTGCTGCAGCAGATC
>CAYJWN010000035.1:0-15394 GCA_964373835.1 uncultured Planctomycetales bacterium
CGGCAGAGCGGCCGCTCGCAGGGGGCGCAGAACAGCTTCCGGCGAATCACCCGGTGGCGCGGTGACGTGGGACCGTATTTGTCGGCATCCGTGGGTCCAAAGATCGCCACGGTCGCCACCCGGAGGCTCGAAGCGACATGGAGCGACGCGGAATCGTTGGTGATCACCAGCGCCGCCTCGCGCATGAGCAGCCCCAGCTGCCGGATCGTGGTCAGCCCCACCGCGTTGTGGGCGCGGTGGGACATGAGACCGAGGATCTCTTCAACAACGGGCTTTTCTTCCGGCTCGCCCGAAAAGAGCACGTGGCAGCCGGCCTCGTCGATCAGCCGGTCGGCCACGCGCGCAAACCCCTCGGCGGTCCACCGCTTGATGTGGCTCCGTGCGCCGGGCGAGATGATCACCAGCCGGCGAGCGCCATCCAGCTGCCATCGCCGGCGAAGGGTCTCCACATGCGCCTGGTCTTTGGCCGTGAACCGCAAGGAGGGCTCTTGGGCCTTGGATGACGCGCCATCCGCGAAACCTGGCACCTGGGCCCGAAGTTTCCAGAGATGGCGGTCGCGCATATGCACGATGTGCGCGGGAGGCCGTCGGAGATACCGCCAGGCGGACAGCGGCTTCAAGAGGAACGCATAGAGCGTGTGGCGGAGATCCACCAGGATCTGCGGCTGATAGCGCCACAAGGCCAGCGCCAGCTTTAGCCGTCCGGCGAACGCGCTAAAGGCATCGGCATTCACCAGCGTCTGCACGCGGGGATCGTCCCCAAAGAGCGCCCGGGCGCGTTCCCCCACCACCAGGGTCAGGTGGGCGTCCGGAAAACGCCGGTAGACCTCGGCGATCACATCACTGGTCAAAATCGCATCACCGATGTTCGACGGCCCGATAATCAGCAC
This sequence comes from uncultured Planctomycetales bacterium, assembly GCA_964373835.1. GTDB lineage: Bacteria > Omnitrophota > Gorgyraeia > Aquiviventales > Aquiviventaceae > CAYJWN01. The sequence continues at coordinate 891 of CAYJWN010000035.1, forward strand.
GCGCCGACGTAGGGCTGTGGGCTGTGGGTTCTGGGCTGGGGGCAATTGCCCAGAGCCCGGAGCCCGGAGCCCGGAGCCCACCCTCGGTGGGGGATCAGCCATGTCGTTCCAACAGTTGGACCGCAGCGGTGTACACTTCCTCGACGCCGATCGCATTCATGCCGGGATGGGCGGGATGATTCGGCGCATAGCATGGAATCTGCGGACAGCAATCCGGGTGATGGATCACGACCGTGCGCTGCGGATCGCCGAGGGGGCCGGTGAACGCCGGGTCGGTGGGGCCGTACAGCGCCACGACAGGCCGTCGGAGGGCGGCGGCCATGTGCAGGACCCCCGTATCATTGGCGACCACGAGCTGTGCCTGCTCAAGGCACGCCCCGAGCTGGCGTAAACTGGTCCGGCCTGCCAGCACCACGGCGGGCTGGCGCATGTGTCGCGCCACCTCCTGCGCCAACGACGCATCATTCGGAGCGCCGGTGATCACGATCTGGCTTTGGGCGCGCTCCGCCAATCGATCGCCGAGCGCCGCGAAGCGTTCCGGGACCCATCGCTTATGGACCCAGTTCGCCCCTGGATGGAGGACAACCATCGGCCGTCCGTCGATCAACGGGGTCATAGTGAGGAGCGCGCGGGCCGCCGCGCGCTCCTCAGGGCTCACCGTATAGTCGTAGGGGCCTCGCGTCGCGTGGAGCCCGACCGCCTCCAACAGCGGCAGGTAGGAGAACGCCTTGTGCACGGTGGCCGCCGGCGCAGGAACACGGTGCGTCAAGAGCCAGCCGCTTTTCGCGTTGTCATACCCCACGCGTGTCGGGATCCTGGCCGCCGTGACCAGCAGCGACCGTGAGAGGCTCTTGCGGAGGATAAAGGCGGTATCGAACCGGCGCGCACGCAAGGCGCCGATGAGGCGCCACTTTCCCACCACGCCGCGATGGTCCCGCCGCTCCTCGTAGTCGGTCAGCTCATTCACATGCGGACTGTGCAGCAGGACCTCGCGGCACTGCGGCCATCCCAGCGTCGCCATGAAGGCGCGGGGTCGCTGCCGGCGCAGCGCCCGTAAGAAGGGCGTCGCAAACAGCGTCTCCCCGTACCAATTCGGCAGCACGACCAGTATTCGCTCCATTACACGAGCTCTCGATACACGGCTTCGACCGCGTCCACCATGCGATCGAGACGAAAGTGTTCCTTGATGCGAGTCCGCGCCTCGGATCCAAGCCGTGACGCCGTGGTTGGATCGTTCAGCAGCTGCGCGATGCCATCCGCCAACGCGGCTGGATCCTCCGGAGGCACTAACCACCCGCTCCGTGCATGCTCAACGATCGCGGATGTCGCTCCGGTTTGCGTCACCACAACCGGCTTGCCGGCGGCCATCGCTTCAATCAGGGAGAGGCCAAAGCCTTCCCGCCAGCGCGAGGGAAAGACAAACACATCCAGAATGGCAAGTGGTACTCGGACATCTTCTGTCGGGCCAACAAAATGGAGGCGGTCACGAATGCCCAAGCGCTGAGCTTCCGCTTCCAAGAAGGAGCGTCGAGGTCCGTCGCCGACCACCATCACATGAATGTCAGATCCCTGCCGAACCAACCGAGCCGTTGCCGCAAGGAGCAGATCGTTACCCTTCACGCCGCCCGACGCCAACCGGCCAATTCCTCCGATGAGGCCTCGATGCGCAGGAATCCCGTGACGGTCTCGGTAGGCTTGAAGGGCGGCCGGATCGGGGCGCTCGGCGAAGTGCTCCGCGTTGACCCCATTCGGAATGAGACGAATGCGCTGGGCCGGAACCTGAACATCTCGAATGAGGTGCTCGCGAACCGGTTCGCTGATGGCAATAGTGCGATCGCCCACGCAAGGCCAGAGCCGCCTGCCGAGGTTCGGACGAAAAAAGCCGTGCCACGTCGTCACATAAGGAACCTGGAACCGCCGCGATAAGCGAGCGGCGACCACCTGGGCGACCCGCGTGTGGGCATGGAGGAGAGCAACCGGCTCCTGCCGCAGCCGCGCTGCGAGTTGCTGTGTGGCGAAAAAGACTTTGGGGCTGAACTCGGCGCTGGTATGTAAGGGCACTGGCCAGGACGTGAGGTCCGATGGCTCGAGCCTGTGCTCAAGCTGACCGTGATCCGAGGCGATGATGACGCCGTGGCCGCGTTGCGCCAGGGCGTTGGACAACGAGAGCACGTAGCTTGTCACGCCACCGATGTTGAGGTGGGAGGTGATCTGGAGGATTCTCATCGCCTGGCAAGTTCTGACTCCGCCAGCAGGCTGAGCACGCCACCCAAGACTTCCTCGGTACTGATGCGCTTCATGCACGCGTGGGTGATCGTGCGGCACCACGTGGAGTAACAGGGACTGCAAAAGACGTCTTTCTTGATGACCTGGCCGGTGAATGTCGGCGGTAAGTGCCGCCTCGGATCGGTGGGGCCGAACAGCGCAATCGTCGGCGTGCCCACCGCCGCGGCCACATGCAGCGCGGAGGAATCGTGGGCGATGAAGACGTCGCACCGCTTGATGAGGCAGGCCAGCTCCATCAGATTGGTCTGACCGACGAGATTCAAAGGAGGGGGGGTCGTCATCTTGACGAGTGCCTCTCCAAGCCTTCGCTCTTCTGGCCCGCCGGTCACCACCACCTGGACGTCATGTTGGGTCAACGCATTGCACACGCGAGCCCACCGGTCCAAATCCCATCGCTTCGTCTTCCACCGCACGCTCCCACCTGGTTGCATCCCAACGAGCTGCCGCGTCTTGGCCGACGCGGCGGGCTCCCCGGCCCGACTTTCGCTAGCGCCGGGGCGGGCAAGCAGCGTGACGGCCCGTTGCTCATCGAGCACAGACGGCCACAACTCAAGCGCCTCGCCATCCGGTTCGATTCCGGCTTGCCGCAACAGGTAGTGCTGGTGCGCGATCGGGGCCAGCACCACCCGCGGCAACCGCACGCCGCGGTTGAGCAGCCACCCGAGTTTCCGACGATACCCCACGCGAACGGGCACACCGGCCGCCCACGCGAGCAGATGGGTCTTGCGGCTGTTCTGCAAATCAATGGACAGGTCAAAGTGTCCACGCCGCAGGCGGGCAAGGAACGTCCGGTGTCGCCGGATGCCGCGGTCCTTGCCCTTGGGATCGTAGATGAGCATGTCGTCCAGATAGGGGCAACGCGCCACGGCTTCATAGGCGCTGCGCCCCACCGCGAGGGTGATGTGCCCTTGCGGGAACTGCCGACGGATCGCCCGCACGCTGGGGGTGGACAGAATCACATCGCCTAAGGCGCTGAGTTTCCAGATGAGGATGCGCGGCCGTGTCAGGCACTCCTCGTAGACGGCGAGCGTCTGCTCAACCATCCGGTCGAGGGTCCACTCCGTCTCTGCGCGCCGGCGGCCGCGCTCAATGCATCGCGACCGCAGCGCGGCATCCCCGATCAGCCGCTCCACCGCGTCGGCCAACGCCTGTGGATCGCCCGGTGGGACCAGGAGCCCGTTCCGCCCCTCCTGGATCAGCTCGGTGAACGCCCCCAGCCGCGAGGCCACGACGGGCCGCCCCACCGCCTGGGCTTCGAGAATGGCGCGGCCGAACGACTCCGGGTAGATCGAGGGCACGACCACGAGATCGACGGAGGCGATGAGCGCGGGGATATCCTGCCGGACGCCAAGCCACTCGACCGCATCGCGAAGCTTGAGCCGCTCAATGAGCGCCTCGAGCGATCGACGGCCGGGCGCCTCCGGCGTATCCCCAGCCAGGCACAACCGGACCGGTATGTTGCGCCGGATCAAACGCTCACAGGCCCGCACGGCGATCTCCTGCCCTTTGATCGGGCTGAGACGACCGAACAGGCCGATGCGCCAGGGGCCCTCGTGAACGGCGGCGGGCGGGGAACACGCAAACTCTTCCAGATCCACCCCGCGGGGAATCACCCGCAGCCGGTCCTTGGGCAGACGAAACCGCTCGACGAGATGCCGCCCCAACGCTTCTGACGGCACGATGACCACGCGGCCCCACACCATCACGCGCGACGCCAGATGCGGCCGATAGAACCCATGCGCCGTCGTGACAAACGGCCGCTGCGTGCGCCGCGAGGCTACCCACCCGATCCACGCCGGCACGCGGGAACGCGCATGCACGACGTCCACGCCGGTTGTCGCGATGAGGCGCGCAACGGCAGGAATGCAGGAGCCGATCGCTCCCAGCGATTTCTCATGGACCGGCAGGTGATGATGCGCCGCTCCCAGTTGCGTCAGGCGCTCCACGAGCGGGCCCCCGGATGAGACGACGCTGACCTGATGGCCCCGCGCGATGAGCCCCTTGGCAAGATCCACGACGCCGCGCTCGACGCCGCCGACTGTGAGTGAAGGTAACAATTGTAAGACGTGCATTAGCAACTTTCTTGGCTGGGGGGTGGGGGCTCTGGGCTGGGGGTAGTTGCCCAGAACCCGGAGCCCTGAGCCCTGAGCCACGTGGTATTGCCCATGTTAAATGAGGCGCTCGACGGCGTCGCGAATCACGGCGAGGTTATCCAGACGGGGGGGGCTGTGGCGGTTGGCCAACGCGCGGCGGATCGCCACCGCAACTTCAGGAACCAGCACCACCCGGATGTAGCCTTCCCGGATCAGGTGGTCCAGGAAACGCTGATGCTTCGTCGCTGATTGGGCGGACGCCTGCCGCAGCGGAGGCTCCACGACGATGACGCGGCGACCGCTGGCGCATGCCTCCGACACCATCGAGACGCTTTCGCCGGTCACCACGACCACCTCCGCGGTCCCCAGCATCCCCTCGAGCATCCCGTCCACCGCATCGTGGCTTGCGATGAGCAACAGCCGACAGCGAGGATCCTGGCTCAACCGTTCAGCGAGCAGCCGCTCAACGGCAGGCGGGGTCCGGCGTGACGTCGTAACCAGGCACACGGCGCGCAGCTCATCGCAGACCGCGGTCACCTGCTTGATCAGCGCGTCGGCAAACGCCGGGGTGAGCTCGTACTGGGCCGTGTCGCCGCCGATGAGCACCGCGACGGCCGGCTGGGGGGAGAACGCGGCCGGCTCGCGCCGGAAGTTCGGGTGCGCCTCAAGCCGTTGCGCGGCCGCCCGCAGCCGGTCTTCTGCCATCGCACCTGTCAGGGCCCCCGGCACCTGCACGACGTTGGGCCGCTGCGGCAGACGGTCATGCCGCGGCGCAATGACCAGGTCAAACCGACGGACCGGCACCGGGGCCGGATTCATGATGACGACAGACTTCGCGCGGTTCTCGCGTGCCCAGAGCAGATTCACGGGAACCGTGGAGGAGCCGCAGGAGACGATCACATCCGCATACCGGCACAACAGCGCCTTCGCCGTTGCAGGAGTCAGGACCCGGCGCAGACATCCGGCCGCGCCGATCCCGGCAGGCACCCACCAGCTCCATAAGAGCGCGCAGAGCCGCCCAAGACGGTGCCGATACCGGACTTCAAGCACCTCGCTGGTCAGCGCTGGATGGTGGTGACGTAACGCCTCCACCACAGCGAGTGATTGTTTGAGATGCCCGGCCTTGCCGTCGCTGAGCACAAGGACCCGACGGGCCGTCGTATGTTTCCATCGCTTGTGCATCCACAGCCATTGGGCCGGGTCTTCGGTCATATGCCGGGACAGCGCCCCGGCAAATCGTTCAATGCCTGCGCGAATGGCGTCCGCTTTTGGCACATCCTGCGCCAGCTCGAAGGGCGGCTCGACCACAATCCGATGGAAGGGGCCGCGTCTGCGATGGATAAACACCGGCAGGATCAGCGCGCGCCGGCTGTGGGCCAGCTCGAACGGACCCCTTGCAAAGAGGGCGGGCCGCCCGAAGAACGGGGCGAACACGCCCTGCCGGCTGGCCTGGTCCCCGACAACGCCGACGAGCCGCCGATCCTCCAGCGCGGCAATGAGCCGCCTCATCGCTCCCCCCTTATGGACGATGGTATTGCCCTTGGATTCCCGATAGGACACGAGCAGGCGGTACAGCCGAGGAAACGTGTTCTGGGCTCTGGCCAAGGCGACGACCGGGTAGCCGTAGAGCGCTGCGACGATCGACGAGAGCTCCCAATTGCCGTAATGGCCGGTCAGCAGGATCACCGGCTTGCCTGAGGAGGCGGCCTTTTCGAAACGGTCCCAGCCCTCAATCGTGATATATCGGTCGACGTACGCTCGGTCCATGACGGGCAGACGCAGCAGCTCAAGGAGCCCCGCGCCCAACTGTCGATAGGACGCTCGCAGGATCCTGCGGGCTTTCTGGGGCATGAGGTGTCCGTCAAATGCCGCGCGCAGATTCAGCAGGCCGATGCGCGTGCGCTTCGGTCGGAGCCAATAGGCGAGCGCCCCCAGGCGTTCCCCAAGCCACACCACCGCGCCGGCCGGCAGGCGGCACAGATACCAGCCAACCGCCTTAACGAGTTTGTAGAGCAGCCAGTCGAGCATCGAGCGCCTCTTCACCCGCTATGATTCTCATCCGAACCCCTAAGACCCATATCGGCGCAGTCCATAGTCCGTAGTCCATAGTCCGTAGTCGTATCCAATCCTTTTCCGTGGTGAGCACGGCATCCGGGCGCGTGCGGTCCACGTCATCTCGTAGAGCAGCCGCATCAGCTGCGCGGTAGCGGTAATGGTCGGGAAAGGACCGGTGCCACAGCACGGTGGCATGCAGCCGCCTCACGGTCGTCTCAAAACCAGCCGGATCGCCGATCGACGACACAAGCCCCACGCGCAGCCCCTCAAGCCGCTGGACGTCCTGCCGCTCGCCTGAGCGCACCTCAAGGACGCCGATGGGCTCGTGGACGGCGGTCACAAGCGCCGCCTTGGGATTCAGCGAGCGCAATCGCTCGCTGAGCGCCCCGAGCCGTTCCAGCGCTTCATCCGATTTGGTCACGATGATCACGTGGGCGCGTTTCAGCGACGCCAGCGGCTCGCGCATCGGGCCGCGTGGAAACAGCGCCCATCCGCCAAACGGCATCCGCGCGTGGATGAGCACGATCTCGCAGTCGCGCGCTAGGCGCCGGTGTTGAAACCCATCATCCAGGATGATCGTCTGAGGAGCAAACTGCGCGCAGGCCAGCTGTCCGGTGCGATCCCGTCTGGCGCCGACGATGACGGGAGTCCCTTCGAGGTGCATCGCCAACAGTTGCGGCTCATCGGCAAGTCCGTTGGCCGCGACATCCGCGTTGCCGCCCACTGAAAGGCGCCCTCCGTCGCAACGGAGCCAATAGTCCCGCTGGAGGCCCCCATACCCACGCGAGAGGATCGCCACCCGTTGGCCGTGCGCGGTGAGCTGCCTCGCAAGCAGCTCAACGCAGGCGGTCTTGCCGACGCCACCGACCGTCATATTCCCGACGCTGACGACGCGAGCCGGCAGCCTCACCTGCTTCAGCCAACCGCGGTCGTACGCCGCGTTCCGGAGGCTCACCCCGGCGCCATACGCGATCGAACCGGCCCGCAACACGCTCGCAGCGAGGACGTCCGGAAGGGAGCGGGGTGGGGCTTGCGTGGCAAGACGCCACCAGGCGTCATGAAGGGCACGCCATCTATGCATAACCTCTTATTCTACGTCGTCGGAGAGCGGAGTGTCTAGGAAAGATGGAGGAGCGGTTGCAGTGCCTCAAGGGTGCGCTGGCTGGCTCCCTGCAGACGTTCGGTAAGCTCTTGGGCGCGCAGGCCCATCTCCTGGGTCTGTGCAGGCTGCTCGAGCAGCTCCTGGAACAACGAGGCCAACTCCTCCGCACGTTCGATGCGCCTGGCGGCGTGATGGGCGAGCAATTGATGGCTGATGTCCGCAAAGTTGTGCATAGACGGGCCGAAGACGATAGGCTTGCCAAGGCTGGCCGCCTCGAGCGGGTTCTGCCCGCCGTGAGGAATGAGGCTGCCTCCAATAAATACGATCGTCGCCATGCCGTAGTAGCACGGCAACTGACCGAAGGTGTCCACGACCCCGATGTCCCACCTCGGCACGAGAGGATCTTGAGAAAGGCGCACGGAGGTGAAGCGCGCCTGACGGATCAGCCCCTCGACCTCAGCCAGCCGCTCCAAATGTCTGGGAGCCACGATGAGCCGCGCACCCGGATGTGACGCGCGGATCGTCTGAAAGGCCGCCACGACCGCCTGCTCTTCACCTCGGTGGGTGCTTCCCGCGACAAGGACAGCGTCCTGAACGCCCACGCCGATACGGGCGGCGGCCTCTTGAATCGCGCGAGGGCTCGGGCGTGAGCCGAGGCTCGCGTCCCACTTGAGACTGCCCACGACCTGGACCTTGTTGAGTGGGGCACCGAGTTGGACGAGGCGATCCGCGTCTGTTTGACTCTGCATCAAGAACAGACCGACCTGGTCCAACATGCCGGCCAGCCATGGTCTGATCCATTGGTACCGTCTGAACGCGCGGGGCGAGACGCGCCCATTGATGACAGCAATCGGGATGCCGCGCGCCTTGGTGAGCCGAACCACTGTTGGCCACAGTTCCGACTCCATGAGCAAGAGGATGCGCGGCCGGAGCGTATCGAGTGCCCGGCCTATGCATCCGCGCAGGTCTAACGGGAAATAGATCGGGATAGCGCGCTCACCGACCTGTTTGGAGGCGACCTCGAAACCACCCGGCGTGATGGTGGACACCACGGACACGTAGTGCGGGTAAGCCTGCGTGAGCGCCCGCAGGAGCGGTTGCGCGGCTAACACCTCGCCCACGCTGACCGCGTGGATCCACAGCGCCTGGCGGCCATGCAGCGACTCCGCGACGCGACGGGGGTAGCGCCCCAGCCGCATGCTCCAGCCTCGGTGCGGCAGCCGCCTCCGCCACACCGCGCCCGGCAGGTAGAGAACGTAGCCGATGAGGTACAGCAGTTCATAGAGCCGCCACATTCAATGCGAGGCAATCCAGGCCGCAATGTCGTTGATCACCACGTCCGCCATCTGGCCCGCCTGCGCGTATTCGGCCGGCGTGCTCTTCCCGCTTCCTTCAATGAAGAGATGGTTCAGCGTCGGATAACTCCTGAAGCCGGCATTGGACCGGTCCTGCAGAGCACGCTTCCACCCCTCAAAATCCGACATGGTGACTTGATAATCGCGTTCGCCTTGCAGAATGAGGATCGGCAGCGACAGGCTCTTCGCCACCTCAGCTGGCTGATAGCCCTGCAAATCGCGCCAATAGCTCAACGGAATGCCCAAGGGAGGCGCATCGGTAGTTGGAGACCCGGGCGGCGGCAGGGCCTTCACCCGCATCGCTTCATGCCGCAAGGCCTCGAGCGGCACCGCGGAGGCGCTTCCTTGCAGCGAGGCGAGATAGGCGGTCTGCTCTAAGATCAGATCCTCGATGGGACGGGAATTGCCCGCCAAGAGGACGAGGCCGGCCAGCGCACGATCGCGCATGGCGATCCGCGGCGCCATCATGCCCCCCACGCTGTGCCCGAGGACGAAAATCCGGTGCGGGTCCATGCCCGGCGTTTGGCGCAGCGCAGCCACCGCCGCCAGCGCGTCATCCACGGTTTCATCATTGATGGTATAGTCCTTCAGGGCGGCAAACTGCGCGCCGTACGTCTTCGTCCGCTTTTCGTAGCGCAGGACGGCGATCCCGCGGGCACCTAATCCGAACGCCAGATCGCGGAAGGGCTTGTTCGGGCCAATCGTCTCATCGCGATCGTGCGGGCCGGAGCCATGCACGAACACCACGGCGGGCGCCGGCCCATCCCCCGCGGGCCGCGTCAGCGTACCGGACAACCGCCAGGGCTCCTGCCCGATGACAACTGCTTCCTCGCGAATGGCCGACGGTGAGGGTGTCGTTGGAGCCTTGCCCGGAGCCGCCGGTGTCACGTCCCCTGGCGGAGTGGCAAGAGCGGCTGCAGATGTTGCGTCGCCATCGATATGGTCGACCTCCTCTAGCCAATACGTGATCGGGACGCCATACCAATCCACAACCACCGATTTCGGTGTCCGCTGGGTAATCCGCGCCTCGACCGTCTTGCCGTTCTTGAGGTGGATGACTTCGGCCAAGCTGGCTGGCCCCCACACTAAGGCTGCCAGGCCCGTCCAACACAACAGCCGCCTCCGCCACACCGCGCTCGGCAGGTAGAAGATAAGCCCAATCATGTAGAGGAGCTCGTACAACACCCACATCATTGATGACCCCGTCGGGTAAGCACCAAATTCCAAATCCCAAATTCCAAACAAGCACCAAGCACCAAGCACCAATGTCCAAACGTTTGGAGCTTGGGATTTGGTGCTTGGAATTTGTTTAGCTGCTGGGATTTGGTGCTTGGTGCTTTCGTCATGCAGTCTTAGGCTCGAGGGTGCGCTTGATCGTAAATCTTCTTCAATCGCTGGGGCGTGATGTGCGTGTAGATCTGCGTCGTCGAAAGGCTGGCGTGGCCCAACAGCTCTTGGACGCTGCGCAGATCCGCCCCCCGATCCAACAGATGCGTGGCGAAGCTGTGCCGCAAGCTGTGCGGGCTGATCGAGCTGGGCAGACCCGCCAAGCGCACGTACAGCACCAGCAACCGGTCCACCTGCCGCACGGTCAGGCGCGTGCCCTTCTGGCTGATGAAGACCGCGTACGGCACCCGCAGCTTCTTGGGCCGCCTGGCCACATAACGGCGGATCGCGTTGAGGGCGGTCTCTCCGATCGGGCAGAGCCGCTCCTTCTTGCCCTTCCCGCGCACCATCACGGTGCCGGAGATGTCATCGAGATCCTCGAGATTGAGACCGACGAGCTCGCTCGCGCGCATGCCCGTCGAGTAGAGCGTCTCAAGGAGGGCCCGATCGCGAAGCCCTTGCCACTTCTTGATCGGCGGCGCGTCCAAGAGTCGCGTCACCTGCTGTTCATCGAGGAACGACGGCAGCCGCTTCTCCAGCCGCGGCGTCGGGATGGCCGCCGCCGGATTGTGCTCCAGCGTCTCCTCGCGGCACAGAAACCGGAAAAAGCTGCGCAGGCAGGACAGCTTGCGCGCAATCGTGCGCCGGGCCTGCTCCTTGGTGCTCAGATGCACGACGAAGCGCCGGATGTCCAATGCGGTCAGCGCGCGCAGGCGCTGATGGCCGAGAAACTGGAAAAACTGACGCAGGTCCAGGGCGTAATTGCGGCAGGTGTGGTCGGAGGCGTTGCGCTCGGCGCTGAGGTACTGGAGGAATCGCTCGACGGCGGGGTTACGTGGCGCGCTCGTCTTTCGCCTCGGTGTCCTGCGACGGCCCATCGCCATCCGGCCGGTCTTCGCCGGGCTTCACGAGCCGCCTGGTCGTAAACCGGCAGGTCGGGTAGTTCGAGCAGCCGTAGAAGTGGCGCCCCCTGGCCCGGCGTTCGATGAGGTCTCCCCCGCATCCAGGCTGGTGACAGGACACGCCTGTGGGAACCGGCTTGGCGTTTTTGCAGTCCGGGTAGCCCGAGCAGCTCAAGAACTGGCCGAAGCGTCCCCACTTGATGACCATGGGCTTGCCGCACTGTTCGCAGACGTACTGCGTCGGGATCACTTCCCGTTTGACCTCGCGCATCCGTTCCTGCGCCGTCGCCACGCGCGCGGAAAACGGGGTGTAGAAATGGCGCACCACCGACACCCACTCCAGGTCGCCTTCCTCGATGCGATCCAGCTCTTCTTCCATCTCCGCGGTGAATTTCAGGTCCATGATTTCCGGGAAATGTTCAATGAGCATCTCGGTCACGATGCGCCCCAATTGCGTCGGCACAAAGCTGCCGCCGTTTCGCCTGACGTAGTCGCGCGAGACGATCGTTTGGATCGTCGGCGCATAGGTGCTCGGCCGGCCGATGCCATCTTCTTCCAGCGCTTTGACCAATGACGCGTCCGTGTAGCGGCGCGGGGGCTTGGTGAAGTGTTGGCTGGGCGTCACGCCGAGAAGCGAGAGCGTCTCGGCTTTGGCCAGCGGCGGCAGCACGCCTTCCGGGAGATGATCTTCGTCACGCTCTTTCTCTTCAACCTCCTGGTAGGCTTTGGTCCATCCGGCGAAGACGGGAGTACGGCCGTTTGCCTTCAAGTGGTACGTTCCTCCGTGGATTTGGACGCTCACCACCCGGTCCACCGCATCGCTCATCTGGCTGGCGATGAAGCGCTGCCAGATGAGCTGGTAGAGATCCGCCTGCTCCTTGGTGAGGACATTGGCCAGCGCCTCCGGCGTCCGCGTGACGCCGGTCGGCCGGATCGCCTCGTGGGCTTCCTGGGCGCTTTTCCTGGACTTGTAGAACCGCGGCTCGCCCGGCAGGTACTCCTTGCCGAACCGCTTCGGAATGAAACCGCGCACCGCCCCGAGCGCCTCGTTGGCTACGCGCACGGAATCGGTGCGCATGTAGGTGATGAGCCCGACGGGGCTGGCCTCGCCGATCTCAAGCCCTTCATAGAGCTGTTGGGCGATGCGCATCGTCCGCGCCGAGGAGTAGCCCAGCTTGTGGAAGGCTTCCTGTTGGAGCGTGCTCGTGGTAAACGGCGGTTTGGGGTAGCGCTTCTGTTCCTTCTCGTCGACCGAGGCCACGACAAACGACTGCTTCTTCAGATCAGCCGCGATCCGCTCCGCGTCCGGCTTCGTCTTGACCTCGGCTGGTTTTCCTCCGATCTTCTCAAGCTGCGCCGTCAACGTGGCGCCGTTCGTTTTCTTCAGTGTGGCGTCGATCGTCCAATACTCTTGCGGGACAAACGCCTCAATGTCTTTCTCCCGGTCAACGATCAACCGGAGCGCCACGGACTGCACCCGCCCCGCGGACAGGCCCCGCCCGATCTTTTTCCATAAGAGCGGCGAGAGCGAATAGCCGACGAGCCGGTCAAGAATCCTGCGCGCCTGCTGGGCGTTGACCTTGTCCAGGTTGATCGCGTGGGGATGCCGCACCGCTTCCTTGATCGCCTGCGGCGTAATCTCATGGAAGCTGATGCGATAGATCTTGCGGCCGCCGCGTCGCGCCGGCTTGGTGGCTTTCATCGAGGGTGTGGGCGCGGCCGCCGGCCGCTTGGCCGCTTTCGCGCTCGCCTTCTTGGCCTGCGCAGCCTCATCGTCACGCAGCAGCCGCTCGAGGTGCCAACTGATGGCCTCGCCTTCCCGGTCAGGGTCGGGCGCCAGGTAGATGGCGTCTTTGCCCCGCGCCTCCTCCTGGAGCTGCTTGGCGATCTTCCGGCGCTTCTGGATGACGATATAGTGCGGCTCGAAATTGTGCTCCACATCGACCCCCAGGCGACTCGACGGAAGGTCGCGCAGGTGGCCCATCGAAGAGGTCACCGCAAACTCCGAGCCGAGGATTTTGTGGATCGTCTTCGCCTTGGCCGGCGATTCCACAATAATCAAGTTCTTAGCCACTTGAGCCGCCACCCACAAAATTCACGATCTCCACCTGGTCGCTGTCTTGTAAGACGGCGCCGGGCAATTGCGCGCGCTTGAGGATCGTCAGGTTCACCTCGACCACCACGCGCTCGGGGACGATCTTCAAGTGCTCGAGCAGCTGAGAGACGGTCGTCCCCTCCGGCACTTCCCGCTTTTCACCATTCACAACTAACTTCATCAATATCCTTCCTCAACCCTGAGCGCCCTTCACCTTCCGAATGAACTGCTTGCCGGGCAATTGCCGGATGAGCTGCTTCACTTCCAACTGCAGCAGGAGCGATGAGACTTCAGCAACCGCCAAGCCGCTCTGCCCCGCAATCATATCAATATCCAGGGGATCCCGCTCACTCACGCACGCGAACACCCGCTGCTCTGCTTCAGGAAGCGCAGCGGTCGGCGCCGTCCCACTATCATCTGGGAATGATGCGCGCACAGGCTGGGGGACTAAACGAAGCTCGTCGAGAATATCCTCCACCGATGTGACGAGTCGCGCACCCTGTTTGAGGAGGTGGTGCGTTCCCTGAGAACTCACGGCTGTAATCGGACCCGGCACCGCAAAGACCTCCCGGCCCTGCTCGAGGGCGCAGTCGGCGGTGATCAGCGCCCCGCTGCGCGTGGCGGCTTCCACGATCACGACGCCAAGCGAGAGCCCGCTGATGAGCCGGTTGCGCCGGGGAAAGTTGTGCGGCAGCGGCTTGGTCTCCATCGGGTACTCAGAAATGAGCGCTCCGTGCCGGGCGACCTCATCCGCCAGTGCACGATGCTCGGGCGGATACACGCGGCTCAGCCCATTACCCAACACCGCCAGGGTGCGTCCGGAGGCTTTCAGCGCCCCACGATGGGCGGCAGCGTCAATGCCGCGGGCTAAGCCAGACACCACGGTGATGCCGCGCAGCGCCAACTCGTACGCCAATCGTTCGGCGCACTGCAACCCGTACAGCGAGGCGTGCCGAGACCCGACGACGGCCACCGCGATTTCATCAGCTGGCGCGAGGCAGCCTCGAACGTACAATGCGGACGGCGGATCATAGATGGTCCGCAGCCGCTGTGGGTACTCGGCGTCCTCGAGCGTCACGATGTGCACGCCGTGACGTTGGGCGAGAGCACGTTCTTGTGTGTTCATCAAAGCAGTAGCTTACCACAGGACGCTATCGTGAAACAAATGGGAGCGCGGCGCTACTTCCGCGAGAGGCGTGTCACAGTGAGGAGGCGGGCGCGGTCGTTGAA